>JAITJW010000163.1 GCA_031278715.1 Treponema sp. | reverse complement strand
AGAGAGCAGTGAACGGAGCAATGCGGCGTTTTGCAAACGGCAGCGGGCAAGGTACACGGCCTATCCTCCTTCACGGGCGCTTGGGACCCGAAGTCCCTTCTGAATTATGAACATGCTACACCCTTCCGTGCTCATTGTCAAACTTTTTTTTGTTTTTTTGTTCGTCCTTACAATGTTGTATAAATATTCAAAATAAGCCTATATTACGTATATTTATGCAGAATGGTTAGCCTGTCTTATGTTCTATTGACTTTAGTTTGGTTTTATTGTATTGTGTTCTCTATAATCTTGTAGGAAGCTACAAAACAAGGAGAAAACGATGAGAAAATGGACATTTCGTTGTATTTTGATTGGTTTAGTCGTATCTATTCTTGCCGGGACCCCGCTTTTTGCCGGGGGAAAGAAGGAGGCGCCTGCAGGACAGGCGGGTGTGGAGGGTACTGTCCGGGACACGGAGGCGCCGGTAACTATTCTGGTTGCGGCGGCGGCGAGTCTGCGGAACGCCTTTGATCAGGAGATTATTCCCCGCTTCCGGGCTGCTTACCCCTGGATTAGTGTGGAGGGAACCTACGACAGTTCCGGGAAGCTTCAAACTCAGATTGAGCAGGGTCTGGAGGCGGATGTTTTCATGGCCGCGGCAATGACTCAGATGGATAACCTGGTTAAAGGGGGGCTGGTACAGGGAGATATGGTGCGGTCTTTGCTGGAAAACAAGGTTGTCCTTATTAAGCCTGTGGGGGTGGCTACTGTGGTAACGGGGTTCCAGGACATTAGCGCTGCTCCGGTGATTGCCCTGGGGGATCCCGCCAGTGTGCCTGCAGGTCAGTACGCCCAGGAGATTTTTACCAGTCTGGGAACCTGGGACGTGGTGAAGGCTAAGGCCAGCCTGGGTACCAATGTTACCGAGGTACTGAACTGGGTGGCGGAGGCCAGCGCGGAGGTGGGGGTGGTCTACGCTACGGACGCGGCTTCCAGCGGCAAGGTGGAGGTTTTGGCAGAAGCCCCTGCCGGCAGTCTGGCCCGCCCGGTGATCTACCCTGTGGCGCCGCTGGCTGCATCGTTACACCCGGAGGAGGCCCGGCTTTTTATCGACTTTCTTGCCTCTTCCCAGGGTCTTGCGGTGTTTGCGGCCTACGGGTTTGCCGCCGCTCCGTAATATGGATATTTCGCCGGTTCTTATTTCCCTGCGGACCGCTTCCGCGGCTATTCTGGTAACTTTTTTTGCCGGTCTTGCGGCCGCGGGGCTGGTTGTCCGTCTTCGGCGCCAACGGTGGAAGATGGTGCTGGACGGTATTCTTACTTTGCCCCTGGTGCTGCCCCCAACGGTGGCGGGTTTCTTTCTGCTCTACGTCTTTGGGGTCCGGGGACCGGTGGGGAAATTTTTTTTGGACTTCTTTGGTCTTAGAATCGCCTTCTCCTGGGCCGCCACGGTACTTGCCTCTGTGGTAATTTCATTCCCCCTTATGTACCGTTCTGCACGGGGGGCTCTGGAGCAGGTTGATCCGTATCTGATCTACGCGGCCCGGACCCTCGGCATGTCTGAATGGGCAATTTTTTGCAGGGTAAGTCTGCCTACCGCCATGCCGGGGGTGGTTTCCGGGGCGATTCTGGCTTTTGCCCGGGGTCTTGGGGAATTCGGCGCCACTGCCATGATTGCCGGGAATATTGCGGGAAAGACCCGGACCTTGCCTCTGGCGATTTACTCCGCGGTGGCCGCGGGAACTATGGACGAGGCGTATAGCTATGTGCTGGTTATTCTGCTGGTATCTTTTATTGTGGTGGCTTTGATGAACTACTTTACGGCCCTGGAAAAGAGGCCCCGGTGAGCATGAAGGTTTCTATCCGTAAACGGCTTTCCCGCAGTTTCAGCCTGGAGGCGGAATTTGAAACTTCCGGGGGGGTCGGCTGTCTGGGTATTCTGGGGGCTTCGGGTTGCGGAAAAAGCATGACCCTTAAATGTATTGCCGGAATTGAGACCCCTGACGAGGGGCATATTGAAATAAACGGTCGTGTCCTTTTTGATTCGGCGGCGAAGCTGGACCTGAGACCCCAGGCGCGGCGGGTGGGCTATCTGTTTCAGAACTATGCCCTTTTTCCCCGGATGACGGTACTGGAGAATATTATGGCCGCGCTCCCCGCTGTTACTGTTCCTGGCCGGGGAAGGGCGGCGGAAAAGAGACGGAAGGCCCTGGACTGGGTGGAACGATTCGGTCTTGCGGGGCTGGAAGACCGGCGGCCTGCTGCGCTTTCCGGGGGGCAGCAGCAGCGGGCTGCCCTGGCCCGGATGCTGATCTGCGGGCCTGAGGCTATCCTTTTGGATGAACCTTTTTCCGCTCTGGACACGAATCTTAGGGAACAGATGCAGGCCCGGATGCTGGAACTTCTGGCAGGCCGTGATGATGTGATCCTGGTTACCCACAGCCGGGACGAAGTTTTCAAATTGTGCGGGGAACTGTTGGTTATGGACGGCGGCCGGGTCTTGAGAAAGGGGCGGACCAGGGAACTTTTCCGCGAACCTGGTCTGGTGGCGGTGGCCCGGCTAACAGGCTGCAAAAATATCTCCCCGGTAAGGCGGCTTGGGGAACGGGAAATTGCCGCCCTTGATTGGGGGCTGACTCTGCGGACTGCTGTCCCGGTAGAAGATACCATTACCCATGTAGGTATCCGGGCCCACGATTTTGTACCGGTGTTCCCCGGCGAGGCACGGGAGGCCGGCGTTAATCTGGTACGGATCAGGGTCCTGAGTTGTTCCGAAGAACCTTTTGAGAAGGCGCTGCTTTTTAGTAACGCCGCTGCACAGGGGCCGGAAGAGAGTCATGAAATTTGGTGGAAGTACAGTAACTATCTGAATTATTATAACACAGAGCAGCTTTATATCCCCCCGGAATCTTTGCTGCTGTTGCGGGATACGGCATTGTTCCCCTATGGGCAGACTCGAATTACAAACACATCCCACACGGTTTTAGAAAAATCTGGTTCCCCGTTCCGCGGCGATACTGGTAGATTCCCCGTGGCCGGGCAGAACGTAAATGTCTCCGTCCAGGGCAAGCAGTCGCTTTAGGCTTTGTTCAATTTTGCCCTGGTCTCCGCCGGGAAGATCCACCCGGCCACAGTTCCCCTTGAACAGGGTATCCCCGCTGAACATGATCCGCTGTTCTTCCAGCAGAAACACTACGGAACCCGGCGTGTGTCCGGGGGTACTAAGGACCTTAAAGGGGCCGATACAATCCCCGTCCTCAAGTTCCTGCAGGCCCTCTCCTGGCCGCGGCAGACCGGCGTTGCTGTCAATGCCAAGGCTGTGGCCGTGTAAACGGGGGGGATTCGGCCCCAGGTAGGGCATGTCGTCCCGGTGGATGGCGATGGGGGCTTCCGGGTAGGCGTTGTGCAGATCCGGCAGGGCAAGGATATGGTCAAAGTGGCCGTGGGTCAGAAGAATATGGCTGGGTCTTAGGGCCAGCATTGTAAGCTGTGCTATAATGTTATCTGGTTCCGCCCCCGGATCGATAAGGGCGCAGAGGCGGGAACTGTCCCCGGCCGGCCCGTTGCCGTAGACAATTATCCAGCAGTTGGTAAAATTGACCCCCAGGATAAGCTGTTCGATCCGGTATACTTGCACGGAGGAATATTACCCTGCGTATCTACGATTTTCTAGTGATAGGCCTTTTGGTCCTGTTCTGGTACGGTCTGGTCCCCATTGCAGGGGCCTTGGTAAGCGGTTTTGCCTGGCGGCGTTTCCGCGCGCACTTTAACAAACTGCGGCTGGTTCCCCTGCTGGATTATACGCACTATGTAAGCTGTGGCCGGGCCCCGCAGTCCCCGCCGCCGCAGGGTTCTCCGGGTACAAGGACCCTCCGGGGCAGGAAAAACTCTCCGGGTAAAGGCCCTGCCGGGGAACTGTTCCGTCTTACCGGTAGTTTTGAATCAATTACCGATGGTCATACCCTGTGGGTCAGAAGTCCGGATCTTACCATCCCGGTGGTACTTACAGGGGCCCAGGTTTACATGCTCCCCACGGAAGACAGGGATGTCCGGGAGGGTCTTGACCTTACCGAAGAGGCGCCCCAGCGTTTGCGCCGGGACCAGGTGGCTACTCTAACCGGAGAGGTCCGGGTCTTTGTGGGCGGCGCTTTAAGTCCCCAGGATGGTCGCTGGATCTTTGTGGCTACTCCGGAAACCCCCCTTCAGGTCATTTTTTATACCGGCGATGAGCGTTCTATGGCTACCAGAGTCATCCGGGCAGGGCGTCACCGGAACGAATACTGGAACGGTGTTACCCCCTATGCCCTGGTTCTGGGCGCCCTTTGCCTTATCGCTATGGCCGTTACGTTCCTGCCCCGGCCTGCCTTCCGGCTTACGGCGATCACCGCCTTTTGCGCCGCCTTTGTACCCCTTTACACTCTGGCGCCGCCGGGGCTTCTTCTGACTATTGTCTATCGCCGTTTTTGGCAGGAGGCCCGCGTGTACCGTTCTTTTCGGGATCTGGTTCGGCTGCCCCTCATCTACTCCTCTGGCCGCCTCCCCAACGGGGAAGTCTACGGTTCCCGCCCTTACCGGGATGTGCCGGAGGGAATCCCCCTCCTGGCGCCGGGCATAAAAAAATCCAGAAAAGATCTGTGGCACGTATTTGGAGTTTTGGACCCAAAGAACGCAGCGATGCCGGTTCCACGTGAACCGGGGGACAGTTTTGCCCCCTTTGGGGCAATTCCGGGGGACCCGGAAAAGCTGGCCCGCAAATGTACCCGCCGGGCCTCTGTACTGGAAGTTTTTTCCTGGCTCTTGCTGCTGGCCGGTATCGGCTTAAATGCCGTCCTCATCGGGAGGATCATCACCCTGCTCGGTACCCAGGTCTAGCAGGGCCTCCGGCGTTGGGGTTCCCAGTGCTGGGGCTTCCGGTATTGGGGGTTCCGAATCCTCGAAATCCTCAGAGTCCTCCGAATTCAGGGGTTCCGGCACGGGGTCCGGGGCCCCATCGGTACCCCCTTCCCGTTTGGCATGGGCGTAGTTTACCGCCAAGGTCCGTCCACGGAACATGGTGCCGTTTAAGGCTTCGATAATTTTATCCGCCACTGTTTCCCTGACCTGCACAAAGGAGTAACTGTCCAGGATCCTTATGGACCCAATATCTTCCCGTTCAACTTGTGCAGTGTTGATAATAAGTCCCAGAATTTCCCGGGGAAACAGGCGGCGGTTACGTCCTATGCTGATAAATAACCGCTTTGATTCTTCTTCCGCCAGAACAAACTTGCCTGCCGGACCGTAAGCCGTCTCCGTCAAAGCACCCTGATTCCGGCGATCCGCCCCATTATCCCGGCAGAACTCCCTGGAATTCTCATTTTGAACCGGACTCTTTGTTTTTGTCCGGAATCCCTCTCCCTTTTCCCAGCGGACTTTTTGCCGGCTTTGTCCCTGGTCGTGCAGCATCAGCAAATAGGCCGCGACCCAGGACCGGCGGAAAAGAGGTATCTCCTTTTTTAGAAGGAGACGGTATTCGTTAAGAAGCTGGGGATTAACCTCTTCGTGTATTTTATCACGAATAGAGGCGATTTTTTGTTTTACCCGTTCTGTATCAACTGTAAAGGCCATCCTTGTTATCCCGGCATTGAACTTTAGCCTAGCTTGACATATTGCATGGTAAAGTTCAATTGGACTCGCCATCATCGCGGGGAATCTCAAGGCAGTAGCGGACCATGCAGGGGTTAAACGAATCCCTAAACAGCGCCTGGGAAAACCCCTCACTTCCCGCGGGAAGATCGATAACGATCTGAATCAGGACCTTCCCCTCCGGTCCGGGGGAACCGGCAAATCGCCGCCGGGCTTCTTCGATGCACCGGCTTAAAAGGCTTTTCCCAATTCCCAGACCCCGGTACTGGGGCTGTACCTCAAGGGCATGGATGTACAGAGTTCCACCCCGCCTTAGGGCGGCGGTATAAGCGGCAAAATCCCCGTTTCCCGTTTCTGCCGTCAGGGCCAGATCGCCGGGGAAACACCAGGCCCAGCCGTCCGGCTGTTCCAGCGCCAGAAAAGCCGGCGTTTCCGCCGTACCCGCATTATGCTCGGCAGCGTAGGCCCGCAGTTCGTCAATGCAAACCCGGTGAAGAGCCGCCGCCGCTTCCCGGTCGGTTTCTTTTGAAAGGCGAAAACGAAAATCCTCCAGTATCAGGTCCCCGGTCTCCTCAGGTTCGCCGCCGATCCGCTCAAGCCCCCACTCCTCCCGCAGGCCATTGTACCAGCGCAGAATTTCCCGCCTCATTCCCTGTTCCTTGTAGATGAACCACAGTTTTTCTGTCTCAGGATAACGGGCAATAGTATCCTTAAAGGACCGGAACACGCCTTTTCCCTGGTTCAGGGCCCCCAACAGTTCGTTTCGCAGCGCCGGACTCCGCAGCCCCGCGGTAAAGTGTTCCATCAGCCTGAAACCGTCCGTAGAATCCCAGGCGGGCAGGGAAATATACCGATCCCCGTCTTCTTTTACATCATCAAACTCATCGTACTCATTATCCTCAATGCCTTCATTACCAATAATAACCCCTTCTTTGGTGTCAAGGTAAAAATCACCCATCTGATCTTCCATCGAAAAAAGCAGATCCCCGATAAGCGCCTCACTTAATTCAAATTGCATGGTTTCCTCCTGACCACGGTCTTAGATACTTCTTCCCCAACAAACTGGCGCCCCCGTGTCAGCCGGACATCGGGACCACCTTTTTCATTATAGAATATATTCCGTCCCTGTGATACATTAGACACATGGAATCAATGAAACGAACCACAACCTGTGGTACGTTGCGGGCGGCCGACGCCGGCAGGACAGTAATTCTGAACGGCTGGGTACACCGCAGGCGGGATCATGGCGGCATATCGTTTATCAATTTGCGGGACCGTTACGGCATTACCCAGGCCGTCGTAGACCAGGACGCGCCGGCGGAGTTAAAGGCGCTGGCCGCTGAATTAAGAAACGAGTACTGCGTTGCCCTTGAAGGTTCGGTACGCTGCCGGCCCGGTGATATGGTCAATCCCGATATGTCAACCGGGGAAATCGAAGTCCTTGTAAAGCGGCTTGTTATCCTGAACCGCTGTGATGTTCTTCCGTTTCAGATTGAGGACGAAAGTAACGCCGGGGAAGATTTACGGCTAAAGTACCGTTATCTTGATCTGCGTTCCGCCGGAATGCAGAACCGGATCCGCCTGCGCGGTGAGGTAAGCTTTGCCGTCCGGGAATGGATGGGGGCCCAGGGTTTCCGCGAAATCGAAACCCCCACGTTTATCAAATCCACCCCGGAAGGGGCACGGGACTACCTGGTCCCCTCCCGCCTGTATCCCGGCAAGTTTTATGCCCTGCCCCAGAGCCCCCAGCTTTACAAACAACTCCTCATGGTTGCCGGTTTTGACAATTACTTCCAGATTGCCCGCTGTTACCGGGACGAAGATGCACGGGGGGACCGGCAGCCGGAGTTTACCCAAATCGACATTGAAATGTCCTTTGTGGACCGGGAAGATGTGCTGTCCATGACCGAAGGACTCATGGGTTATGTGTTCAAAAAAACCCTGGGTGTGGAATTACCCGCAAAATTCCACCGCCTTAGCTGGGAAGAAGCGCAGGAACGCTACGGCAGCGACAAGCCCGACCTCCGCTTTGACCTGCCCCTGCAGGATTTCAGCCCCTTTGTGGAAGCCGGCAGTTTCCAGGCTTTTAAGGACGCCCTAAGCCAGGGAGCGGCCGCCCGCCGGGCCGCCGCTCAAAAGGGTATCACCACCGCCGGCGGCGCCGTTAAAGCCCTCGTTGTTCCCGCCGCCCTCATGCCCGCCCCCTATTCCCGTAAGCAAATTGAAGAACTCGAAGCCCATGCCAAAATATACAAGGCAAAGGGCCTGGCCTGGATGAAAGTCGCGCCCGCCGGTTCCCCGGCCGTATCCGGCTCCCCTGCTGCATCTGGTTCTCCTACCGTATCCGGCTCCCCCGTTCTGGAGGGCGGCGTGTCAAAATTCTTTGCGGATCAGGGGGCGGCTATTGTTTCCGCCCTGGGCGCAGGCCCCGGCGACCTTATCCTCCTGGTTGCCGATTCCCGGCGCAGTGTAGCCAATACCGCCCTGGGGGCGGTCCGCTCCCGGCTGGGACGGGACCTCAACCTAATCGGCGGCGCTCCCCGTTTTGAATTTGTCTGGATCGTGGACTTTCCCATGTTCGAATTCAACGAAGAAGAAAACCGCTGGGAAGCCGCCCATCACATGTTCACCTGGCCCCAGGAAAAGTACCACAACACCCTGGAAAGCGACCCCGGTTCCGTCAAGGGGGACCTGTACGACCTTGTCCTCAACGGGTTTGAACTTGCCTCAGGGTCCATCAGAATCCACGACCCCCAACTGCAAAAACGGATATTCAACATTGTCGGTTTCGATAACGACCAGGCGGAACGCCGCTTCGGATTCCTCACCGAAGCCTTTAAGTACGGCGCCCCCCCTCACGGCGGCATTGCCCCCGGCCTGGACCGGCTTGTCATGATCATGGCCGGCCAGACCTCGATAAAAGAAGTCATCGCCTTCCCCAAGAATTCCTTTGCCGTTAGCCCTATGGACGACAGCCCCGGAATCGTTGATGACAGGCAGCTTCGCGAACTCCACCTTGCCATCAACGACTAATAGCTGCCGGCCAGGTTAATCCTTTTCTTTCAGCAGCGCGTCGTTGTTCAGAACTTTGAACGAGACAGCCTTGGGCGACATCAGATCCCGTACCACGATACCCTCTTTGTCAAGGCCGCTGGGGTACTTGCCCCGCGCCTTTTCAAGCAGCTCTTCCAGCGTATAGGCAAAGCTGTCTCCCCGCTCCTCCAGCGGAACCACCGGAAGCCCCAGCCCGTCGCAAATCTCGACCATCCTGTTATATGGGACATAGCTGCCGGAATCCCAGTCCTTTACATCAAACACGTACCAGGCCAGCGCGGAAAGCCGCAGCCGGTTCCTCTGGATGCCGGGCCCGCATATTTCACCGGTAAGGACGATGTTTTTCCCGTACTTCTCCAGTTTTTCCTTAAGGCCGTACTGGTAGACCGGCGCCCAGTACAGGGAATCCGCCTCGTCCTTAATTTCCTTGTTGCGGCTGCAGCAGCCGATCTTCCCGTCGATGTAGTACACAATGCCGGAAGTACCGTCCATTTTGGTGGTGATGTAGTAGGGTTTTCCCCGCAGTTCATCCAGCAGCTCAAGGGCCGACTGTATGCGGATCTCGTCAGACGCGGGAATTCCGTTGGGCCGGTCGCCGATAATCGTCCCCCCGGCGCTTGAAGTTTCGGGGACATACCATTTTTTTACGCCCAGTTTTTCCGTTACATCGTCCCCCTCGTGAAAACCCTCAAGTTCCGGGAACGCGGCAAGCGGAAGGAAAAGCCCCTGCGAAAGCTGCCCGCGCATCTTCGCCGTGCGGATACGGAACCCCTTTCCGTTATCGCTGTTTTCACGGTACGAGGAAGAACGCAAAAATTCATAGCGGGGATCAACCGGAAGAAAGCAGTCTACCTCAAAGTACACCCCCAGATCCCCTTCTTTGAACTCCCCTTTTTTGACAACACAGGTCCAGCCCATAATATGGGCAGCTTCAAGAAAGTCCGAATCGGGAATAGCCGTTATTGCCTTAACTCGCCGAATACTAACCAGCGCACGCATAACAAACTCCTCTATTTTGGTGTAAGCTCGTATATTCCAGCAGTTTGTTACGCTTCGCGCAGTAAACCGCCAATGTAACAGGCTGCTAGATACCCGTCATAAGTATAGTTAATCAATGCCAAAAAGTCCACAAAATTTATATGAATTTGGCAGATACCGGGATTTTCCCGGAACCAACCAGTAGCATGTAGATATACTTATTGATTGGGAGGTATTCCCCTGAAAAAATATCTGGAACTTTTCGTTACCTTCTTCAAAATGGGGGTCCTTACCTTTGGCGGGGGTTACGCCATGATCCCCGTGGTAGAGCGGGAACTCATCAACAAAAGAGGCTGGATCAGCCTGGACGAAGTAATGGACTACTACACCGTTGCCCAGATCACCCCCGGCATCATCGCGGTAAACCTTTCCACATTTGTCGGCTGTAAGCGTGAAGGACCCCTGGGCGGGGTTCTGGCGACCCTGGGCTTTGTGCTGCCGGGGGTAAGTTTTGTTACGATAACCGCCGTTTTTCTTGCCAATTTTGCGGATCTCCCGGCAGTTAAACACGCGTTCACAGGGATCCGTGTGGCCGTCTGCGCTCTTATCCTGGATACCGTGATAAAACTGGTAAAAGGGGTCTTCAAAGACAAAAAAGCTGTTGGCATCTATGCCGCCGCCTTTGCCCTTTCCGTAACCTTGAACGTGTCCCCCGTACTGCTAATCATCGCGTCGGGCCTTTTGGGACTTCTGGTGTTCAGAAGGGAAGCCCCGCCACAGGCCCATGCCCCGGAAGACCGGAACCCGCCGCCGGATAAATCCGGAGGGAGCGGCGCATGAATCTTCTGATCCTCTTTGGGCAGTTTTTCAAAATAGGGCTCTTTTCCATTGGCGGAGGCTACGCCACCCTGCCCTTTCTTTACGAACTGGCAGATACCAGCGGACAGTTTAGCCGGGAAGACGTGGGGAACATGCTTGCCGTAGCCCAGTCCCTGCCCGGCGCCGTCGGAGCCAACCTTTCCGCCTATGCAGGCTTCTGCTTTGCCGGCATCCCCGGGGCCCTTGTTGCGGTCCTGGGACTAATAAGCCCCTCCATTGCCATTATTGTACTTGTCGCCCGCCTGCTTCTGGTCTTTAAGACGAACACAACCGTAACTACCCTCTTTGCCGGCTTCCGGCCCGCCGGGGCAGGACTCCTGTCCGCGGCGGCCTTTGCCGCTATGGCCGTATCCCTGTATAACCCGGACTGGCTACACTGGTACCAGGCGCTGCGCTGGCGGGAACTGGCCCTCTTTGGGGCGCTGTTCTTCCTGGTGCTGCGCTTCAAAAAACACCCCGTCTTTTATATCGCAGCCGCCGCCCTGGCGGGGGTCCTCCTGGGCTTGTAACCTGTCAGGCGCAACAGGGGCCGAATTTTTTATTCCGCATCGTTTTCATCATCAATTATATCATCCACATCATTCACATCAATATCGCTTAATAGTTTTTTTGCTTTGCCTTCCGGCAGTGTTTGAACATCACGCAGCTTGCGTTCTATTGCCCGTGAACGCGTACCGGCCTTATCAATTTCTTTACTTGCGGAGTCCAGCTTCTCCTTTGTTTTTTGCAACACATCACCAAATTTGCCAAATTCCGTCCTTACCGCACCAAGCAAATCCCAAATCTCACTGGTCCGTTTTTCTACCGCAAGGCTCCTAAAACCCATCTGCAGACTGTTCAAAAATGCGGAGATCGTAGTAGGACCTGTAATTGTAACCCTGTATGTATTCTGGATAGTTTCAAATAACCCGGGAATACGCAAAACCTCCGCGTACAACCCTTCAAAAGGCAAAAACATTATACCAAATTCCGTAGTATTTGGCGGATCAATATATTTTTCACGTATATCCCTGGCAAATTTCTCAATTTTTATTTTAAGATCTTTCTGCGCCTGGACACCCGTTTCCTTTTCGCCACTCTCATAAGCGGCCAACAAAATCTCGTAATCGGCAGTAGGAAATTTGGCATCAATCGGAAGCCAAATTATCTTGCCGGAATCCTCTTTGCTGGGAATTTTTACCGCAAATTCAACATTCTCACGACTACCCTCTTTAATTTTTACACTCTGTGCGTATTGATTAGGCGTCAGAACCTGCTCAAGAATTGCTCCAAGCTGATATTCCCCCAACACCCCCTTGTTTTTTACATTGGACAACACATTTTTTATACTGCCAACATCACTCACCAGTGTTTGCATCTCCCCAAGACCCTTCTGGACAAGCTCAAGCCGCTCACTAACAAGCTTAAATGATTCACCAAGCCGCGTTTCAAGTGTCCTGTGCAGTTTTTCATCAACCGTCTGCCGCATTTCATCCAGTTTCTTCTCATTCCCCTGCTGAAGATCGGCAAGCTTCTTTTCAACAGAATCACGGGTCTTTTCAAGCCCCTCTTTTGTATCTTTCGTCAGCACCTCTATCTTTGCCGAAGATCTCTCTTCAAAGGTTTTTAGAGAAACAGAAAGTTCTTCCCTGCTTTCCCTCGTAGAGGTATAAACCCTGTCCGCAACAGATTTTAACTCCCTGTCCAAAGTTTCCGAGAAACTAGATATACTATTTGTTACTTTCCCCTCAAACGTCAAAATTGATTTATTCAGTTCTTCGCGGTTAAATTTCAGCCCCGAATCCAAAAATTCCTGTATACTCTTCATTTTATTGTCTACAGTTACAGTTAAATCGCCCATGTTTTTTGCAAGCTCATCCCTGTTAGATTTTGATGACACCTCAAGCGAATCAAGAATAGACTTAATTTTATTATCAACCAATCCTGTAAAGCCGGTAATTGTTACAGACAACTGCTCCGCAACAGATTTTAAGTTTAAGGACAACTCTTCACGAGAATCCTTTGCAGCCTTGCCGGTTTCTTCACGGTTTTTACCAAATTCATCCCGTAGCGTCGACTCATTTTTTTCAAGACGCTGTGCATATTCTACCAGCCTCTGCGACACATCCTCCTGCGAACCCCGCCGGTTTTTTAGAAAAAATATAATCATTACGATAAACTGGATAATAACAATAGTCAAAAGCATCAACCCGACAACAAATCCCGCATCCATAAAACACCCCCTGTAATTTGTCCTGTGTAATCCGGACCGTTTGTTTTGTCAACCCGTTATACTCATCCCGCTTCCCCGAACCCGCCGATACCCAGCGCCATCCTTCCCCCGCTTTTCGTATCGAAAAATTTGCCAGAACCGGGACCGGAACGCAGGCTTAATGTAAGGTTTAAGGGGAGGGGGGGCTGTTACCGGACACTACGGCGCCGGACAGCACGTTTACCCTCCGCCCCCCCTACGCCGGAGCCAAAGTCTCCGGCTACCCCCCAGTGCTGCAGGGCTATCTCGGTCTACATTGACAAATCGTACACTCATAAGGTGATTTTACCGGATAGTATTCTTTTTGACGATCCCTGGCGGCCTTCATGGAGAACATTGACCTGCGCCTTCTTTTCCTCCAGATCCGGCCCCCAGTACTCCCCCACTCCGGCGCATATCAACCTATCGTATAGTAAAGTATACTTTTTCATACATCTCGCCCTGCACCCCGCCCTGTCCCAGACCCGGTCCCTTCTGGCAGCCCTACAAGTGTAACAGCCGCCGGGAACACCTAAAAATTTAGAAATTTTTTTCTATACCCCTTGATTCTTTTTTTCATAGCTGATAGATTCGACTCCCTTGTTCCTGGTTGCCAGAGGCAAGGGTCCGTAGCATACGAACAGGGAGTTTTTAATGCCAACGATAAATCAGTTGGTTCGTTTTGGCCGGCAACAGGTTGGTTCCAAGACGAAATCACCGGCTTTGCAATTATGCCCCCAAAAACGGGGTACATGTACACGGGTAATGACCGTTACCCCCAAAAAACCAAATTCCGCCCTGCGAAAAGTCGCCCGCGTGCGGCTTTCCAACGGGACAGAAGTAACCGCCTATATCCCCGGCATCGGTCACAATTTGCAGGAACATTCGGTGGTTTTGGTCCGGGGCGGCCGGGTTAAGGACCTCCCCGGGGTTCGTTACCATATCATCCGGGGCGCCAAAGATACCCTGGGCGTGGAAGACAGAAAACGGAGCCGGTCTAAATACGGCGCCAAGCGGCCAAAGGCGTAGGGAACAGACATGGGACGCAAGAAAAAGACCGTGGATCGGGGCATAGTTCCGGATTCCAAGTACAACAGTGTGGTAGTTTCAAAGTTCGTAAACCGTATGATGTGGGAGGGAAAACGTTCCGTCGGTCTGCGCATCGTGCATGGGGCTATGGAGATCCTCCAGCAAAAGGCCGATAAAGAGCCCCTGGAGGTGTTCCTTAAGGCCCTTGATAATGTAAAACCGGTTATCGAGGTCAAATCGCGGCGGGTAGGCGGGGCTACTTACCAGGTCCCCGTAGAAATTCGGGAATCCCGGCGGGAAGCTCTGGGCATGCGCTGGATCATCACTGCCGCCCGTGCCCGTTCCGGTCATGGCATGGAAGACCGGCTTGCCGCGGAGCTTCTAGATGCGTATAATAATACAGGAACAGCGTTTAAGAAAAAGGAAGATACCCATAAAATGGCCGAGGCCAATAAAGCCTTCGCCCATTACCGGTGGTAGTTCGCGGCGGTCTGGGGGCTTGCCAAGCCCCCTGGATTGTCTGATATACTGTTAGCAGGCGGATCTGCAGGGTCCGCATGGTTTTTGAAATAGTTTGTCCGGTACATGTATACCGGACGAAAACCGCATAGCGGGTGAACCAGTGGTTCAATGTCGGGAGGTATAGAAGGATAGTCCAGTATCATCGACATTAAGAAACAGGGTATGGGGGCTGGCGGCCCCTTGGCCCCGTATGCGGGTCTCGCCGGATTACCGGGGCTAAGCGCCCGGGTTGTTCCGGGCCGTTTATCGGACGGCATGATCCAAACCGATCATCGGGGGCCGGAAAGGTCAACAGGTTTTTCCGGCCCGTTAAATGAGATGGGATAGGTGGACGGGACAGTTACAGACAAATCCGCCGGGTTTTGTCTGTGGGAATTTTTCCTGCCGGAAAAATTCCTTTATGGAATATAAGGTAGTTTTGCCTTATTCCTGCTGTTTTTATCCACATTAAATCCCACCATAAAAAGTCTTTTTCAAAACTTTGTTTTTGGGAAAGAATCATGTAGTGTTTGAAAACCGGAATCGCCGCCGGAATGTTATTCTGCGGTAGTGGTTCCTGTAACAAATGCATTTTATTGTGTGCCCATGAAGGAGGACACCAAATGGCTAAGGATAAGTTTAATCGTACAAAAATTCACATGAATGTCGGTACCATCGGCCATGTCGATCACGGTAAAACGACTCTTTCCGCTGCGATCACCATGTATTGTTCCAAGAAATATGGTGATAAACTAATGAAATTTGATGATATTGACAATGCCCCGGAAGAGAAAGCCCGCGGTATTACTATCAATACACGGCATCTGGAATATCAGTCGGAGAACAGGCATTACGCTCATATCGACTGCCCGGGTCACGCCGATTATATTAAGAACATGATTACGGGGGCGGCGCAGATGGACGGCGCTGTTCTTGTAGTTTCCGCCCCGGATTCCGTCATGCCCCAGACCAGGGAGCATATCATCCTGGCCCGTCAGGTCGGTGTACCCAATATCATCGTATTCCTCAACAAAGTCGATCTGGTTGACGATCCTGAACTTCTGGAACTGGTAGAAGAAGAGGTTAAGGATGTACTTACCAACAACGGGTTCCCCGGTGATAAAATCCCCATTATCAAAGGTTCCGCTTTTAAGGCCATGTCGGACCTTCTGGACAACAGTACCGAGCCCGATACCGTAGAGTCCGCCAAATGCATCAAAGAACTTCTGGACGCCATGGATTCCTACTTTCCCGATCCGCTGCGGGACAGCGATAAGCCCTTCCTTATGCCCATCGAGGATGTGTTTACCATTTCCGGCCGTGGTACTGTGGTTACGGGCAAGGTGGAGCGGGGTGGCCTCAAGAAGAACGAAGAAGTCGAAATTGTAGGCATTAAGCCGACAGTTAAGACCGTTGTTACCGGCCTTGAAATGTTCAACAAAGAACTGGACGATACCCGTGCCGGTGATAATGTCGGCGCTCTTCTGCGTGGCATTGATAAAAAAGACGTGGAAAGGGGTCAGGTCTTGGCCAAGCCCGGTTCCATTACCCCGCACCACAAGTTCAAAGGTCAGATTTACTGCCTCTCGAAGGAAGAGGGCGGACGGCACAGCCCCTTCTTTACCGGTTACCGGCCTCAGTTCTATTTTAGAACGACGGATATTACCGGTACGGTTAAGCTTGCGGAAGGCAAAGAAATGGTAATGCCCGGAGATAACACGGAGATTGTTGGTGAGCTAATCCACCCCATTGCTATGGAAAAGGGGCTTCGGTTTGCTATCCGTGAAGGCGGCAAAACGGTTGCTTCCGGTCAGGTAGTGGATGTCATCGAATAGCACGCATAATTCACACGGCAGGGACCGATGGTATAAACCGGGTTTCCGGTTTATACCCTTGCTGTTCCGGCATTGCCTGTGGCAAGCCTTGGAGGAATAATGGCTAAGGAACGAATTCGCGTGCGGCTGCGCGGTTTTGACGTTGAACTAATCGATCAGAGCGCGAAATCCATCGTTCAAACGGTACAGAAGGCGGGGGCAAAGGTTACAGGTCCAATCCCGCTTCCAACCCGTATCAATAAAGTTACGGTGCTTCGTTCACCCCATGTGCACAAGAAGTCCCGGGAACAGTTTGAGATGCGGACCCATAAACGGTTGATTGATATTATCGATCCTTCTCCGGAAGTAATGGATTCCCTTATGAAGCTGGAACTTCCTGCCGGGGTGGACGTTGAAATAAAACAGTAATTCTGTTTTTTGGAGTAAGAGATGTTGGGGCTATTGGCCAAGAAAGTGGGTATGACACAGGTTTCTGATGACGCAGGTAATTTTGTTCCGGTAACGGTCCTGCGTTTTGACCCGAATGTTGTCATTGCCCAAAAGACCAAAGAAAATGACGGTTATAAAGCCGTTGTCATTGGTGTAGACGATCAAAAAAAGCAGCTTGTGACTAAGCCCTACGGGGGGCAGTTTCCCCAGGCCATCTCTCCCAAAAAAGTTTTAAGGGAGCTGCGGGACTTTGAAAAAGAAGTTGCCGTTGGGGATACCCTGGGGGCGGAGCTTTTTGAAGGTTGCCATTATGTAGATGTAACCGGGGTTTCCAAGGGAAAAGGCTTTCAGGGCGTGGTAAAACGTTATGGTTTTGCCGGCGGCCGCCATTCCCACGGTTCTAAATTCCACCGGGAGCCGGGTTCTACCGGGCAGTCCACATATCCTCACCGGACCTTTAAGAATGTAAAGCTTCCCGGTCGCATGGGCAGGGAGCAGGTTACCGTACTAAGCCTGCGGGTGGTTAAACTGGATACGGAAAACCAGCTTATTATGATCCGGGGTTCCGTACCCGGGATTAACAAGGGCCTGGTGTTAGTCAGGGCGGCGGTCAAGAAATAAGGGCGTGGAAATGAATCAGACGGTGTATTCAATAGAGGGCAAAGAAGTCCGCGGCATAGAACTGAACGATGCGGTGTTTGGCCTGCCGGTAAACGAAGATGTGATCTGGTATGCTATAAATAACGAACTTGCCAACCGGCGGCAGGGAAATGCCTGTACCAAAGACCGCGGGGAAGTACATGGTTCCAATGCCAAACCTTACAAACAAAAGGGAACGGGCCGGGCCCGTCGGGGCGATAAGAAATCTCCCGTCCTTGTGGGTGGTGGTGTTGTTTTTGGCCCTAAGCCCCGGGATTATTCCTACTCAATTCCAAAAAAGGCAAAGCGCTTGGCAATAAAGAGTATTCTTAGTTTGAAAGCCCAAAGCGACACATTAAAAATCGTTGAAGATTTTTCAATTGATTCCGGAAAAACAAAGGATTTGGCCGGGCTGTTAAAAAATTTCGGCGATAATGTGCGGACCGTACTCGTTCTTAAAGATGACGATCCCATGCTTAAACGGGCGGCTGCCAATATCCCCTGGCTTTCATACCTGTCCTATAACCGCCTGTCCGCTCATGATCTTTTTTATGGACGCCGGGTGCTTATGCTTGAAACTGCCGCGAAAAATCTTAATGAATTTTACGCCGGAAAGAGCCGGGAGGCTGTGGAATGACCAATTACGAGGCTATACTAATCAAGCCGGTGCTTTCCGAAAAAGCGAATGTTCTTCGGGAAGAGGGAAAGTATGTATTTAAAGTGGACCCACGGGCTACAAAAATAGAAATTAAAGAGGCGGTTCGCCGGCTTTTTAATGTGCATCCCATCTCCTGTACCGTTATGCGGGTAGGGGGAAAACCAAAAAGACAGCGCAGCCGGGCAGGTCTTACATCCTCCTGGAAAAAGGCCATTGTCCGGCTTCCCAAAGATGAGAAAATCAGCCTTTTCGAGGGCGTGTAGGGGATAGGGGAAATGGGAATAAAAACATATAAACCCATCACCGCGGGGATGCGGCAATGGACCAGCCTGGACTATTCGGAACTGACTAAAGGCACAGGCCCGGAAAAGGTCCTCACATCGGGCCGGTCGGAAAAGGCAGGACGGGATTCGCGGGGGCGTATCAGCGTAAGGCACAAAGGCGGCGGTCATAAACGCCTGTACCGTAGCATAGATTTCAAACGGGATAAGATCGGTGTTCCCGGCAAGGTCGCCACAATCGAATATGATCCAAACCGTAGTTCCAATATTGCTCTTATCCACTACGCAGACGGTGAAAAACGTTATATTATTGCCCCCAAGGGCCTTGAGGTAAGTACCCGGATCGTCAGCGGCCCCGGCGCCCCTATAGAGGTGGGGAATGCACTGCCCCTGGAAAACATACCGCTTGGTTTTACAGTTCATAATATTGAGCTTACGCTGGGCAGGGGCGGGCAAATGGCGCGGTCAGCCGGAACAGGGGCCCTTATTGCCGCAAAAGAAGGAGACTACGTAACCCTTAAACT
Organism: Treponema sp.; assembly: GCA_031278715.1. Classification (GTDB taxonomy): domain Bacteria; phylum Spirochaetota; class Spirochaetia; order Treponematales; family Breznakiellaceae; genus JAISFT01. Next base: position 12,764 of record JAITJW010000163.1, on the reverse strand, counting down.
TCCCTCCGGGGAGATGCGGATGGTCTTTAAGAAGTGTTATGCTACCATTGGTGTCGTAGGTAACGAGGACCACATGAACGTGTCTCTGGGCAAAGCGGGCCGTAAACGCTGGTTGGGTGTGCGGCCTACAGTTCGCGGTATGGCCATGAACCCGGTAGATCATCCCCACGGGGGTGGTGAGGGAAAGAATAAAGGTATCCATCCGGTAACTCCTTGGGGACAGCCAACCAAAGGGTATAAGACCAGGAAGAAGCATAAACCTTCTTCACGGTTTATAGTAAGCGGCGGCAAAAACAAATAGCGGCTTGAATAACGGCAGCCGGAACGTGCCGTGGAATTTTTTGAGGAGTATAGGGTGTCAAGGTCCATCAAGAAGGGGCCCTTCATAGAGAAGAGCCTGTACAAGAAGGTACTGGAAGTAAGCAGAACGGGTGACAGGAAGATGATCAAAACCTATTCCCGCTGCTCTACCATTATTCCCGAAATGGTTGGCGGGACTATATCCGTGCATAATGGGAAAACGTGGATTCCCGTATATGTTACAGAAAACCTTGTAGGCCACAAGCTTGGCGAATTCGCTCCTACCCGGATCTTCCGGGGCCACGGCGGATCAGACAAGAAAGCGGCGAAGTAACAGGAAAGGAATATGGCGGAAAAAAGCGGTTATAAAGCCGTAAGTAAGTACCTTATCGCGTCTCCCTTCAAACTGCGGCCAGTGGCGGATATTATCCGCTGTAAGCCCTATACGGAGGCGGTGGCTCTGTTGGAGAATATACCCCACAAAGGCGCCCGGCTTATCGGGAAGGTGGTAAAATCCGCCGCCTCTAATGCCCTGGGGAAGAACAAGCAGCTTGATGAAGGTATGCTCTATGTACGGGATGTGCTGGTAGATGAGGGACCCCGGATGAAGCGTGTGTGGTTTCGTGCCAGGGGCCGGGCCGATATGCTTCTTAAAAGGATGTGCCACATTACCGTGGTAGTGGATGAGACCGCGCTGGCCAAGGCCTCGCGTTAAAGGCAGGGGAATAAGTGGGACAAAAAGTAAACCCGACCGGTTTACGGCTCGGAATCAACAGAACCTGGGGTTCCCGGTGGTACGCGGATCCCAAAGAGTATGCCGATACCCTTCATGAAGATATTAAGCTTCGGGCCCTTATTATGGAGATGCCCGAAACCAAAGGTGCGGATATTGCGGAGCTGGAAATTATCCGGCATCCCCAGCGGATTACTATTACAATCCATACGGCCCGGCCTGGAGTTATTATCGGGGTCAAGGGCGCCAATATCGAAAAGATCGGTTCGGAGCTGCAAAGGCATGTAGCCAAGAAAATCCAGATAAAGATCAAAGAAGTACGGAATGCAGACAACAATGCCCAAATTGTCGCGCAAAACATCGCCCGCCAGCTTTTGGCCCGTTCCAGTTTCAGGCGGACCATGAAACAGGCTATTACCAATGCCATCAAAAAGGGAAATGCCCAGGGCGTCAAGGTAAGGCTTTCCGGGCGGCTTGGGGGAGCAGAAATGTCCCGGACCGAAGAGTCCAAGGAAGGGCGGATTCCCCTGCATACATTGCGGGCCGATATCGAGTATGGTTTTGCCGAAGCCCATACTACATTTGGTTCTATCGGGGTTAAAGTTTGGGTCTACAATGGCATGAAATACGGCAAAGAACAAAAAGAGGATGCCGGCGCCCTGGTCCGTAAACGGCGCGAGCGCGTGGGTATGGGAGCAAGGAGTTAGTCATGCTGAGCCCGAAACGTGTAAAACACCGCAAAGTGCAACGCGGTAATATGCCGGGGAATGCTACCCGTGGGAATAAAGTGGCCTTTGGGGATTTTGCCCTTGTGGCAATGGATCGAATGTGGATCACCAACCGGCAGATCGAGGCGGCTCGTATTGCCTTGAACCGTCATGTCAAACGGGGTGGTAAAATTTGGATACGGATCTATCCCGACAAGCCCTATTCTAAAAAACCCGCAGAGACCCGTATGGGTAAGGGTAAAGGCGCCCCGGAGTATTGGGTCGCGGTAGTCAAACCCGGGACGGTAATGTTTGAACTGGGTGGAATTGAAAAGGCAATAGCGGAAGAAGCGATGACACTTGCGGGGGCCAAGCTTCCGATTAAGACCAAATTTGTGGCCCGTTCCGACATGGAACTGGGTAATTAAGGGCAGTGCGCTGAAAAGGGACGGCGAAGATGAAGAATTCATTTAAGAGCTTGAGTTTTCCCGAACTCAGGGCAAAGCGGGATGAGCTTAACCGGAAGTATATGGAATTCCGGTTTCAAATGGTCATAGGCCATGTGGACAACCCCCTGCAAAAGCGTACCATGCGGCGGCAGATTGCGCGGCTTAACACCCTGGTCCGCCAGCACGAAATTACGGCGCAGAGTCAGGCGGACTCGCCGGCGGCGGAGGCGAAATAATGGCAGTTGCAGTTAAGACCAAAAAAGAATTTGTGGGGGTCGTAAAAAGCGACAAAATGGATAAAACCATTGTGGTCGCCGTTGAAACCACCACCCTGCATCCTCTGTACAAAAAATATGTGCGGCGGATCAAAAAACTTAAGGCCCACGACGAGACCAACGATGCAAAAACTGGAGATCGGGTCAGAGTTGTGGAGTGCCGGCCCATCAGCAAAGAAAAGTGCTGGAAACTCGCGGAAATTATTGAGCGGGCAAAATAGGTCACGGGGAGCGGGAAAAAATGGTTCAAGTGGAAACGTTCCTGAATGTGGCAGACAATTCGGGGGCTAAAATTGTCCAGTGTATCAAGGTCCTGGGCGGTTCTAAAAGAAAATATGCCGGGATTGGAGATATTATCGTGGTGGCGGTAAAGGATGCCCTTCCCACATCTGCGATCAAGAAGGGTTCTGTCGAGAAGGCAGTGGTGGTACGTACCCACAAGGAGTACCGCCGGTCCGATGGTACGTATATCCGGTTTGATGACAATGCCTGTGTCATTGTTGACGCGGTGCTTAACCCCAAAGGGAAACGTATTTTCGGGCCGGTTGCCCGGGAACTGCGGGAGAAGGGCGAATTTATGAAAATCGTATCCCTTGCTCCCGAAGTGCTATAGGAGTTTACGATGGCCCAAGCGGTACATAAATTCAAACTGAAAAAAGACGATATCGTCCAGGTGATTACCGGTAAGGACAAGGGAAAACGGGGGCGGATATTGAAGATCCTCCGCGACAAGGACCGGATCGTTATTGAAGGCATAAATATCGTCAAAAAGGCGCGGAAACGCCGGAATCAGCAGGACCGGGGGGGTATTGTGGAAATCGAAGCGGCGATCCACAGTTCCAATACAATGATCGTATGCAAGAAATGCGGACCAACCCGGATTGGGTATAAGCTGGAACAGTCTCCGGAAGGGAAGACAGGTAAAACCCGGGTTTGTAAAAAATGCGGGGAGGTTCTGTAATGGAAAACTATGAACCACGGCTTAAGAAAATTTATCGGGAGCAGATAGCAGGTGAACTTTTCAAAGACTTCGGTTATACCTCCCCCATGCAAGTACCCAAGCTGGTAAAAATTGTGGTAAGCATGGGTGTGGGGGAAGCCCTGCAAAATAAGAAGTTTCTTGATGCTGCAATTGATGATCTTACCTTGATTACCGGCCAAAAGGCCGTTAGGACCAAGGCCCGAAAGAGCATTGCAAATTTCAAGATACGAACCGGCCAGGAGATTGGGGCAAAGGTAACCCTTAGGGGCGCCATGATGTACGAATTTCTGGATCGGCTGGTAAATGTAGCTCTTCCGCGGGTCAAGGATTTCAGGGGGATCAACCAGAACGCCTTTGACGGCCACGGAAATTATTCACTGGGTATTACGGAACAGATTATTTTTCCAGAGATCGATTTTGATAAAATTGAACGGGTTGCCGGACTTAACATTGTTATTGTAACGACAGCGAGGACCGATGCGGAAGCAAAAGCTTTCCTCGGTAAATTCGGCATGCCCTTCCGGAGGTAGGAGGTACCATGGCAAGAAAAGCGATGATCATTAAGGCGTTGCGAACGCCCAAATATAAGACCAGAAAAGTGAACCGCTGCAGAATCTGCGGAAGGGCCCGGGGGTACCTGCGGAAGTATGAAATGTGCCGTCTTTGCTTTCGTAAATTGGCAAGCGAAGGACTTATTCCCGGTGTCACTAAATCAAGCTGGTAAGGCAGGAGAACAAGGATGAGCGTTTCTGATCCTGTTGCGGACATGCTGACTAAAATCCGGAATGCCGGAATGGCAAAGCACGAAAAGGTTGATATCCCTACCTCTAAGCTTAAGCTTGAAATTGTTAAGATTCTGAAAACCGAAGGGTATATCAAGAACTTCAAGAAGGCGAATCAGGATGGGGCAAATTTGATCAGGGTATTTTTGAAATACGATGATCAAACGACTCCTATTATTCACGGTATTGAAAAAGTTTCCAAGCCGGGACGCCGTGTGTATATGGGTTATAAGAACATGCCCAGGGTTTACAACGGTTATGGTACCCTTATTGTTTCAACGTCAATGGGAGTAACAACCGGCAGAAAGGCCGCCGAGAAAAAAGTAGGCGGTGAGATTATCTGTACTGTTTGGTAAGGGGCAGATCATGTCGCGTATTGGGAAAATACCGGTCAAAGTTCCCGGAGGAGTCAAGGTCAGTTTCCGTGATGAAGTTATGACCGTGGAAGGGCCCAAGGGAAAACTTTCGCAAAAATATCACCCCGTTGTTACCTTTGAAAATAAAGGTGAAGAAATTGTGGTGGATCGTCTGAATAATGAAAAGCAAACCGTGGCCTACCACGGGCTTTACCGGAATCTGCTTAACAACATGGTTATTGGAGTTTCCGCGGGATTCAGCAAGACCCTTGTAATTACCGGGGTTGGTTACCGTGCGGAGGTTCAAGGCAATGTTCTTAATATGAGCCTTGGTTATTCATCAGACGTGTATGTAGGTATTCCGGACGGTATTAGTGTTACTGCCGATGCCCAGGGTAAAGTTGTCGTAAACGGAATTGACAAGCAGCAGGTAGGTGAATTTGCTGCGCAAATCCGGAAACTTCGGCTTCCCGAGCCGTATAAGGGTAAAGGCGTTAAGTATGAGAATGAGCAGATCAGACGGAAAGTCGGCAAGTCCGGGGTCAAATGATAAAATTGCTATGGGATTTCCTTCCGGGAAAAGCCTTATGGTAGTTTCTCTATAGGAGTTGATAGGGATGTTGCGAAAAATTGTTGAAAAGGACAGGAAGCGGCTAAAGAGGAAGGTCCATATCCGTAAACGGATATCCGGTACCGCCGAACGGCCCCGGATGACTGTTTTTCGGAGTAACCGGTCTTTGTCTGTTCAAATTATTGATGATACCAGGGGCTGTACCTTAGCAGCCGCTTCGACCCTGGAGAAAGATCTGCGGGGCATCAAGGTAACAAAAGAAGGAGCCGGCCAGCTTGGGGAGATAATGGGGAAGCGGCTTTTGGAAAAAGACATTAAGACGGTGGTATTTGACCGGAATGGGTATTTGTATCACGGAGTTATTAAGGCATTAGCCGACGGAACCCGGAAAACCGGGGTTCAATTCTAGGGGGCGGGATGGAAAACACGCTGGAAAAAGATTCTGAGCAGCTTGACAAAGATGGACAGTTGCCAGCAGACAATTCTGCCAAAGGCGGCGCTGAACTTATTAAAGGTGGTGCGGAATCTGGAGGCGACAGCAGACCGCGGTTCGAAGGCCGCGGTCGGCGGGATAGCCGGGACCGGGATAGAAATCGTGATTCAGCCGACAAGGAATTTGTCGAAAAACTGGTAAAGTTGAACCGGACGGCCAAGGTTGTTAAGGGTGGACGCAGGTTTTCGTTCTCTGCACTTACCGTTATTGGTGACCGGAAAGGTAATGTGGGTTACGGTTTTGGCAAGGCTAATGATGTGTCCGAGGCGATTCGTAAAAGTATTGATAAGGCAAAGCGTAACATGGTGAAATTGCCCGTTAAGAACGGGACTATTCCCCATGAGATTACCGGATTCTTCAAAGCCTCTCAGGTTATTCTAAAGCCTGCCTGTTCGGGAACGGGGATCATTGCCGGTGGGCCAGTACGGGCGATTATGGAAGCCGGGGGTGTTACCGATGTGTTGAGTAAATCTATCGGCGCTTCAAGTCAGTACAATGTAGTTAAGGCGACGTTTAGCGGTATTGGAAAGCTGATGGATGCGAAGACTATCGCCAGGAACCGGGGCAAGTCTATTAACGAGTTGTGGGGTTAGGAGTATGGCACAAAAAATACGGATCCGTCTGGTTAAGAGTGTGATAAGCTCCCTTCCCAAACAACGGGCCACGGTACGTTCTCTGGGCCTGCGGAAGATTGGCTCGGTAAATGAACTGGAGGCGAGTCCCGCGGTGCTGGGAATGGTACGGGTGGTTTCCCACATGGTTTCTGTTGAGGAGCTTCCGTCCTCCGGGGATATTCCATCCTCTTAAGATGACCGGAATGAGGAGATAGAAATGCACGATTTCGATTTACATGCCCCCGAAGGTTCGAATAAACGAAAGCGGATACTTGGCCGTGGTCAGGGATCTGGCCGGGGGACCACCGCGGGGAAAGGAAATAAAGGCCAAAAGGCCCGTTCCGGCGGGAAGACCTATGTTGGTTTTGAAGGCGGCCAAATGCCCTTATACCGCCGTCTGGCCCAGCGGGGATTTTCCAATTACCCCTTCAAGAGTGAAGCGCAGATTGTCAATCTTGGGGAAATTGAAGCGCGTTATGGGGCTTCAGAAACAGTGAATTTTGAAAGCCTTTTTAGAAAAGGGCTGATAAAGGGAACTGCTCCGGTCAAGGTGCTTGGTGACGGCGAACTTACCAAAAGTCTTAAGTTTGTGGTGTCCGCAGTTTCCTCGTCCGCCAGGGAGAAAATCGAAAAAGCCGGAGGGTCGGTTTTTATTAAAGGTGACAAGGCGCCTGAGAAGCAGGAATAAGGCATGGCTAATCCTTTAGTTGGTATTTTTAGAGTAAAGGAACTGCGGGAGCGGGTACTCTTTACCGCATTGATGCTGGTGGTCTTCCGTGTTGGAGCGGTGCTTCCTATTCCGGGCATCAATGTTCGGGAACTTTCCGCCTATTTTCTTTCCCAGGCAAATTCGGGAAATCCCATTGTGGACTATCTGGATTTGTTTGCGGGGGGCGCCTTTTCCAATTTTTCCGTGTTTATGCTTGGGATTATGCCCTATATCAGCATGTCGATCATCATGCAGCTCTTTCTGATTGTGTTTCCCGGTCTTAAGAAAATTTCCCAGGAAGAGGGCGGCAGAAAAAAGATACAAAGTTACCAGCGGATCGGGACGGTGGTTGTTTGTATCATTCAGGCCTTTGCTGTTACCCAGTATGCCCGGAGTATTGTTCTAAGCGGGGTGAATCTTCTTAACATGGGGATGATCCCCTTCTCCATTATTGCCATCATGACGGTAACGACGGGGACCATGTTTCTGATGTGGATAGGTGAACAAATCACACGGCGCGGGATCGGAAACGGAATTTCCCTTCTTATCTTTGCCGGTATCGTGGCCAGGCTTCCCCAGGCTGTTTACGAGCTGGGAGACCGGGTACGGAACGGCCTTAACCCTGTATTTGTCATCGTGGTTTTTGTTGTTTTTTTGGCAGTAATTGCGCTGGTAGTTTTTGAACAGCAGGGACAGCGGAAGATACAGGTAAATTATGCCAAGCGGGTAGTAGGCCGCCGGATGTATGGTGCCCAAAATACCTACATACCCTTTAAGATAAACCCGTCGGGGGTTATTCCGGTTATTTTTGCATCTTCGATCCTTACGTTCCCTCTGCAGATTGCTTCTACCATCGGGACCAATGTAGCCTGGCTTAACACGGTGTCGCAGGTTTTGAACCCCAGGGGCTACCTCTACAATATCCTGTACGTGCTTTTTATTATCTTTTTTGCGTATTTTTATACTCAGGTAAGTCTAAACCCCATCGAAATAGCCAAACAGATCCGGGAAAACGGGGGTTCTATCCCCGGTATCCGGACGGAACGGATCGAGGAGTACCTGACTAAGATACTTAACCGGATTGTCCTGCCCGGTTCTCTGTATCTTGCCCTTATTGCGGTTATACCAACGGTTATTCAGGGGGTTTTTAACTTTCCTTCCTCAATCTCCTATTTGATGGGGGGGACGTCCCTGCTGATCCTGGTCGGTGTAGACCTTGATACTATGAGCCAGGTTGAAGGTTTGCTTAAAATGCACCATCATGAGGGGCTTACCAAGCGTGGCCGGCTCAAGGGACGGAATTTGTAGTGAAAAGGGGCTTGTATCGTTTCCCAATTGACGAATTCCGGAAAATTCAGTTTAATGGGTAGTTACCCGCAAATTTACGGGCCCGTAGTCTACGGGATAGCGCATGGGTGTAAGGGAGTGGATGGATGAAAGTCCGGACTAGTGTAAAGCCGATTTGTGATAAGTGCAAGGTGATCAAACGAAACGGGATTGTCCGTATTGTTTGCCAAAATCCGAAGCATAAGCAGAAACAGGGGTAATTTATGGCGCGTCTTGTGGGGGTGGACCTCCCAAATAAGCATACCAACATCGCCTTGACCTATATCTATGGGATTGGCAGGTCCAGTGCGGATAAGATTTGTGAGAAGACAAAGATCGACCCCATGCGGAAGATCAACGATCTGTCCCAGGAAGAGCTGAACGATCTGCGCCAGATTATCGAAGGGGAATACAAGGTAGAGGGGCGTCTTCGTACCGAGATTGCCCTGAATATCAAGCGGTTGATGGATATTGGCTGCTATCGGGGGCTTCGGCATCGTAAGGGACTACCCCTTAGGGGACAGCGGACCAGAACCAATGCCCGTACACGCAAGGGTAAGAAAAAGACGGTTGCCGGGAAGAAGAAATAGCAGACCGGGCGGTTCGGAATGTCGCACCTGGTGCGGCGGTTGAACCCCTGGTTACGGAGGATAGAGTGGCTGCTAATACCAAGAAACGAAAAGAAAAAAAGTCCGTTTATGAAGGGAACGTATATATTCAGGCTACGTTCAATAACACAATTGTAACCATTACCGATTTACTGGGAAATGCGGTTTCCTGGGCCAGTTCTGGCGGGCTTGGGTTTAGGGGAGCCAAAAAATCCACACCCTTTGCCGCGCAGACGGTAACGGAGACCGCAGCTCAAAAGGCAATGCAGGCGGGTCTGCGGGAAGTGCATGTGTATGTTAAGGGTCCGGGGATAGGCCGGGAGTCGGCAATCCGGCAGTTGGGAGTGTTGGGTATTAAGGTGAAATCTATCAACGATGTAACGCCAATCCCGCATAATGGCTGCCGGCCACGGAAAACCCGCCGTATATAGGCATACCAAGGGGGAAGAGGAATACTATGGCTAGATATACCGGGCCGGTGTGCCGATTGTGCCGGGTGGAACAAAAGAAGCTTATGCTTAAAGGGGATCGTTGCAGAAGCGATAAATGTCCCATCAATAGAAAACGGTCTGCACCGGGAAAAGATCCCAAGGGCCGGGCGGGAAAACGTTCTGATTATGGTATCCAGCTTCGGGAGAAGCAGAAGCTTAAGAGAATTTACGGGATGCAGGAAAAGCAGTTCAGTCTGTTTTTTGAACGGGCCCTTAGGATGACCGGTATTACCGGTGAGAATCTTTTTGTGCTTCTGGAACGCCGTCTGGATAACGTGGTTTACCGGCTTCGTCTTGCCAGTTCGCGGAGTCAGGCCCGGCAGGTGGTGCTTCATGGTCATGTTGCGGTAAATGGAAAGAGGGTTAATGTCCCGTCTTATTTGGTAAAGCCCGAGGATGAAATTTCTATCATGGAATCCAGCAAGAGCCTTGTGGTCTTCAAAGATGCGCTCAAGGAATACGGTAAATCCGGGGTTATGCCCTGGCTCCAACTGGATCCTGATGCTTTGAAGGGCAAATTTCTCGCAGCGCCGCGTCGCAGCGATATTACCGATTTGGCGGATGTTAAGGAACAGATGATTGTTGAATTATATTCTAAATAAGGAGTGCCCATGGCCCGGAAGAACCTTCTTAAAGGATTCAAGCGCCCTAAAGGGATTACCTATGAGCATGGTGAGTTAAGGCAGAATTACGGCAGATTCACCGCGGCTCCTTTTGAACCGGGGTTTGGTACAACGGTTGGTAATACCCTTCGCCGAGTTCTCCTTTCGTCGATTGAAGGCTACGCTATTACGGCGATTAAGATAACTTCTTATAACGAAACGGGAACCGCTCATATGGTGTCCAGTGAGTTTGAAACCATTCCCAATGTGGTTGAAGACTCTCTGGAAGTGATCAATAACCTTAAACAGATCCGGTTGAAGCTCCCCGATGATATGGAGCAGGATATCATCTTTTATGAGTGGTCCGGCAAGGGGGAAGTAAAAAGCGATGACTTTGCCCGGCTTGGTCAGGTTGAGGTGTTGAGTACCGGTCAGCATGTGATGACACTGATGGATAACGCCAAGCTGGAGATTGAAGTTCAGATAGATCTTGGACGGGGTTATGTACCTTCCGAGGTAAATGAGCGTTATGTTGATGTCATCGGCACGATTCCTCTTGATGCGATCTTTTCTCCGGTCAGGAAGGTAAAGTACGCGGTTGAACCTACGCGGGTGGGGCAGCGGAGCGATTACGATAAACTTATACTTGAAATCTGGACCGATGGTACTATAAGGCCGGATGATGCTCTGGCGGAAGCAGCGAAGATTGCCAAGGATCACTTTTCGGTTTTCATTAATTTTGATGAAAACAGTCTTGGTGTCGATGATGATTTTGATGAAGACGATGAACGGGTACGGCAGATCCTCAATACTCCGGTAGAGGAGCTGGAACTTTCAGTTCGTTCTTCCAACTGTCTTAAGAACGCGAATATTAAGACCATTGGGGAACTGACCAGGAAGACCGAAGATGACATTGCCAAAACCCGGAATTTCGGGAAGAAGTCCCTTCAGGAGATCAAGGAAAAGCTTAAGGAGTGGAATCTAAACCTGGGGATTACGGACATAAATCAGCTAAAGAACGCCATACGAGTTGTTCCTCAGAAGGAAGTAGAAGATGAAACATAGGAGAGGGTTTAACCCCCTTGAGCGGACTTCCGCCCATCGTAAAGCTCTTCGCCGCAATATGATAACGTCTCTTTTTAATCATGAGCGGATTAGAACTACAAAGGCGAAGGCACTGGAAATTCGGCGCAGTGCGGAACGGCTTATTACCCGTGCTAAAGTAGATTCGGTTCATAACCGCCGTATAGTTTCCAGCCGGCTTTATAATGAAGGGGTAGTGGCGAAACTTTTTACCGATATTGCCCTGCGGATGAAAGATCGGCCCGGCGGTTATACCCGGATTATCAAACTTGGCGAACGGTCCGGGGATGCCGCGGAGCTGGTTATTTTGGAACTGGTGGATTATAAACTGGACACGGAAGGGGCGGATAAAAAGGCTAAAAAATCCGATAAGGCGGGATCAAATAAAAAGCCCCCGAAAGACAGCGGTGGCAGGAGCGGCAAAAAGGAAAAAGCTAGGGCCGCCGAAAAAGCCTAGAAGGGGGAAGGAATGTCAAAAGCGCATAGGGGTAAAGGGATTCGTGCATTGGTATCCCATGGCCGGGGCGAATGTCCGGTATGCAAGCGAACCAACGTAAAGATACTGTATGAGCACGAAAACGGTGAAGCAAAGGTAAAACTGTGCAAAATTTGCCGTGCTGCCGTAAAGCATGGCAAGAAAAGCATTGTTTAAGATTGATCCCCTTCGAAAGGGTTTTTGAGAAGGATAGTTCCACCGGACAGAGTTTTTTCCGCCAGGTCTTTTAACCAGGGAATAGTGATAGTTATGCCGCGCAGTCTTAGCAGGTGTTTTGCTGCGAGATCTTCGGTGTAATTGTAGAGGGGATAGACCTTAAAGCCGGACAAGCCGTTTTCATAGTGGTTTACCACGGGAATAATTCCCGCTTCGTCAATGCTGGTTATGTTCTGGTGTTGTTTTATCCGTACAAAGGCAATGCCCCCCATCTGGGTAGGGCCCGTACTTTGCGCGGATATAAAATTTCCCAACGAGTAAAAGCAAAGCGTTTTTTGACCATCCGGACGGTCCAGAAATTCGTATGGTTCCAGTACATGCGGGTGGTGGCCGATGATAAGGTCAACCCTGTTGTCCGCAAGGAAACGGCTCAGGCGCTTCTGTGATGCGCTGATGGTATGCTCGTATTCTACGCCCCAGTGCATGGAAACAATGAGAAAATCGCAGAGAGGACGGAGGGCCTTAATTTCTTTTTCCATGACGGGGTCGCTGATAAGGGAGACTAAATAGGGCTTATCACGGGGTACTGGCAGGCCGTTTGTCCCGTAGGTATAAGAGAGAAAACCTGTTTTTATACCGTTTTTTTCGATAATGATCTTTTTGGTGTCCCGATCTTCCTGGGACCGGTAGATGCCCAGGTATTGGATGCCGGGAACGGTATCCCAGTAATCCATAGTCGCGAAAATGGCCCCTTCCCCCTTGTCCATAATATGATTCGTGGCGTGGTTGATCACATCAAAACCGGCGGCTTTTAGCGCGTCCCCGACTTCCTGCGGTGTATTAAACAAAGGGTACCCGGAAAAACCGTAAGCCTCACCGCCAAGCAGGGTTTCCTGGTTGATAAAGGCAATATCCGCCGGTTCGATGATCGGCTTTATTTCCGCATAGCAGGCGGTAAAATCGTAGGCCGGTGGTTCCCGGTTGGGACGGATCATGACATCGTGAAACAGATTGTCCCCGGCCGCCACCAG
>JAITJW010000063.1 GCA_031278715.1 Treponema sp. | reverse complement strand
TCCTCCTGCTGCCGGGCCACTTCCTCCTGCCGCAGGACCAGTTCTTCCTGCCGCAAGTCAGCTTTCTTAGAAAGCTCTTTGATCTGCTTGTCCGTCTCCTGGAACATGGCCCACACCTTCTCAAAATCCAGGCCCCGTGCCGCCTCAAGCGCCTCCCCTGCCGTCATTGCCGTCATTGCTTTACCCCCTGTCTTTATATTAAACCACTATACATTTATAGCCTATAACACTCAATGTGTCCTGCCAGCCTGTTGCACTGGCCTTATGGCTATGCCATAAGGTCTTGGGGTTTTATGCGCGAAGCGCAACAAACTGAGAATTGCCGGGGTTTTTATGTTTCACGGTCCCTTTACATTCGGCGCGAATTCTATTTTAATAACGGCGGAAACGATGATATGAGTACCTGTCCGTGCCTTTCGGGGCTTCCTTACGAGGAGTGCTGCGGCCTCTATATCTCCGGAGCGAAGAATCCGCCCACAGCGGAGGCGTTGATGCGCAGCCGCTATACCGCCTACGCGGTCCACAATATCGACTATATCGTCAATACCTGCCTGTCCAATGGGGAAACCGACATTGACCGCCGGGAAACCAAAGCCTGGAGCGAACAGTCAAACTGGCTGGGACTTAAAATTATCGCTGTGGAAAAGGGCGGCCCCGACGATACCGAGGGGATTGTTGAGTTTGAGGCTTCTTACGAGCGGAAGGGACTGAAAGACCTGCACCGTGAACGGGCCCGTTTCAAAAAGCAGGGGGGGCTGTGGATGTACGAAGACGGGACCGTGGCGCCGGTTACGGTGGTCCGTTCCGTCCCCAAGGTAGGACGCAACGATCCCTGCCCCTGCGGTTCCGGTAAAAAGTACAAACACTGCCACGGACATTAAGTCCTGGTACAGATAGGCAGGAATACCCTGGTTGGCAGCGTGTATTCCGCGGAGACTACGCATCCGGAGGGATTATGCCGTTTGAAAGCTTGAGTCTTGACAACATTGAAGTTTTGTTCCCTGCCGAATTCGGGCAGGAGAAAATCGCCCGGGCAAAGACGGCGTTTTTCAAGAACCTCTCCCTGGCCTTGCACCGTTACTACGGCGGCAAGATCCAAACCCTGCCCCGCTGTGGTATCTTTGGGCTTAACTGGTTTAACCTGTGGTATACACCGGGGGTATCGAAAATTTCCACGGTTATCCGTGAAAACCCGGACGCCTCTTTTGATCTTACCGGCAGGGGAAATACGGTGGCGGTGGTTTCCGACTCAACAAGAGTTCTGGGAGACGGGGACTGCGGGGCCGCCGGCGGCCTGGGGGTGATGGAGGGCAAAGCCCTGCTCATGAAGTACCTGGGGGGAATTGACGCGGTTCCGCTGTGCGTGGATTCCAGAGACGGGGACGGAAAGCACGATCCTAAAAAAATTATTGAATTTGTAAAAATGGTCCAGCACTCTTTTGGGGCCATCAATCTGGAAGATATAAGCCAGCCGAACTGTTTCCGGGTACTGAACGAACTGCGGGAAAGCTGCGACATTCCCGTGTGGCACGATGACGCCCAGGGTACTGCCTGTGTTACCCTTGCGGCCCTGATCAACGCCCTCAAGCTGGCGGGCAAGCCCATAGACACGGCAAAAATTGTACTGCTGGGGGCGGGAGCCGCCAACAGTACGATTGCCCGCTTTATCCTTGCCGACGGGGGCCGGGCTGAGAACATGATCGTCTTTGACAACAAAGGGGGACTTCACCGCAAGCGCGAGGATCTTCAGGATAATCCCGACACCTGCCATAAATGGGAGCTGTGCGAAAAAACCAATCCCCGCTGTATTGATTCTACCGGCGAGGCCATGAAGGGGGCGGATGTGCTTATCGCCCTTTCGTCCCCCGGACCGGATACCGTTAAGCGGGACTGGGTCCGTTCTATGGCCTCCGGGGCCATTGTTTTTGCCTGCGCAAACCCCGTTCCGGAGATATGGCCCTACGCTGCCAAAGAGGAAGGGGCCTACATCGTTGCCACCGGCCGCGGGGATTTTCCCAACCAGGTGAACAACTCGATCTGTTTCCCCGGCATCCTGAAAGGGGTGCTGGCGGTACGTTCCAAAAAAATAAGCGATACAATGGCGATTCGCTGCGCCCATTCTATTGCAGAATTCTCTGAGAATCGAGGGCTTTCCCCGGACAACATCATTGCTACTATTGAGGAGACCGACATTTTTGCCAGGGAAGCTGCCGATGTAGCCAGGGAAGCTGTTAACGAGGGACTGGCCCGGCTTGACCGCAGCTGGGACGATGTCTACAACCAGGCTAAAGCCGATATTACTGCAGCCCGTTCCCTTGCTGAGGAAATGAAAAAACTCGGCTATATTCAGGAACCGCCGCAGGATCTCTTAAACGAGGTGTTACAGCAGACCCTGGCAGAAATGTAACTTATCGCCGGATAAAAAGTTATAAAATATGAGGCTGTTCCAAAACTTCAGTTTTTGGAACAGCTACCTTGATTTTGACAATCAAATTCTTGCAAATAGAGGGGTCTGTCGTGTAATCCCAAATCAACACGCGAGCAGGCTGCAAGGGTTTACGCTGCGGGAGTTCAGTATCATGTTTCAAAGCATCTTTGAACGGTACGAGAACAAATACCTTATCAGCCGGGACCAGGCCGATACCCTTGTACCGATCCTGTCAGCCAGAATGACACCGGACCGGTACGCCTCGTATTCCATCGCCAGTATCTACTACGACACACCGGATTACGGCCTTATCCGCAGATCCCTGGAAAAACCGGTGTACCGGGAAAAACTGCGGCTGCGCTGTTACGGAAGCGCCGGGACGGATACCACGGTATTTCTTGAACTCAAGAAGAAGTACAAAAAGCGGGTGTACAAACGCCGGATCGGCCTGCCCTACGCCCTGGCACAGGACTTCCCCAAAAGCGGCTGGGAATCCGCCGCCGGGAACCTTGGCGCTGCCCAAATTAGAGGCGAGATCCTGCAGTTTTTGCGGCTCTACCAGGTACGGGCCGCCGTGCTGATCCGCTACGACCGTAGTGCCTTTACGGGGGACGGGGGACTGCGGCTTACCTTCGACACCGGCATCCGGTTCCGCACGGGCGGCCTTGTCCTTGACGGAGATCCCGCGGGAGTATCCCTGCTTCCGCCGGAAAAAGTACTGATGGAAATCAAAACCCCCGACACCATGCCCCTGTGGCTCTGCCGTCTTTTGAGCGAACAGAACATATTCCCGGCTTCGTTTTCCAAATATGGGACCTGCTATGCCGGTTTTATCAAGGAGCGTGTTACATGAGTTATTTTCTTACCGGCAGTGTTCTGGACAATGGTTTCGGCATCGGCCCGGTACTGCTCTGCATGGCTGCCTCCGTTGTTTACGGAATCGGCGTGGCTGCCGTCTACATGACCAACCACCACTACAACACAAACTTTGTGATCACCCTGGCGCTGCTGCCGGTTACCGTACAGATAATCGTCATGATCGCCAACGGCAACATCGGCGCCGGAATTGCCGTGGCCGGGGCCTTCACCCTCGTGCGGTTCCGCTCAATACCGGGGAACTCCCGCGATATGGGGGCCATCTTCTTCGCCATGGCCATCGGCTTTGTTACGGGCATGGGGTATCTCTTCTTCGGCCTCTTGTTCCTGCTCATCAGCGGCGGCATGCAGCTATTGTTTTCGGCGCTGCACTTCGGCGGTAACAGGCAGAAGCTCCGCCTGCTGCGGATCACCATCCCGGAGAACATGGACTACGATGGACTGTTCGATTCAGTATTCGCCGGCTATGTGGAGAGCGCCGAACTGGAACAGGTTAAAACGACGAATATGGGGAGCCTCTACGAATTGACCTACCACATCCGGCTTAAAGAGCTGGCGGCAACCAAGGATTTTATGGACGCCCTGCGTACTCTGAACGGCAACCTGAACATCTCGATTGGCAGGGAACATACCGAACAAACGGAACTGTGAGAAACAAGGAGCAGTCTATGAAAAAAGACCGTATAAAAGCGTATTACGTACATGAACGTATCAGAACTATCGCTATGGCGGGCCTTATCGTCCTGTTCGTCCTGAAAGGCGGCCCGGCAGGAACGGCCCAGACAAACACGGCCCCGGTCTTTCCGTATCAGAATGAAGATCTGGACGCCTCGTGGTCCGCGGGCGCCGTCAGGATCACCCTGAACGGTTCAGGCGCAGGGGTTTCGGGCAGCGGCGCCTGGGTCTCAGGATCGACGGTTACGATCAACCGGGCCGGGGATTATATCCTGAGCGGGACACTTTCCAACGGCCAAATCATCGTTGCGGCGGGTAAGAACGACCTGGTACGTCTGGTTTTGAACGGAGTCAATCTTTCGTTTTCTACGGGAACTCCCCTGTACCTCAGGGAGGCGCGAAAAACTGTTCTTATCCTTCCTGAAAACACGGTAAACGAGGTAAGCGATGCTGCGGTGTACCGTTTTTCGCCGGGAGAAGACGAACCCGATGCGGCGATCTTCGCCCACAACGACCTGTCAATTACCGGCAAGGGCACGCTGGTGGTTAAGGGTAACTACCGGAACGGCATCGCCTCCAAAGATACCCTGGTGATCAACGGGGGAAGCATCACGGTTACGGCGGTCAACGACGCCTTCCGAGGCCGGGACGCCCTGGCGGTACGGGACGGCGTTCTTATCGCGGAGGCGGGTGGCGACGGCTTCAAGGCCAACAACGACAAGGACGCGGACAAGGGCTATGTCGTACTGGAAGGCGGAACCTACACCATCCGGGCGGGAACCGACGGCGTACAAGCCCAGACCAGCCTTACCATAAGCGGCGGCGTCTTTGACGTAACAAGCGGCGGCGGCGCGGGCACGCCGCAGGACAGGGGCCAAGCCCCCCAGGGCCAGGTTCCCCAGGGCCGGGGCGCTTTGGGCCGTGGTACTTTGGGCCGTGGTACTTTGGGTCGTGGTGCTTTGGACCGGGGCGTCTGGAACCCGCAGTCCCTTACGACCGCGGACCAGGAAAGCAGGAAGGCTTTTAAGGCCGGCACAAAACTCCTTGTGTCGAGGGGAATATTTTCGGTTAACGCCGAAGACGACGCCTTCCATTCCAACGGGGATCTGATGCTTAGCGGGGGCAGTTTCTCGATCCGGACCGGGGACGACGGGTTTCACGCCGATGCCCTGCTGCGCATAGACAGCGGGGATATTACCATTACCGTCTGCTACGAGGGTCTTGAAGGCGCCCAGATTGAAATCAACGGCGGGAACCTGCGGCTTAGCGCGACGGACGACGGGATCAACGCGGCAGGGGGCAGTAATACTGGCGTCAGAGGGCGGCCCCAGGATCGCTTTGCCTCAGGGGGAACCTATTACGTCAGAATTCGGGGTGGAACCCTGGATGTTCTGGCCTATGGGGACGGTATCGACGCTAACGGTTACGTCTACCTGGAAGGGGGGGATGTCAAGATCAGCGGCCCGTCTATGGAGGCAGAGGGCGCCGTGGAGTTTGACATCCGGTTTATCATCACTGGCGGCAGACTTATCACCGCCGGAAGCTCCCTGTCCCCTGCGCAGGAATCCACCCAGCCCAGCCTGCTGTTCTCCTATTCCTCCCCTGTGGCGGAAGGTAACCTTATCAGCCTCATGGATGACGCCGGCCACACCCTGCTTTCGTATACCGTCCGCACGAACTGCACTGCATCGGCCTTTACCGCGCCGGAACTGCAATTGGGAAAAACCTATACGCTGCTGGTCAACGGGCAGAGGCGGGGCGACCTCAGACTGAGCGGCGTGGTAACCGCCCTGGGCGAAGGAGGAGGCGCGTACCGGGGCAGCGGTCGCTGGGGCCGGCTATAGGCGTTGCCCTTAGCGCCTGCTATCTTTCCCGCCGTCCTGTGTATACCGAAATTCCGATCATTACCAACAGGGTGAAGATATTGGGGATGGCAAGAATAAAATCCGCGCTGATACGGAAAATCCCCTGAGCATAGTTGGAAAAGGCCTCCGCCAGGCCAAAGACAAAGGCTGCCCCCAGGAGCCCCAGGGGTTTCCGGTTTCCCAGAAAAATAACCACCAGGGCAATCCAGCCCTTGCCGGCGGAGATGTTGGGAACAAAGGCTCCAAGGCCCAGGGAGAGAGAAGAACCGCCAATGCCGCAGCAAAACCCGGAAATAAGGTAGGCGGCAAAGCGGTAGCTGTCGGGATTAAGCCCCAGGGAAACCAGCGCATCGGCATGGCCGTCGCAGGAGCGCAGCCGGAACCCGAAGGGGGTTTGGTAGAGGATCACAGCGCCCATAACAAGGACCAGCAGGGAGGCGTATACATAGGGACTGTGATCCGAAACAAGATCGGCCAGGACCGGGATCGAGGTAAGACGCAGCGCAGGAAGCGGGGACAGACCCGGCAGATTTACTACGCCCCGTTTGCCAAAAAGGTGGAATGACAAAACAACCGAAAGTCCCCCGGCAAGCAGGTTTACCGCCAGTCCCGCAACAAACACATTGGCACGGAGCTTTAGAATTACTACGCCAAGCAAACAGGACAGGACTGTGGAACCAAGGATCCCCGCGGCAATTCCCCCTGCAAGGCTCCCGGTGTAATAGGCCCCCGCCGCCGCCGCGAAAGCCCCGGTTAAAAGAAGTCCTTCCAGGGCTATGTTAAGCATCCCCGAAAGTTCGGTAAAAAGCCCGCCCATGCCGGCAAATAGGATGGGGGTCATAATATTCACCGCACTGTGCAGCAGGGGAAAATTCATCGGGGAGCGCTCCTTTTGAAAATATTCAACAACACCTGGCTTGTTGCCAAGAGCAGGATGACTCCCTGTACAATGGACGCCATTTCCAGCGTAACATCGGAAAACTGCATAGCCATCCGGGCGCCGGCGCCAATCCAGGCAAAGAAAACCGCCGCGGGGATAATCAGAACGGGGCGGAAACGGGCGATAAGGGCCGTAGCCAGACCGTTCCAACCCAGGCCGGAGGAGAATTCTTTTATAGTGGCGTAGTAGGTCCCGTATACCGAAAAGCCCCCCGCCAGGCCGTAGAAAGCCCCGCTAAGAAACATGGCACACATGGTAATCCGCCCTGTTTCTATACCCCCGTAGCGGGCAAAAAGATCATTGCTGCCGGTCATACGGATCTCGTAGCCTGTTCTGGTCCGGGACAAAAACACCAGGACCAGGAGTACCACTCCCAGGGTAAAGTAAAAACCGGTGTTCAAATTTGAAGGGGGAAGGATCAGGGGAAAGCGGAAAAATTCCGGTATTTTTTCCGTGGAAAGGAGATTGGTTTGCCGGTCCATGAAGGGCCCGGTTACCAGGTAGTCAACGATCAGTACCAGGGAACCGGAGATGAGAAAACTTGTGATCAATTCACTGGTATTCCACCTGGCCCGGCAAAAACCTGAAACCCAGGCCGCGGCGCCGGAAAAGACCGCCCCCGCCAGCAGAGCCGCCACAGCTCCCAACCAGGCCAGGAATACCGGCAGGCCCGGAGAATTTACAAAGGGCCCGGCCCGGTTCCCCAGGGCAACCGCGGCAATGGTGGAGACAAATGCCCCCGCGTATATCTGTCCTTCGCCCCCCAGATTAAAGTTGTTTGCCTTCATGGCAATGGAGACCCCCAGGCCGCCGAGGATCAGGGGCACCGCGCCGTTGAGCATATTACCAAACTGGTAACGATTCTGCAGGGGACCCAAAAAGAAATACCACAGCGTTCTGCCGGGGCTCTTGCTGAAAAGAAAAGCCAGAACAACCACCAGGACCAGGGAAATGACAAGGATAAAAATCATACCGGCAGCGGTATAGAGGCTTGGATACCGGGGAACATAGGGAATCCTCAGACCGGGGACGGCTCCTGCCGTATTCGCACGGGCCGTTCCCGGCGGCCCCCGGTGGCCCCCCAGACCCGATGAGGGGCGTCCTGAACGCCAGCCCCCCAAACCGTTACGATCACTGTTCACACCGTTCCCCCCATCATGTACGCGCCTATTTTCTCCCTAATATCAGGAATGTTGCCGGTATCCCGCAGTTCCACCGCCGCGGAACCCCGGTACAGAACGATGATCCGGTCCGCCAGGGAGAGAATCTCCTCCAAATTGGTGGAGATAAGCAGTACCGCCGCTCCGGCATCCCGGAGTTTCCGTATCTCACGGTACACGGCAGCGCCGGCCATAATATCAAGACCCCAGGCGGGTTCGGAAAATACAATGTAATCCCGGAATTGGTCAATCTCCCGTGCCAGTATCAATTTTTGGATATTACCCCCCGAAAGAGTCCCAAGGACCTGACTCCCGTCGCCTGAAATATTGAAACGCCGGATAAGTTCCAGAGCAAAATCACGCGCCCCCTTTTTATCAAAAAAAAGACGGGGGGCAAATTCCCGTCGGCGGTTCAGAATTAGGTTCTCCTCCACGGTTGCCCCCGGCGCACTTCCCACCCGCAGGCGGTCGGCCGGCACATAGGCCAGGCCCTCCCGGCGCAGATCACGGATACGAAGACGGGAAATATCCCTTCCCCGGTGGCAGATCGTTCCCGAATTCAGGGGCAAAAAACCCCCCAGCAGGGCCTCCAGAACCCCCAGGCCATTACCCCCTACTCCGGCAAAACCCAGAATTTCCCCCCGGTGTACCGTGAAGCTAAGACGATCCAGGAGGAGCTGTTTCTGACCCCGGCGCCGTACCGTTACATTGTCAAACCGCAGTACCTCCTCATCTCCAGGCGCAGTTATAACGTCAGACACAGTTACATCGGATGGCACGCCTACCGCGTCGGGCGCGGTTTCCCTGCCCGCCGGCAAGTTTTCCCCATCTTCCCCAATCATCATCCGGGAAACGGTTTTCTCATCGATCCCCGCGGTCTCCCACAGCCCCGCCAGTACGCCCCGGCGCATCACCGCTACCCGGTCCGACAGTTCCCCGATCTCCGGCAGCTTATGGGTGATAAGGATAATCGACTTGCCCGCTGCCTTTAGTAGCCGCAGGGCCTTAAACAGAGATACTGTTTCCTGCCGGGTCAGCACGGCGGTAGGTTCGTCAAGGATAAGGATATCCACATCCCGGTAGAGAAGCTTAAGAATCTCCACCTGCTGCTTCTGCCCCACCGTCAGGTCTTTTACCCGCCTATCGCCCCTTATGGAAAAGTAGTGGGCGTCGATAAAGGCGTTAACCCGGTCCAGGGCCTTCCGGTGATCGTAAAAAATCCCCCATCTCCGGGGCTCTATGCCCATGACTACATTCTGGGCTACCGTCAGTTCAGGAAAGAGCATGAAGTGCTGGTAAACCATGCCAATACCCAGCCGGTTTGCCGCCAGGGGACTGACGATCTTTACCCGGTTTCCCCTGATAAAAATTTCCCCTTCGGTGGGCTGTTCCACCCCGCAGAGAATCTTCATCAGCGTGGTCTTCCCCGCCCCGTTTTCTCCTGCCAGGCACAGAATCTCCGCCTGTTTTAATTCCAGATTGATGCAGTCATTCACGCGGCGGACCGTACCGGGATAAACCTTGGTGATATTACACAGCCGCACCGCATACTCCGCTCCGTTTGTGTTACGCGGTTCTGCTGTACCGGATATTTCCACCTGCTACCGTCCGTTGATCCGCACCCATCCCGCCTGTCAGTAGAGGGAAGGAACCGTATAGGCTATCCGCCCGGCGCGAATATCGTTCATAAAGGCGCCGAACTTGTCCCGAATATCCTGGGGAAGGGAGGCGATGTAATCCGGATCGTCGTCAATAAAATCCAGGTAGCCATCTTTGACACCAACGGTACGGGAAACCCCGTACCCGATCTTCCCCGCAACGGCATCGGCAAGTATCTCCTCAGTCAGTTTCTTCTGCCCCATAAAACCACAGCCCACAATGATCCCCGGCGCAAGTTTGTACTCGTTGGTATTGTACCACACTATATAGGCCCCCCGTCCGCTTGCAGTACGGATCAAGCCCTGGGCTGCCCCGCCCGCGATGGAGGCGAAAATATCCACACCGGCATCTATCATGCCGCCGGCAAGTTCTGCAGCCTTGTTGGCATCGAACCAGTTACCGATAACCCGAAAGTCAAGTTCTATTGACGGATCGGCCAGGCGGGCCCCATCCAGAAAACCGGGAACAATATGCCTGTTAAGTATAGGGTACTCCTGGGCGGCGATAAACCCGATTTTTTTCGCACTGTTCACATGGGGCATGGAACTGGTGGTTATAAGCCCCGCCAGATACCCCAGGCACAAAGACTGTTCATACTGGTTGAAGAGGTACGTACTGATCTGGGGATTATCCCGGAACTCTGCATCGGTAATGATAAATTTTTGGCTGGGGAATTTTCTCCCTACGTTTGCACAAATGTCCGGCAGCGAAGGGTTGGAACCAAGGACCAGATCGTATTCACCCCCCGCCACCAGCGAGGTAAGCTGTTCCTCCCACTCCGCCTGGTTAAACCCCGCCTCGTAGACCTTGATCGTAACATTGGGACGGGACGCGGCAAAGGCCTGGGCCCCCTCTACCAGAAGTTCGTAGGGAGGACTACCCGCCACCACACCGGTGATATAGACCAGTACCGAAAAATTCCCTTCCCCCCTGGCGTTGCTCTCCCGGATTCCCAGCGCAAAGACCGACCCCGTCGCAAGTAACACCATAACCGGCAGCAAACCCCGTTTCATAACTGTACCTCCATAAAACCATCGTGCAGCTTCACCCGAATTCCCAAAAAAAAGCCCCCAAGGATTACTCCTTAAGGGCCTGTCTTCGGAAATTCAAGATCGCCTGTAATCGATCATCGTTTTTCTTCCGTCCGGACTGTACCGTCGGCACCGGAATTTCACCGGTTCAATCCGGCCCCTTTCGCACAGGGGAACGGACTCGCGGGCTATACCGCCGGTGGGGAATTGCCCGGACCCCCTGGAGGTCCGCCGGGCTCACCCCGCCCTGAAAAGTTTACTTTATCTTTAGCCAGAGCCGGAGGAAAAGTCAAGATCATCTCCAGGGCCCTTGTATGTTTTACCCCTTCCTGTTAGGGTATACACAACAGCATCGGCGTGGACTTTGTGCGTATTAGTTGAGTATATGGTGTTAGGTGAGTATACGTTGGCGGATTAAAACGGAATATGAAAAATCATAAAAGCCACAATGTTTTTTATTTCGAGTCTGCCCACAAAGTAACCGGCTGTGCAGACAGCCACTATTTCATGGCTGTTACGAACAGTGCCCTGGATCGTTGCGCCGGGCAGTATTCGGTATGTGTTGTAGGAAAGCCGCCTTTGGGCGGCTTTTTTTATGCTAAGGAGGGGTTAACTTTTTATAGGAGGGGTAATGCTTAAAGGACGATCCCTGGTAGAACCGGGAGACTTTACCCTTGAAGAAATGGACGGCCTTTTTAACCTGGCGGAAAAAATCGAAGAGGACAGCAGTTTTCTCCGGGAAAGCTGCCGGGGGAAGGTTCTGGCTACGCTGTTTTTTGAACCCAGTACCCGGACCCGGCTTTCCTTTGAGGCAGCAATGCTGCGCCTGGGGGGAAGCTGCCTAGGCTTTGCCGAACCAGGTTCCAGTTCCGCCGCTAAGGGGGAAAGCCTGGCGGACACAGTACGGACAGTGGCCTGTTATGCTGACCTTATCGTCATGCGGAATCCCAAAGAGGGGGCGGCACTGCTGGCCTCCCGTTACGCGGATGTACCGGTTATCAATGCCGGAGACGGCGGCCACCACCATCCAACCCAAACCCTGACGGATCTTTTAACCATCAAACGGCTCCGGGGGAAACGGAAGGAAGGGCTGCGGAGTACGGTACAGGGCCTTACCGTGGGTTTCTGCGGGGATCTGAAATTTGGCCGTACCGTTCACTCCCTGGCAAAGACCCTGGCCCGTTACGAGAATCTCAACATGGTCTTTATCTCCCCCGGTGAACTCAAAGTACCGGAGTACATCACCACGCTCCTTGAACAGCAAAACATCCCTTACCGGGAGATCACCGGTTTTGAAGATGCCATGCCCATCCTGGATGTACTGTACATGACCAGGGTGCAGCGGGAGCGTTTTTTTAACGAGGAAGATTACATCCGTCTGAAGGATACCTACGTACTCAGCCCTGATAAACTTGAAAGGGCAAAGAAGGATCTTATCATCCTGCATCCCCTGCCCAGGGTTAACGAGATCGCCATCGAGGTGGACACTGACCCCAGGGCAGCGTATTTCAAACAGGCCAAATACGGCATGTATATCCGAATGGCTTTAATTTCCGGTATCCTGGGGGTGGACCATGCTTAACATAGACCAGATAAAGAACGGCATCGTTATCGATCATATCAAGGCAGGATTGGGGATCAAGATATTCAATTGGCTGGGGCTGGACAAAGCCTGTTACGGTGTGGCCTTTGTAATAAACGCCAATTCAAGGGAAATGGGGAAAAAAGATATTATCAAGATCGATAACACGATCAGCATCAATTTTGATATTCTGGGCCTTATCGACCCCAATATCACGATAAATATTATCGAAAACGGGATAATCACCGAAAAGATAAAACTTAAACTGCCTCTACGCGTAGAAAATGTGCTGATCTGCAAAAACCCCCGGTGCATTACCTCTACGGAGAGCTACATTCCCCATATCTTCCACCTTGAAGACCCGCAACAGCGGACCTACCGCTGCGAGTACTGTGATGAGATAAAGTTCGCGGGTGATTTCCGCTGAAAATGCGGAGCTGTGTCAGGAGAGGACCAGATGTACAACATGGACAGACTTTACGAGGCAGTCGCGGAACGGGGGCACGTTTGCGTGGGCCTGGATACCGCCGTAGAATATATACCCCCCAGGGAACTCAGCAACGCTGCCTCCGTCGCCCGGGCGATACTGGCCTTCAACAGGGCCCTTGTCAAAGCTACCATTGATGTGGCGGCCTGCTACAAGGTACAGATTGCCTATTACGAAGCTATGGGCCTTGAGGGACTTAAGATCTACGCGGATACCCTGTACTGCCTCCGCGGACAGGGCGCCCTGGTAATTGCCGACATTAAGCGGGGGGATATTGCCGATACGGCCCGGCGTTATGCCCAGGCCCATTTTGAAGGGGATTTTGAGGCGGACTTTGTTACCCTCTCCCCCTACATGGGCATGGATTCTATCGAACCCTGGTTTGACTACGCCGAAACTGCAGGAAAGGGCGCCTTTGTACTGATGCGGACCAGCAACAGGGGAATGTTGGATTTTGAGTACCTCCAGCTGCAGAATACCCCCGGTCATACCCCCCGGAGTACCCCTGCGCCAGGGGCTGCGGCGGAAGACCTTGCCGGCGCCCCGCTCCGGCTTTATGATGCGGTAGGGGATAAGCTTGGCGCCCTGGCCAGGGCCCACACGGGCCGTCACGGGTATGGCGCTTTTGGGGCGGTAGTAGGAGTAAGCCCAAAGTCCGGCGCCGAACGGGAAGAAGTGGCGGCGATACGGTCCCGTTATGCCAACCTTTTCTTTCTTATCCCCGGTTACGGCGCCCAGGGCGGTGCAGCGGAAGACGCCGCACTACTGCTGCGTGACGGTAACGGCGGAGTGGTAAACGCCTCCCGCTCCATTCTGCGGGCCTGGACAGCGGAACTTAAAGCCACCGGCAAAGCTTACCAGGGGCCGGACTGTGAAGCGGACCTGCGCTTCGCCGCCGAAGCGGCCCGCCGGGCCGTCATCACCATGCGGGACGACATCCGGGCAGCGGCCGGTCATAGAGAATCGTAAAAATACGTCCAAAATGCCTCGTTTTGAGATATTACGTCTGTACAAAAAACCCGTGACAGACCGGACGCAAAAGTACAATTAAATACGCGCCTAAGGCGGTGATCTTCCAGGGAAAAGAGCTGTCGAGCATACGCTGGGCCGGCAACGAAGCAGGGGAGATACCCTACCCCACCTGGGACACCGTCAAAAAGGCCGAACTTGAAACCGGCTATTC
>JAITJW010000013.1 GCA_031278715.1 Treponema sp. | reverse complement strand
CGAAAGCAAGGCGTGTGCGGCAGTCCTTGTTGAGCGGAAAAGCCGGTTTTTCATTGCCGTCCTCATGAAAGATAAAACGGCGTCTGCCATGCACGAAGCGGTGACGCGGGCGCTTAAAGTGTATTTTGAGGCATGACCTTTTTGGGTTAGATTAATTATGAGGCAATGCGTCCTCTATACAAACGAAAAACCGAGGGGCTATACTGTGATCCACAGGAGGCTCTATGGCAGCCCTAAAACCGAATTCAAAAACAAGAATCGCTATTATAGGAACCGGCGGTATAGCCGGCGCCCATGTAACATCGTACCTGCGTATGGATAATGATGTTGAAATAATCGGCGGTGCGGACATTGTGGAGGGGAAAGCGCGCAAATTCCTGGACACATTCAACCTTAAAACAGCAAAAGATTTTAACAGCGCCGTTAAAATGCTTGACGCCCTTAAACCCGACGCTGTCAGCGTCTGTACCTATAACTCAAGTCACGCCGAATGTGCCGTCGCGGCTCTCGAACACGGCTGCGATGTAC
Organism: Treponema sp.; assembly: GCA_031278715.1. Lineage (GTDB taxonomy): Bacteria > Spirochaetota > Spirochaetia > Treponematales > Breznakiellaceae > JAISFT01. Next base: position 43,525 of record JAITJW010000013.1, on the reverse strand, counting down.
TCCTTGAAAAGCCCATGACCGTTACGCTGGACGAGGCCCTGGCTATCCGCAGGGCCGAAAAAAAATCAGGGAAGATACTCAGCATCGGTTTCCAGCCCCGCTACGATCTGCGGATGAAAAAAATCAAAGAGGTGATCCAAAGCGGGGCCCTGGGGAAGATCTACTACGTACAGACCGGGGGCGGCCGTTTCCGGGGAATCCCCGGTGGTACTTTCATCGAAAAACGTTACGCCGGTGTCGGAGCGCTGGCCGACATAGGCTGTTACAGCCTCGACATGGCCCTTAACGCCATCGGCTACCCCCGGCCCCTTACGGTGTCTGCAGCGACTTACAACTACTTCGGCACGAATCCCGCCTACAATACTCCGGAAGACGCCGCCCGTTTTTCGGTGGACGACTTTTGCGGCGCCTTTATCCGGCTGGAAGGGGGTATAAGTCTCGATTTCCGCATGTCCTGGGCCATGCACATGGACAGTACCGGCGCCACCATATTCCTGGGTACCGAGGGGGGGCTCAAGGTGGAACCCGCCGGTCCCGGCCACCCCTGGGGCGGCGCCTGGGACGGAAGCTGCGGTCCGGTTACCCTGTTTCACGATTACCTGGGGACACCCACCCACACGCCCATACCACTGAACACGCCCACGGAAGACAACTTTTACCTTAAGTGCCGTTCTTTTGTGGACGCAGTACGGCAGCGGCTGCCCGCTCCTGTTCCTTCGGACGAGATCATTTACAACCAGGCCATCATTGACGGTATTATCCGTTCAGCGGCCTGCGGCCACGAGGTAAGCGTGGAATTTGAAGAAGGCTAAGCGCCCGGCAGGGTTCTACACTTTGTAGACCTTCATGGAACTGATCCGGTCCGTCTTGTTCCCGTCCGGGATAAGCTCGATCTTCTTTGTCAGGATCGGCGGGAACCGGCAGATCGCCTTGTGGCCGATGCTCCGGCCCTCGTACACGATGACCGGCTCCCCGTATGAGTAGGGATGGGCCCGGACGATAAAATGTTCGACGGGCCCGTCAACCGTCAAATCTTCGGTCAGTACCAGATGATCGGCCAGGCAGGGGCTATCGCTTTTGAACACGCAGGCGCCGGCTTCCCGGATATACTCACCGGGGAGGGGATCGGAAAAACGCCGCCGGACCTCATCCCCGAACTCGACAAGCCTGCGGGCGTCGGCATCGGGTAAGAGGCCCCGCCGGTCCGGGCCGATGTTGATCAGCAGATTAGCCCCCCGGCCAACTGAGTAGTAGTAGATCCCCATCAGTTCCTCTACGCTTTTTACGGTATGCTCGTCGTCCTCGCTGTAAAACCAATTGTGGAGCCGCATCCTGAAATCGCACTCTACCGGCAGAAACCGCTTCTCTCCCAGGGTATCCTTTACCTCGGTCTGTACCGAAAAATCCGTTGAACTTACGCAGTTAACGTTAGGGCTGTGGGCATAGCCGGACTCATTACCCACCCAGCGGGTGTCGGGGTCCCACATATTGAAGATCAGAATTCCCGGCTGGAGTTTTCTGATGGCCGCAACGATCCGCTCCGTATCGTACCTGTGATCTTCAGAACCGCAGCCGTCAAACCACAGGTAGTCGATGGTCCCGTAGTTCCCCAGGAGCTCGCTCACCTGGTTGATAAAATAATCGTCGTAGTCTTTCTCCGCCTTGTGTTTGAATCCGAATTCCGCGGGGGAGTAATACAGGCCGATCTTTAATCCCTGGGACCGGCAGGCGCTGGTAAATTCCCCTACTACATCGCCCTTACCGTTCTTCCAGGGGGTGTTCGCCACGGAATAATCCGTATACCGGGAAGGCCAGTTGGCAAAGCCGTCGTGGTGCTTGCATACCAGGATGGCGTAGCGCGCCCCCGCCGCTTTGGAAACCGCAATCCACTGCCCGCAGTCCAGGGAAACGGGGTTAAACCCCTCAAGGGGCATCTCTTTCATGTCCCAATCCTTGTGTCCCTGGTAAAATGTACGAATTCCGAAGTGAAAAAACACGCCGAATTCCCAATCCATAAAGGCCAGCTGTTTCGCTGTCGGCAAAACTGCCGGCTTTGCCACCGGCAGAGTCGATGGCTCCGCCACCGGATGTATACCCATATTGATCTCCTGCAAATAGTGTAGTACTGCTTCCGACCCTGTTCCAAGCCCGGCTAAAGCAGGGCCTCTATCCCCTCAAACACTTTCCCCAGGTCCTCGAAATGCATAAAGGCCCGTGAATCCAGGGGGGTTGGCATGTTGTTGACGATGACGATCCTGCCCCCGTTTCGCAGCGTGTACAGGGGAAGGGAGGCGGCGGGGTTCACCGTAAGGCTCGTACCCAGGACCAGCATAAGGTCCGCGTCCTGGGCTTCCCCGGTGGCCTCCCGCAGGGCGTCTATAGGGAGGCTTTCCCCAAAAAACGCAATGGCGGGCTTAAGTACCGCGCCGCAACTGGAACAGCGGGGAAGGCCCCCGGAACGTACTATGGCGGCGGCCTCATCAAACCCCATGCGTGTGCCGGAACAGTGCAGACAGTAGTGGATGCGGGGGGAACCGTGAACCTCGATCACGCGGCGCGAAGCTCCCTTTTGATGCAACAGGTCGATGTTTTGGGTGATCAGGGCCTTCAAAAAGCCCCGCTTTTCCAAATTCCCCAGGCAGATATGGACCAGTGATGCCTCTTTTTCGTCAAGGTTGTAGATAAATTCCCTGGCGTGGCGGTAGTAAAAGGCGGGATCTTCACAAAAATACCCGATGTCGAATATTTTTTCCGCATCTATGTCGTTGTAAAGGCCGTCCTTTCCCCGGAAATCCCGGATTCCCGAAAGGGTACTGACCCCCGCGCCGGTAAGGGCCACACAGTGCCTAGCCTCCGTAATTGCCTTGAACAAATCCGCTATGCTGTTTTGCGCTCTGTCCATTATAGGACAACTCTCCCATTCTCCAACAACTATGCTGACAAGATCGTTGACAACACCGTTGACAGCACCAAGCGGCTAAGCTACCCTGATAAACAGTGCCACCTCAGAGAATCGAACTCTAGACACGCAGATTTTCAGTCTGCTGCTCTACCAACTGAGCTAAGGTGGCTATTCCTTCCATGTATGGTATAAATCACCATACACTATGAAATACCATGTTATGTAGAAGACTGTCAAGGGCTGAAACAGAGACCGGCTTCATCTGGGGCGCTTAGTGCCCCGTGCGGCGGGAAACGGCCAGGGTCAGTTCCACTTCCGCACGGCTCAGGCCCAGCCGGGTGGCGATGAGTTCTTCCGCAAATCCCTGCCGGGAAAGTTCCAGTACCCGCTGGCTAAGGGTGGGGAGGGATGGGGCGCCGTCCGGGGTCTGCCTGTTCGTAGCTTGCCCTGTTGGGGCTTGCCCTGTTAGGGCTTGGCCCGGCAGGGGCTGACTTGGCAGGGCTTGGCCTGGCAGGGGCTGGGCTGCCGGGGTGAAGCTGTTTACGGCCTGTTCTGCGGGGGGCGAAGCGGCGGGGGCGGGCTGGCGGGTTCCCAGGGCGGTGTAGAGTTCCGTGGCGGAACGGCGTTTTTCCATATCACGGGACATGAGGGCAATCCGGTGGTCTGCTTCTTCGAGGATCTTCCGCAGCGCGGTGATCCGTTCCTCCACTAACTGCGTGTCCCGGTCGGTGGCGTGGTCAATCTCCGCGATAAGGCGGCTTACCTCTTCACGGTAAGCGGCCATGATACTCTCCCGGCTGGTCTGCCGCCGGATGTATATATGGGCATAGACAAAGAAAACAGCGCAAAGCAACAGAGTAGCGAGCGAAAAAATAACCTGTACCGTCATATTCCCTCTTCAACGCGAAGCGCAGCACGTTCTCCGGCTAGCCGGTAAAATCTACGTAATTGCCCAGGCTGGGATCCCGGAAGACGGGAACGCCGGATTGTTCCTCTTCCTCCTCCCCTTCCCCGCCCCGCTGTCTGCCCTCATCTTCCCCGGCCTGACGCCTGTGGGTGTTCCGGTCGCTAATCTCCTCCGTTCCCCGGCCCGTATCCTGGGCTTCGTTGACGGAACGGATGTTCTCATCGGTCCTGCGCTGCGTTTCCACGGACTGGATGGCCTGCTGGATCAGGGTCCCGTCTTTTTGGAAGGCCTGGGTCTTGCCGACTTTTTCCAGCTGGGTAAAGAGGGTTTGAAGATCAATTGGCTGTATAGCCATCGGGGGCCTTCATCAGTTCTTGATCGGTCTCTTCGTAGGGGCTGGCCTTGATAAGGGCATCCTCCAGTACAAAAGTAACCGCCTTGAATTCGCTCCGCACATCTTCCCGGATATTGCGGATCGTGATCCGTACTCCGGGGTATACCTTGGCGGAGGCGGAAACCCGGCCTCTTGTTTCAATGGCGTTCAGCGCCGTCAAAACTTCGGCAAGGTCTTCTTCAGTCTTTTTCATATCCTCGATAAGGGTCTGCCGCTGGGCCATAAAGTCTGCCAGCGCGATCTCCTTATCTTCCGGCAGGGTTTTCCGCTGCCGTTTAATGTTGATAATGGTCTGGATATTCCGCTGAAGCTCGTCAAATTCCCTGCGGATATGTTCTTTTTTTTCGGTAAGATATACCAGCCGGGTTTTTAGTCTGGGATCGTAGCCTGCTTCCAGCAGGGTTTCGGTTCCGCTTACGGGACTTCCCAGGGTCTTGGCGTTGATCTCTTCACAGGCGCGTACCTGCCCGCCCACAATGGCGGCCCGTTTGCCCTGACAGAGTACCCGGTTCGCCGCGTCCACACGGGAGTTTATAATCCCGTCGGAAACCACCACAAGGTCTCCGGTTTCCACCACCGCGTTTTCGATAAATTTTGCCCATACCGAATGACCGGCCTTGATCACCCCTTCACCCTTTCCGGTGATGCCCTGGGTAACAATGATGTTCCCCTCGGATTCGAGCCGTGCCTTTTCTACGGTGCCGTTTACCTCGATATTCCCCGCCGCCTTGACAAGAAAACCGTCTTCCACATCGCCGTTGACGATCACGGTTCCCAGGAATTCAATGTTTCCGCTTCTTAAATTCACCCCGCCGTCCACGGTATACACAGGCTCTACGTTGATCTTGTTGTTAACCAGCAGTACCTGGCCGTTAATATCGGCAATAATAGTAATACCGTCTTCCCCCACATGAACGTTCTTGCCCAGGGGCAGCGGAATGTCCTTGCCGTCCCTGGCAAGCAGCAGCACACCTTTGATGTTTTTGCCGTCCTTGCCTTTCCCCGCGGCAATTTTTACCGCCAGGGGCTGATTTTCCACGACGTTCTGGATGATGTTGAGATCTTTGAAATTGATCCGGCCGTTAATGCCCTCCCGAAGCCGTACCTTGTTCTGGTCGGTTTCAAAGTTGTACTGGATGTAGGCATCCCGGCCGTCGAGGGCTTTGTCCCCTTCCGCCAGCGTCAGCGGTTCATCGTAAACGGGCCTGTCAACCAGCTTGGAAATGGCATCGTCTTTGATGCCGTGATACACCTTGTAGCTGTGCAGGAAATTGACGTAGTTTTCCGGGGAATAGTCCCGTCCGCCCGGACCGGGCCGGCTTACCGTAACATTGGCCTTCATTTCCCCTTCGATAATATCAATGGACAAGGTACTGTCATTGGCAGAATTTCGCTGGTAATCGCCGATATGGATGTATTCACCCGCCGCTTCTCCGACCGTTTTGCTTACCAGGTCCCGGTCAAACTCCTCAACCCCCCGTTGAAGCAGGGCTTCCATAACCGTCTCTTCCAAAACTCTTTTGCCCTTGCCGTGGGGGGAACTTACCTTGAGGAAGGCCCCTTCCAGAAACAGACGGACAAAGGCTTCCCCATCCCAATCCACAATGACCGGGGTCTCCGGTTCTGCCGTGTCTGTTTTCTCTTCCGTCTCTTTTTTTTCATAGAGGTCCGCCGGGTCCCGTTCATAGGCGCGGATCTTCCAGTCTTTCCTGCCGGCGCCCATAAAGCCCCCGAAACCCCGCTCGGTAACTTCATATTCCAGGCGTTTTACCGGAACATTGAGAAGGATAGCCGCGGCCGTAACCGCCTGATCCAGCGTGTTGCCGGTGGCTTCAATTGAGTGAACAGCCCTGTCCCGCTCCAACTGTTCTTTAACGATCTGTTGAAGCTCGATAAAATCGACCATGGCTTGTCCCGGGGATTAGAAGATCCCCTTCCTGATATTGGTAAGTTTGGAACGAAGGTGGAGTATTGCCTTGGTATGGAGCTGGGATACCCGGGATTCGGTAACTTCCAGTACCTGGCCTATTTCTTTCAGGGTCAGGTCCTCGAAGTAGTACAGGACCAGTATTTTTTTCTCTTTGTCGGGCAGTTCACCGATGGCCTCCACAATGACCCGCCGGATCTCATCGCGTTCAACAATGACGTCGGGATTTAGGCTTGAGGGGGATTCGATGCTGTCCCCGATAGAGACCTTGTCATTTTCATCCCCGGAAAACCACACGTCGCTTAAGGACAGGATGGAGGTACCGGAAATTTTGATGAGGATTCTAAGGTACTCCTCCTCGTCCAGGCCCATAGAATTGGCAATCTCCTGATCCGTGGCGGTTCTACCAAGCTGGGCTTCCAGGGAACCGATGGCCTCCTCTACTTCCCGGCTCTTTTGCCTGACCGAACGGGGCACCCAATCAATAGAGCGGAGTTCATCAAATATGGCGCCCCGTATCCGGGTAACGGCGTAGGTTTTGAATTTGACGCTTTTATCGGGTTCAAATTTTTCAATGGCGTCAAGGAGTCCGAACACGCCGAAACCAACCAGATCGTCAAACTCCACACTGTGGGGCATACCTACGGCGACTTTGCCGGCTACGTACTTTACCAGAGGGGCGTATTGCTTGATAAAATATTCCCGAATCTGCAAGTCCCGGGTTTTACGGTATTCCTGCCAGAGTTCTTCCTCCGTTCTCTTTTCCAAAGAACTAACCTGGCTACCGTTAGCAGTCCCCATGATGCTTCCCTTTAGTCCCTCTTAAGTATGGTTTGAATGGCGGAAGCCAATTCTTTGGGATTAAAATCTTCCCCCACTTCTTTACCCTTCTTTGAACGGTACTCCCCGCCACTGGAGGAAGCCGGATTTGATACCGCCTCCTCCTCTGCGGCGCCGGAAGACAAAAATGTCCCCGCCAGAGCATCCAAATCCGGAAGGGATTCAACTCCGCCGGAGAGATCTCCCAAGCCCGAAACCCCGGAAATTCCACCTGTGGGGACCGGATTGGGGGCCGCGGATACCCCTTCCCTTTCTTCAGTATAACGGGCCGGAGGGCTCTGGTCCATACCCTCAGCGGCTGCGGGGGCCGTGAACTGGAACTCGGAGGGGGCAGCGGTCTCCTGTGCGGGGGGGGCGGCAGGAAGGGGCCCGGTGTTTTCCCGGACGGAAGGACCGGCCCGCATCAGATCCACGATGTTTCCTACCGATTCCCCGGAGGCTGTTTCCGGCGGGACGGCGGCATCGTGGGGAATTTCCCCGTCCCCTACGGTGATATTCACCCTGGAACCGTTTTCAAAGCCCTGCATAAGCGGGATGTCCTGGGGCAAGGGGCTTTGGAGCAGTTCTGGGAGGTAACGGTTGACCAGACGCCAAACCAGGGCGGCAAGGAAGAAAAAGGCCGCGGCAAAACCAAAGGCCCGGAGCAGGATAACAAGGACATGGGCACGGACCAGGAACCCCAGGGTCAGGGAAATGATAAACGCCGCCAGTGCGGCTACGCCGCTCCACCGTATGTTAAACACCGGCTTAGTTCTTTTTTCCAAAAAGCCGGTTCAGCATGGCTCCAAAGCCCCCGGAGGCCCTGTGATCGCTTTTTTCCATGCGGTCCACAATGTGCTGTACGCAGAGGCTTGCCTTGCACTTGGGATCGATCACCATAAAGGGCCGCTGCCGTAACACCGCGTTGGAAACCATCACATCATCATAGACAAAACCCAAATAATCCACCTTCAGGTTAAGGAACTGGCCGGCGATATTGATCATCCTGTCGGCGACTTTTTTTGCCTCCGCAACGCTTTTTACGCGGTTCACCACCAGTTTAAGCCCCATGTTCGGGGTTTCGTATTCGGTGGCGATAATTTTTATGATCCCATAGGCGTCGGTAATGGCCGTAGGTTCCGGCGTGGTAACGATAACCGCGTCGTCGGCGGCGGCGATAAAATCCATCACGTTACTGGATACACCGGCGCTGGTATCAATAATAATAATATCGGCAACGGAGAGGGTTTCCAGTTCATTGATAAAATTCTGCCGTTCATCGTCGTTCATGTTGGCAATTTGGGAAAAACCGGAGGCCCCGGGGACAATGGAGATGCCGTAATCGGTTTCCACCAGAATATCCCGCATGGTCTTCTGTTTTCGGATCACGTGGTACAGGTTGTATTTGGGGATCACGTCGAGGATCACGTTTACATTGGCCAGCCCCAGGTCAGCGTCCATAACCACCACTTTTTTCCCCAGCCTGGCGTAGGCCAGGGCAAGGTTCACCGAAAGGTTGGTCTTGCCCACTCCCCCCTTGCCGGAGGTAATGGTGATGATCCGGGCCTTTCCCTCCCGTGAGCGGTGGTTCCTCCCCGTCCCGGCCGGTTTGCCGTTTTCTACCGGGCCTGTAACGGCGGCAAAGGGTCCCCCGGAGGGGGTAACGCCCCCAACAAAACCGGCCGGTCCCCGTTGACGTACAATTTCCCTTAATCGTTCTGCCTGATCTTCCATGTGTTACACACCTCATCCAAACTTTTTCTGGTTACCGGCAGGAAAACGGTTCTCCATTTTCCGCCGGTTTACCTGGAATCCATCCAGGTTAAGCAAAAGATCCACAACCGCAGCCTTTTGAATATCGGTAGGGACGGTCTGTCCGTCGGTGATATACGAGATGGATTTTCCTTTTTCCGCCAGGGCGCTGATAACGTTTCCGATTTTGACGGTTTCATCCAGCTTGGTGATGATCACTGAGCGGTACGCAAAGGGCTCAAACTGCCTCATAATATCGTTAAGATCGCTGGTCTTGGTAGCCGCCGTCAACACCAGGTGGGTTTCCGCCCTGCTGCCGCAGGCGTCCAGGATATACTTCATCTCCCCCAGCTTGGCCGCGTCCCGGGGGCTCTTGCCGAAGGTGTCGATAAGAACAAGGTCCACATCCTCGCCGCACAGGGCGATAACCCGCCGGAGTTCCTGCTGGTTATTCACATAGGCCACCGGGATTGACATAATCTCCCCGTAGGTCTCAATCTGGGTCCGGGCGCCGATGCGCAGGGAATCGATGGTGATCAGCCGTACCGACAGGGGCCGTGTCTCCGTCTCGGGCAGCGCGTACACGGCCGCCAGTTTGGCGACGGTGGTGGTTTTACCCACGCCGGTGGGGCCCACCAGGATCATGATCCGCGGCAGCCGGGGGGGAGGCTTTTCCTCGAAGATGCTGATGCTTTCCCCGATCAACTCCAGCGCCGCGTCCTGGAGGGCCTGGAAATCTTCCAGGGTCTCCAGAGAACACTCTTTTTTAATCCGTGCAAGGATCGTTTCCTGGTAGCCGGGGGAAAAGTCGTTAAGGATAAGATAATCCCGGAGCCGTTGGAGGTTAGGGTGTTCCTCCTGAGACGCCGGAACGGTCTGGCCGATCTTGTCTTTGATCTCCTGAACGGTGGACAGGACCTGCTGCATGGTTAGATCTTTGCCGGCGGCCGCCAGGACCCGGCGTTTGGCCTCCTCAAAGGCCAGGGGTTCCTGCGCTTCAGCCCGTGAACTGTCCCGTACGCCCGTTTCACGCGGTAAACCTGGTTCGCGGGACAGCGTTGTGGAACTTCCCGTAACCGGGCCGGAAAGCCCGGCGGAAAACGGAGGACGAGCAGCGGAACCCGCGCCGGACAGCCCCTGAAGCGTTACCGGCCCGGGATAAGTTTTTTCGTAGAGGTTGGGGACATAGCCCGTTACTTCGATGCCTTCCCGTGTAAAAAAACCAAAGATCCCCCCCATCCTGATGGTCTTACGGCTGAGTATCGTGAAATGCTCACCGTAATGCGTCCGTATCTTGTCCAGACATTCTTCCCAGTCGCAGGCCTGTTCGGTAAATTGTACCATGATTTCCCCCTATGCCGCCGCCTGATTTTCCAGTTTGATAAGCCCCACCGACTCAAGGCTTATACCCTGGGCAATTTCGGCAATTGAAAGCACCACAAGATCCGGGATTTCCCGTTCCGTAGAAGATTTTACCAGGGCCCTGGCTTCCTCTGAGCAGCAGATCACCGCGGGCCAGCCTTTTTCCTGGACCAGCGTTACGGAGCGGGAAAGCGCGTGCAGCCAGAGCGCGCGGGTCTGGGGATCCAGGCCACTGACGCGGCCGGAGCTTGTCTTGAGCTGGCTGTCGATGATCTTCTGTTCCAGCGCGCGATCCAGCGTTAATACCCTTAGCACGCGGTTTTCATCGGCGTACTGGTGGCATATCTGCATGGCCAGGGCCTGCCGGGCCTTTTCGATGAGGAATCCGGTGTCCCGGGACACCGGAGCGTAATCGGCAATGGCCTCCAGAATGGAAACCGTGTTGCGGATGGAAACCCGCTCCCGCAACAGTCCCTGAAACACTTTTTGAATATCCCCCAGGCTAGCCGTTTTTTGGGTTTCTTCGACCACCGCGGAGTACTCTTTTTTAAGGGTATCCAGAATCGCCTGGATCTCCTGACGGCCCAGAATATCCTGGGCATGGCGTTTGATAATCTCGGTTAAATGGGTGGCGATAATCGACGGAGGATCCACCACCGTATAGCCCGCCCGCTCAGCTTCGTCCCGCCGGTCCTCCCCCACCCAGACGCTGGGAAGGCCGAAGGCCGGGTCCAGGGTTTCCTCCCCGCGGATCTCTTCGGTTACCTGGCCGGACTTAATACAGAGGTAATAGCCGATGCGTATCTTCCCCCGGCCCACGTCCACTCCTTTGATCTTGAAACAGTATTCCGAAGGTTCCAGCATGATGTTGTCGATGATCCTGAACTTGGGGATAACCAGGCCCAGTTCCAGACCGGACTGACGGCGTACTCCCTGGAGCCGTTCTACCAGTTCCGCCCCTTTGTCCTTGTCAACCAGCGGGATAAGGCCGTAACCCAGTTCCAGGGACAGGGCGTCAAGGGGTACGACGAGCGACATTTCCCCTTCGTCCCGGTGTTTTCCCTTCTCCTGGGACTTGGACATCATCTGGTCAAAGCCGGCCTTGCGCCGCTTGACGCGGCCAATGTGGTAAGCGTAGAAGCCCACCAGAACCGCCAGGGGTACAAGCACGTACCAGGGAAAGCCGGGAAGCAGGGCAAGCAACAACAGGAGTACTGTGGCCACCCAGTAGACCTTGGCGTCCCGCGAGAACTGTATGGCAACCTGTTCCCCCAGGTCCCCGGGGGCCGCGGCCCGCGTAACCACGATACCCATAGCGATGGAGACCAGGAGGGAGGGGAGCTGGCTCAAAAGACCGTCCCCTACGGAAAATGAGATGTAGTTACTCAGGGCCGTCACTATCGGTTCCCCGTGGAGCAGGGTACCGATGATGATCCCGCCCAGGATGTTTACCACGGTAATGAAGATCCCCACCTTCACGTTGCCGGATATAAATTTGCTGGCCCCGTCCATAGAACCGTAGAACGAAAGTTCCAGGTCAAGTTCCCGTTTACGGGCCTGGGCCTCCTCCTCGGTGATGCTGCCGGAGTTGAATTCCGCGTCTATGGACATCTGCTTCTGGGGCATGCCGTCTAACTGGAACCGGGCCGCCACCTCGGAAACACGGGTAGCCCCCTTGGTGATCACCACCGCCTGAACCGCGATGATCACGATAAAAATGACAAAGCCCACAACCATGCCCTCGGTTCCCCCGGAGCCTACGACAAACGAGGAGAAGGCCCGGATCATCCGGCCGTTAAACCGGGCCCCCTGGGTAAGGATAAGCCGGGTGGAGGATACGTTAAGGGCCAGCCCGAAGACCGTAACGATGAGCAGCACCGTGGGAAAGAGGTTAAAATCCACCGCCTTGCGCGTGTACAGCACGATAAGAAGTACCAGAAGGGAGAAGATCAGGTTGAGGGCCATCAGGGTATCCAGCAGTACCGTGGGCAGGGGGATCACGATCATAACGATGATGGTTATGACGAACAGGGGGAGCAGGAATTCCTGTATGCTGCCGAAGGGATTCCCCCTGCTTTTGGTATCAGGACCGTCAACAGCTCTAACGTGATCAGACATAGCTTATCGCCTCCATTACGCCCGCAGGGCCTCTTCCCTGCGGCGCCGCGCCTCGTTGACGCTCATGACCTTGCTCAAAATAGTAGCCACGATCCGCCAATAGGCAACGGGAACAAAATCTCCGACATCGGTTTCCGCGTAGAGGGCCCGGGCCAGGGGGCGGTTTTCCACCACCGGCACCCCCTTGTCCCGCGCGATGCGGCGGATCAACAGGGCCGCCTCGTCCTCCCCCCTGGCGGTAACCAGGGGCGCCTGCATGGACCGGTGGTACTCCAGGGCCACCGCGAAGTGGGTCGGGTTGGTAATCACCACATCCGCCCTGGCGACATTGGCGGCCATGTTCTGGCTCATCATCTGCCGCATTCGGGCGCGGATCCGGGATCGTACATAGGGGTCCCCCTCGTACTGCCGCCGTTCCTCTTTTACCTCTTCGCGGCTCATCCGCAGGTCTTCACGATGCCGCCAGCGCCGGAACATGTAGTCCGGCACGGAGAGGATGAGCAGCAACAGGGCGCTGATGATCAGCATCCGTATCGCCAGGGAAGCGATGGTCGTGATCCCCGTCCACAGGCTTACAGTCTGCAGGTTGACAAGGCGATCCAGTTCCGAGCGGATAAGGAGAAAGGCCACCGTACCGATGATGGCCATTTTGAGGATGGACTTAATAAAATTGAACAGGCCCTCTGCGGAAAAAAGAGTCCGTTTGAAGTACTGGCCAAAGTGGGGCAGTACCCTGGAAAAATTGGGGACCAGGGGTTTGACCGTAAATATAAAACCTGTCTGCACCAGGTTGGACAGTATCCCCGCGAGCATCCCCACGGTAACGATGGGCAGGGCAAGACGGATAAAATAGCGGAAAAAAAGCCCCGCCACCAGGCGGTCCTCCACCGGGTCCAGTTCAACAGCACGGGTAAAAAAGAAACGCAGCATCTCTACGCTGGTTCTGAGCATGGAAGGTCCCAGGAAGGCCAGGATCAGGGCCGGGAACAGGAGGCCCAGCGCGCCGATCAGTTCCTGACTCTTGGCAACCCGGCCTTCTTCTTCCCGTGCCCGCCTTAACTTGAGTTCCGAAGGCTCCTCGGTACGGCCCTCGTCTTCCGCGGCAAACCACTGCAGGTCTATGGCTAAGGCCGCGGAAAGGGCATCCGCTGAAAAAAGATCCGATGAAAAAAGATCCGCGGAAGGAAGGACCGCAGAAGAAAGAACCGCGGGCCTGCGGTCAGGCACACTGCCCATCATGGCCGAATCTCCGCTACAGGTTCGCCCACGAGGATCAGGAGGTCCTGGAAGGTCCTGAATCCCGCGTCGATCACCCGGCTAAAGGCCTCCGTCATGTAGGGCATGGAGGCAAAGATGAGGAGAAAGGCCACGGTGATGGAAATGGGAAAGCCCTCGGAGAGGATGTTGATCTGGGGGGCGGCCTTGGAGATAAGCCCGGTAGCCAGGGAGCTGAGAAACAAGGTCCCCAGTATCGGCATGGAGATGATGATGGCGTCCAGAAAAAGCCGGGAAAGGCCCGCTAAAAGCATACCCAGCACATCGGAACGGCCCGCGGCAAGGGAAGTAACATTGATGGACTGAACGGAACGCCAAAAGCCCCCCAGGAAAAGATCCTGAAAGCCGCCTGAAACCAGGAACACCAGCATAGCTACCAGGTTAAGGTACTGACCCATCAGGGGATTTTCTATTTGGGACAGGGGATCAAAAGTCTCCGAAGCCCCAAAGCCCATTTGCAGGGAGAAAAACTGACCCGCCGTGGAAAAGGCGGAGAAGATAATCGTGATAAAAAACCCGGTGATTATACCGATAAGCGCCTCGCCAATGAGGAGTACGAAAAAATACAGTCCCTGGGGGTTAAGGATGGCCGGATCAACATTCAGCAGCGGGTAGCTTTCCGCCTGGGGCAGCACCGCAAAGGCCGCCAGGGCCGCCAGGGCGATTTTCGCCACCTGGGGAACCGCGTCGGAGGAAAGGAGCGGCGCGGTTTCAACAATTGCCAGCGCCCGCACCACGATAAGAAGAAAAGCCGGGACCCAGCGGAGCATTTCGTTCAGTGCATCTTCGGTAATCATCTTAGCCCGCCATATTGGGGATCATTTTGAACAGCTGGATCGTGTAATCCCCCAGGTGGGAAAACATCCAGCCCCCCAAAATCATCAGTACCAGGAGGATGGCGACAAGCTTGGGCACAAAGGTAAGGGTCTGTTCCTGAATTGACGTAGTCGCCTGGAGGATGGCCACCAGGAGTCCCACGATAAGCGCGATAAACAGTATGGGCGCCGCCAGGTACAGCACCTCCAAAACCCCGCCCCGCAGCAACGCGGTAATCTGACCGATACTCATGAGCGGTCCCTACACGACAAATGAACGGATCATTTGATCCGTCAGCAGTCCCCAGCCATCAATCAGGATGAAGAGGATAAGTTTGAAGGGCATGGATATCATCACTGGAGGAAGCATGATCATACCCATAGACATAAGGGCGCTGGCTACCACCATGTCGATAATGATAAACGGAATAAAGAGCAGTATCCCTATCTTAAACGCCACGGTCAGCTCATTCAGGATAAAAGCCGGTATCAGCACATAGGTCGGCACATCGGCCAGCGTATCCGGCTGGTCCAGACCCCGCAGGGCCATAAAAAGCCGGATATTGTCCGGCTGGGTGGCCATCTGGCGGTACATGAAAAGCCGCAAGGGGGCCTCCGCCTGCCGGTAGGCCTCCTCGACCGAAATTTCCCCCTGGGACAGGGGTCGTATGGAGTTGGTGTAGATGGTTTGAAAGGGGTTCCACATGATAAAGATGGTCATAAAGAGGGAGATTCCCAGCAGCACCTGGCTGGGGGGCACCTGCTGAAGGGAAAGGGCCCGTTTGATAAAGTCCAGCACGATGGAGATTCTGAGGAAGCTGGTCATCAGGATGATAATACTGGGGGCCAGGGAGAGGACCGTCAGGAGCAGGAGGAGCTGCAGGGAAAAGGCCACTTCCTGCCCGCTCTGGGGGTTCCGTACCGAAAGATCGATAAACGGAACCACCGGCGCGGGGGGCGGCGTGGGAATATCCATAGTCCCCTGCGTGGAAAGGTCCGGAAACGCATTTCCACTCTCCTGGGCAGGGGCGGGAAGGGCCGCCGACAACAACACTATAACAAAAACCGGCGGGAATACACGCGGATACCTCATCAGAGCCCCCTAAGCCGGTCGCGGCGGCGGCGGATGTTCCCGGCCAGGGTTTCCCCATCGTCCAGGCCCGTGGTTCCCCCGGCAGGTCCCGCGGCCTCCGGACCGGGGGACCCGATGCCCAGGCGGCGGAGCAGGGAGCGAAAATCCCCCGGACGGCCGGACGGCCCAAACGCAGCGTTGCGGGATTCTTCCAGGAACAGCGCGTCAAGGGCCTCCTGCTCTTCTATATCGGCGATATGGGAAATTCCCCCCTCACCGGAACCTATAAGCCAGCCCCTGGTCCCCAGAGCGACAACATGAACAAACCGGTTCGGGCCCAGCTGGGTGCTGGCCAGGACCCGCAGGTGGGGGCTCCTGGCATCCCGCGGCCGGGACAGCTTTTTTACCGCGTACACTACGCCGTAAATAGCGCCGGCAGCCAGGATAAGGAGCAGGACGGCGCGGAAAATTGCAAAACCGGAAACCGGCCCCGGAACAGCCACGGAACCGCCGGAGGCTTCCTCCCCCAGCCGGATATTCTGCTCGTCCGCGCCCGGATCCGCGGTAATGTTCGCACCGTTAGTCGCGGCGGCATCGGGCGGAACGTCTGTCTCCTGGGCCCAAAGCGCGGAAGCCCCCCTTCCCGTAATAAGCAGAATCAAGACCCCTGCGTAAAAGAATAAACGAAATTTAATCTGGTAAGAATTTCGCAATTTCAGTTTTTCCCCTCCCAAGTACAAACTGAATATCAGAACGGACGGCAGGTCTAAAAAAACCAACTCAAAGCCCAGTCGATTTTTTTGAAACGCTCCTAATGAAGCCTGTTCCAAAACTAATTTACTGTGCGCTCACGCGCACGGTTTTGGAACAGCCTCAATGGTCTTATTATACTTGAGACCGTACAAAAAGTCTATAGATCACCGGCAGAAAACTACTGTCCCGCAAGTCTTTTGATCGCTGTACTGTCCAACCCGGTAAGTTCACTGATCGCGTCCGGGGACATCCCCTTCACAAGGGCGTTCCTGGCGACTTTTTCAAGCCCTCTTTCAAGTCCTTTCTCAAGTCCTCTTTCAAGTCCAGTTTTCAACCCTTCTTCGTGGCCCAGTTCCCGGCCCTCCCGGTACCGTACCGCTAACGCATCTTCCTGTTTCCATTCCGCCATCAACATGTTCATTACCTCCGTCCCGTGTTCCTCCAAAACCCCCTTCAATATGTCATGCTCCCGGCAATACACTATCGCCGATTCTAAGGCCTTTTCCCGTTTCATCCCTTCCCTTTCAATGTCCCTTACCTTCCCGATAAAGTCACTGTACCCCTCCAACACCCGGCAGCGCTTTACTATCTCGTTCCGTCCCTGGTTGATGTTGATCACCCCCACCACAAGTTCCATCTCTACCAGCGCCTTCTCCAGCCCCAGCTGCTCCGGATCTTCATATAAATCGGACAGCCTCAGTATATCCTCATCCGGATAGGGGGCAAGCCCATTGTACAGCACAAAAAATTCAGGCCGCGGTATAACAAGCGCCTTTGTCGTGTAAATGTTTTTATCTCCCAGAATCTTCTCGTATACCCGCGCCATGTACATCAAAAACCGCAGCGCCATGTTCGGGTTAATCGTACTCTGGTGTTCCACCAGTATTACCAGAATATGGTTTTTCGCCGCAGGTTTCAACGGTGTGTAAAAGCCCGCTTTGAGGAGCTTCAGGGCCGGCTACTCTATCACGCGTTTCTCCTGCCAGCGGCCCCGGATCCAGCGGCCCAGGTAAAAACTACCCCGGACGATAAAATCACAGCCCATAGCAAGCCAGACCCCAAGGGGGCCCAGGTTCAGGGCAAAGGTGAAAATGTAGGCCATGGTTACGCGGACGGTCCACATGGAGATGGTGGCTACCCACATGACGTAGCGGCTATCCCCGGCGGCCCGCAGGGCGTTGGGCAGGGCAAAACTTAAAGGCCAGGCGAGGATCATCGAGATACAGTAGAGTTCTAAAAAGACGATGGCGAACTCGTAGGCCTCCGGGCTCAGATTAAAAATGCCGATAAGGGGGCCCCGGAAAATCCAGGTAAAAAGACTGAGGGCCGCGGTAATGGCATAGGTGATCTTCATGAGCTGCGCGCAGTGCTTTTTGGCCGCGGCATAGTCGCCGGCCCCCACACACTGACCCACGATGGTCAGCAGGGCCATACCACAGGCGGAACCGGGCATATAGGAAAACGAGTTGACCACCCCGGCCACCGTGTTCCCCGCCATAGCCGCAAGGCCGAACATGGGAAAAATTCGCTGAGTCAAAAGACGGCCCACCATGAACATGGAACTTTCCAGACCGCTGGGTATTCCCACGTTGAGGATGCTGCGGAACATGGGACGGATAAAACGGATCGTGGAGAGCCCCTCCAGCCGGATTGGGCGGCCATGACCCCGGTAGAGGAGGACCAGCGTAATTACCGCGGCCAGAACCCGGCTTATCAGCGTGGAAAGCCCCACCCCCATAACTCCCCAATGGAGAACGAAGATAAAAAACGCGTTCCCCCCAATGTTCAGCACGTTCACCAACAGGGCTATCCACATCGTAACCCCGGAGTTCCCCACCGCCCGGAACAGGGCGGCATCCGCGTTGTAGATCGCCAGGAAGGGGTACGAGAGGCAGGTAATCAGCATGTAGAGACTCGCGGCCTCCATCACGTTGGCGTCCACGTTCCCGTAGATGAGCCCGATTATAGGCCGGCGGAAAAAGAAGGCGAACAGGCAGATCACAAGGGAGATGAGCGACACCGCGTAGAGAAGCTGTTTGGCCGCTACCCCGGCGTTCCGGTGATCCCCGCGGCCAATGTACTGGCTAACTACCACCGCCCCGCCGGTGGCAAGGGCGGCAAAGGCGATAATCAAAAGGTTGTTGATGTTGTCAATAATGTTAACAGCGGAGATCGCGTACTCCCCCACGGAACTGATCATCACCGTGTCCGCCATTCCCATGGTAACGGCCAGAACCTGCTCGATAATCAGGGGCCAGATCAGGCGGAACAGGGCCCTGCCGTTCCACCTTTCCATCATGGACGGACCGTCCACCTGTTTGTCCGGGGGGCTGAAACGACTTGTAGGCCGGTTTTCCTGAGACAGGCTTTTACACTCACCGCATCCTGATGATTCCATACCGCGCCGGCTTAGGGTTCCACCCGCCGGCGGTCCCGCGGAAAGAGGCTGGCCTCTTTCACATTGGCAAGGCCCAGTATTTTCTGGGTAAGCCGCTCACAGCCGATGGCAAAACCCCCGTGCGGGGGACAACCGTATTTGAGTATCCGCGCGTAACCGGTCATGTTTTCCGGGTTAAGACCGAATTTGGGCAGGGCCTCGATAAAGGCGTCGTAGTCGTGAAGCCGGCGGCTACCGGAAGTGATCTCCAGACCCCGGAAGATAGCGTCGAAACTCATGGTCTTGCCCCCACCGCCCCCCTCCCCTCCCAGGGGGTAGGTGTAAAAGGGCCGGTAACGCCGGGGAAAAGCGTTGACAAAGACCAGATCGACCCCGTGTTCCCGCAGAGACCATTCGCAGAGCAGCCGCTCCGCCTCCGGGTTAATGTCGAAGATCCGGGAAGCCGCGGAAAGAGCGCGTCCTGTGCCCCGGACCTGTTCTTCGTTGACCAGTTTAAGCGCGTCATCGTAGCTTACCGTGGGGGCACGGGCCACCGCGCCGGAATCGGGGACCGAAGCGCCCCAGGCCTCCAGGTCCGCGGCGTTTTTCCGGGCCAATTCCTCGAAAATATGGGCCAGAAGGCCCTTTTCCAGCTCAATAAGCTCCAGTTCGGATTCGATAAAGCCCATCTCCACATCCAGGGAAACGTACTCGTTGATATGCCGGGGGGTATCGTGCTTTTCCGCCCGGTAGACGGGCCCAATCTCAAACACCCGCTCCAGGCCGCCGGCCACCGCGGCCTCCTTGTACAGCTGGGGGGACTGGGCCAGGTAGAGCTTCCGGTCAAAGTAATCCACCTGAAACAGGTTGGTCCCCCCCTCGGTGGTTCCCGCGGTAAGCTTGCTGGACTTGATCCCGGTAAAATCCCGGTCCCGCAGGTAGGCGACAAAGGCAGCGATGATCGTGTCCTGCACCTTGAAAATAGAGCGTATCCTGGGGTTTCTCAGTGAGAGGGGGCGGTTGTCAAGAATAGCCTCCAGGCCGGTCTTGGACGGATCCCCGTTAACCTGATAGGGCAGATCCGGCGCCGCACGGGACAGGATCTCCAGGGAATTAACCTTAAGTTCCACCCCGCCGGGGGCCTTTTCGTTAAGGGAGGGAAGGCCCCGGACCCGGATGACCGATTCCAGGGTAAGTTCCGGTTTGGGAGTCCCCTCCCCCAGGACCAACTGCAACAGACCGGAACGGTCCCGGAGGATCACAAAACTTATAGCCCCCATATCCCGTATCCGGTGAACCCAGCCGGCCGCCTCAACTTCCGTAGTCTGGCCGGCGGCCTCCGCCATATCCTTTACCAGTATCCGCATAGAAGCTCAGTTTACCGCTTTTGTGCGGCCTTGTCCCCGGCCTTTCCTATTTTTTGCCCTTTTTAGACAGGTAGGAGTTCATCCAGTCGGAAACCACCTTCTGAAACACATCGACAAAGTCCTCCCGGTACACGCCCAAGGCCGCCCCGCCCGCCTCATCCGGGGTAAGTTCTGACAGAAAAAACTGGAAAGGCTGCGCGTGCAGCGCGGCGGCAAGTTTGGCCAGCGTATCGGCGGAGACCCATTTCTTACAATTCTCGATATCGTTGATAAAATTGTGGGTAAGCCCGGTCATCGCCGAAAGTTCAAGCTGGGAAACATTCTGCAGTTCCCGCAGACGTTTAAGGTTTTGGGCAAGCATACGTCGTATTTCCTGCCCGTCAGGGGCCTTTTTCGCGGTTTTCATGCCGGAATTAGTGTGATTCATCACCCTGGTCTCCACAAATATCCCGCAGTTTGATTTTTTACGCTATTGGTTTCTCATGAAAAAATGGAATCGTTATCAAAATACCGCCCTGCCTCCTTTCCGTACCAAGGCCGGCGTATTAAGGCAATGGGACACCGGGCCTGCGCGCTATGGTTAGATGTAACGTGAGGCAACGCGGCCTTGACATGAACAAGGGCCCGTGCCAAGATCGGTCTGACAGCCTGTTGCACTTGGAGAAGCCATGAACATTGAGGATTTAAGGGAAACCGCCGCCCTGGCCCACTTGAATCTGGGCGATGAGGAGCTTTCCGGCGCGTTTGCGGCTTTTGAAGAGATGCTGGGCTTTTTTACCGCCATGCAGGTAGCGGATCGGGAAACGCCCCCCGCCCTGGGAACCCCGTTACCGAAAAGTCCGGCAACAGAATTTCCGGTAACGGAAATTCCGGCAACGGAAATTCCGGTAACGGAAACACACGCGGCGGGGATCTCCGCCGTGGCCCGGATCGTCGACTCCCTCTGGTTCAGGGCTGATGGGGCAGCGGACAAGGGGAATGGGGCCGCTAGCAGGGCACAGACCGCCGAACAGATGCTCGACAGCGCCGGCGAACGGGACGGCCGCTTTGTGGTAGTGCCCAATGTCCTGTAAAAGCCCCATGAAAACGTTGTAGCGGAGACAAACCCCAACGGAAGTTCAAAGCGAGGAACCCATGTCATTCAAAGCGCCCCAGGACTATCTATCCTACGTTGCCCAATGGGAAGAGAAAATCGGGGCTTTTATTGAATTTGACCCCCGGCGGGCGGAAAATTACGGCCGGACCGGGGATGGTGCCGCGGATTCAGCGGATCCCGCCCGGACCACAGACCCGGCCCGGACCACGGACCGTGATCGACCAGACATTTCAGATCTGCCCAAGGCAGCCTTAAAGGATTTACCCAAGGCAGCCTTAACAGGTTTGCCCTGGGCAAACTTAACAGGTTTGCCCTGGGCAAACTTAAAAGGTTTGCCCTTTGCGGTAAAAGACAACATCGCGGTCAAGGGCTTTTCCCTTAGCTGCGGATCCAAACTGCTGGAACAGCTCAAAGCCCCCTACACCGCCACGGCGGTAAAAAAACTCCTGGATGCCGGGGCGGCGCCGGTGGGGAAAACCAACCTGGACGAGTTCGGCATGGGTTCCTCCACCGACAACTCCGGCATCAAGCGGACAAACAACCCCTGGGATACCACACGGGTACCGGGGGGGTCTTCCGGGGGCTCGGCGGCCGCGGTAGCAGCGGGGCTGGTACCCTTTGCCCTGGGATCCGATACCGGGGGTTCGGTGCGGCAGCCCGCGGCCTTCTGCGGGGTCCTGGGGCTTAAACCCACCTACGGGGCCGTGTCCCGTTTCGGCCTGGTGGCCTACGCCTCCAGTCTTGAAGGGATCGGCATCCTTTCGGATTCAGCCGGCCGCTGCCGGGACGTGTTCGCCGTAATCCGGGGGGCGGACCCCCTGGATCAGACCAGCCGGAACGCCCCGGAGGCGGCGCCGCCCCTCTTCAATCCCCCCAGGGCAAGGACCATCGGGGTTCTCTCCCCGGAGGCGGTGGCACGGGCCATTGCCCTGGCCGCCCAGGAGGAACGCTCCACAGCCTCCCCCTCCGCAGGGGGACGTACCGCAGAGGACCGCGAAAGCCCGGAAACCGCCGGGGCGGCCCTGGGGGTCGCGGCCCAGGCGGCGGAACTGGAACCGGAGGTACGCCGGGCCTTTGAGTCCGCCAGGGCGGGCTTTGCGGAACTTGGCTACCGCCTGGTGGAGGTGGAACTCCCCAGCCTGAAATACGGAGTTCCCGCGTACTACACCATCGCCACCGCGGAGGCCAGCGCCAACCTGGCCCGCTTTGACGGCGTCCGTTACGGGGCCCGGCCGGAATGGGCGGAGAATCCCGATGAACTTATCGACAAGACCAGGGAAGCGGGTTTTGGGCCGGAAGTAAAGCTGCGGATCCTGCTGGGGACCTTCGTACTCCGTTCCGGCTTTCAGGACCGCTACTACCTGCGGGCCCAGCGGATCCGCTCGGCCATACGGAAAGATTTTGAAAGCCTCCTGGGAGACGGCGATTACCGTGCGGCGGCCCCCTGTGACGCCATCCTCCTCCCGGTATTCCCCACCAGGGCCTTTGGCCGGGGTGCCAGTTCCCTCTCCCCCTTTGCCCAAAAAGCCGCGGACCTCTACACCTGCTGCGCAAACCTGGCGGGCCTCCCCGCCCTGTCCTTCCCCGCCGCCGTAGAAGGGGGACTCCCCGTTGGGGTCCAGCTTATCGGCCGGGCCTTCGCGGAGGGGACCCTGTTGGATATTGCCGGGGACTGGGAAACCAAACACCCCGTTCCCCATCCGGCGGGTTACCGCTCTTTCTGGAGTTAACCATGTACCAGTCTTTTATCGGCCTGGAGATTCACATCCACCTCTTAACCAGGACCAAGGTATTCTGCGGCTGCCGCTCCGCCTTCGGGGACGAACCGAACACCAACGTGTGTCCGGTCTGCATGGGCTATCCGGGAGTCCTCCCCAGCCTGAACATCGAAGCCATGAGGATGGGCTGCATGGTGGCCCGTGCCCTGAACTGCCGGATCCCCGAAAAAACCTGGTTTGAGCGGAAACAGTACTTCTACCCCGACATGCCGAAAAATTACCAGATCTCCCAGTTCGCCTCCCCCCTGGGACAGGAGGGCTGGGTAGAGCTGGAGGGCAAAACAGGCGGACGGAACATTAAAAAACAGGTACGGATCAAGGAATGTCATCTGGAAGAAGACGCGGGCAAGATGATCCATACCGGCGCCGTATCCCTCCTGGACTACAACCGGGCCGGGGTGTCCCTGCTGGAAATCGTTACCCAGCCGGACATGGAAACCGGGGAAGAGGCAGAACTCTTTATTCAGCAGCTCCGCCGTGTGGTCCGCTACCTGGGGGTCTGCGACGGCAACATGGAGGAGGGAAGCCTGCGGGCGGACGCCAACGTGTCCATCAACCTCCCCGGCCGGGGCCTGGGGAAAAAAGTGGAGATCAAAAACCTCAACTCCTCCCGTTTTGTGCGCCTGGCCCTGAACCACGAAATAAAACGCCAGGGGGAACTTCTGGACGCGGGAAAAACCGTGATCCAGGAAACCCGGCTGTGGAACGAAAACCGGGACCAGACCGAACCCATGCGGCAAAAAGAAAACGCCCAGGATTACCGCTACTTCCCGGAACCCGACATTCCGGTTTTCTGCCCGGACGAAGAGTTCCTCAAATCCGTAGAGCGATCCCTGGTGGAACTCCCCCTGCCCCGTTCCCGGCGTATAGAAAATGACTACGACCTTTCCAGGGAACAGGCGGAATTGGTCTGTGAAGAAAAAGAAGGGGCCGATTATTTTGAGGAAGCCCTCAGACTCACAGCCGCGCAGGGCCTCGACCCGAAAGCGGTCGCGGGAAAAATCGCCAACCGTATCCTGCAGGACATCAAACACATCCTCAACAAAGAGGGCCTTGGCCTGGCCGGTATCGCCAGCCTGAACTTCAGTCCTGCCCGCCTTGCCTCCCTGACAGGACTTGAGGAATCCGGCCTTGTATCGGTAAAAATCGCCAAACGGACCCTGGAAGCGTCCATCGCGGAAGACCGGGACCCGGCGGACATTGTCCGGGACCGGGGCTGGGAGATCCTCTCGGACCCCGTAAAAATAGCGGAAGCCGTAAAAACCGTGGAAACCCTGGAGGGCAAGGCCCTGGAGGAAGCACGGGAAGCGGCCGCCGGGGGGAACGGCAAACGCCGGGGAACCCTGGCCGCCTTCCTCGTGGGAAAAGTCCTGGAACAAACCGGCGGCCGGGCGGATCCCGGAATCGCCGGGGCCCAGATCGCCGCCCTTATCGATTCATAAGCCCCGGTATTCAGGGCAGCCGTTCCGGCAGGCTGATAACATGCAGATCCCGCTGGGGGAAGGGGATGTGGAGCCCCGCCCCCTCGATCTTCGCCTTAATATCCCGCATCAGGTCCCAATAGACATCCCAGTAATCGGCGGCAGAAGTCCAGGCCCGCAGCACAATAGTCACCGAGCTTTCCCCCAGGGACTGGACCAGAACCTGGGGAACCGGTTCCTTAAAAAAACGGCCCTCCCCAGTGATAATATCCTCCATCACCCTAAAGGCCGTATCAATAGAATCCGAATAGGCAATCCCCACCGCCAGGTCAAGCCGGCGCCGTCCGTTGCGGCTGTAGTTTTTCAGCGGCCCGCTCCAGATACTGGAATTGGGGGCGGAGACGTACAGCCCGTCGGGAGTTTCCAGAATGGTAGTAAAAAGGGTAATGCTCCGCACCGTGCCGCTGTAGGAACCAAATTCGATGTACTCCCCCCGGTAGTAACTGCCCAGGAACAGGATGATGATCCCCGCGGCGATATTCCCCAGAGTATCCTTCAGGGCCAGGCCAACCGCCACCCCTGCGGCCCCCAGCACCGCCACCAGGCTGGTAGTGTTCACCCCAAAAATCGTAAGGATCATGATCCCCGCGATAATAAAGATCCCGTAACGCAGAACCCGGCTCAGAACAGAACTCACCGTATCGTTCAGGGGGAAGCCCCCCGGCGTACTGGCCGTCGTACCCGGTAGCGGATTCCGGGCGGTCTTCCTGATAAGCCGCCGGGTCAGCCGGTTCAAAACAAGGGCCAGGACAATGATAAGCGCCGCGACAGCCAAGTCCTTAATCAGTTCAAAAAAGGTCCCGTTGTCGGTCCCCCGGAACCATGCCAAAACCGAACCTATTTCGTTCATATCTCCAGGCTACAACACAGGATCGCCTAACACCATACAATTCACCACAAACCGCAAGCGAAGATCCGGTTTGCAGCGCCGGTTCCGGTCATCGACGCTGTATACGGCATATCCCCCTTGTACCGTAAATGCGCCGGCCCTGTGTCCGTCTCCTGACGGACCATCAGGGGACAGACGTTGCATTTCCCCGTTTCGGACTTATACTGGTTCTATGGAATTCGCCCCAAGCCCGGAAGAACAACAGATACTGCTGGCGGACGCGCGGGAAAGCATCACCGCAAAACTGGAAAACCGGCCGCCGCAGTACCGGCGGGACCCAAACACCCTGAACCGGGAACCCTCCGTTCTGGACCGGCCCTGCGGGGCCTTCGTAACTCTGCACAGCGACACCCCGGCAGGACGCAGACTCCGGGGCTGCATCGGCAGGATGAGCGCCGCCTGGCCTCTGGAAAAAACGGTACAGATCATGGCGCAGGAGGCGGCTTTCGGGGATCCCCGGTTTCCGCCCCTCAGCGCGGAGGAACTTCCCCATTGTTCCATCGAAATATCCGTCCTCTCCCCTATGGAACCCTGCGCCGATCCCCGGCAGTTACGGGTAGGCGTTCACGGCCTGTTCCTTATCCACCGGGGCAAAAGCGGCGTACTGCTCCCCCAGGTACCGGTGGAACAGGGCTGGAATTTGGACGAATACCTGGACTACATCTGCGTCAAAGCGGGACTTCCCCCCCGTTCCTACGAAGCTCCGGGAGCCCGGCTTTTCACCTTCACCGCAGAAGTCTTCGGGGAATAGCCTGGCAGCCTGTTGCCAACAGGCTGCCAGCGGACTTTCACCACCAGGTTACGCCCCATGCCGGGCGCAGGGGTAAAAATTACCTTACGGCGATTTTTGAGGATGGTATACGAAAAGCGCACCAGGCGCCGGGACCCTTTTACGATGGAAGCCGCAAAAGCCGTACCGAGAAAGCCAAGAGGGGGAATCGAACCCCCGACCTGCGCATTACGAGTGCGCCGCTCTACCGACTGAGCCATCTTGGCAGGCAACTTCCTATAGATACCCGAAAAAACACGGATTAGCAAGTGGCTTGGGGGCGTTCTTGCCTTTCCCGGAACCGGGAGTTGTTCCGGCTGCCGGATTCCGGCTGCCGGATTCCGGTTGCCGGATGGCCGGATGGCCGGGAATATTTTACGGCTGCCCATCTTGCGGATTTATGTATCATTGATATAATATTGGAATATGAACACTACATTAACTAATCTGGTTCGAATTGGCATTTTTTATGATGGATATTATTTTTACAAGGTAAGCAACTATTACAAATATGAACATCCCAGAAAAGCGCGGATAAGTATTTCCGGTCTGCACGATTTTATCCGGAACGAGGCGGCCAAAATAAGCGGTACCAATTTTAAGCAATGTCAGATCGTAGACGCCCATTATTTTAAGGGCCGGTCTTCTGCCAGAGAAATGGGAGAAAAAGTACAGAGTGAACGGATATTTGAAGACATTCTGATGCGGGAAAATATTATCACCCATTACCTGCCCCTGCGGAACGGGCCCAACAATACTCTGCAGGAAAAGGGTATTGACGTGTGGCTTGCCCTGGAAGCCTACGAAATGACCATGTACAAACATTTTGACATTATCGTACTGGTAGTTTGTGACGGGGACTATGTTCCCCTGGTCCGCAAACTCAACACTCTGGGAACCCATGTGATGCTTATCAGCTGGGACTTCGATTATTACAGTGAAAGCGGAAGGCTGGAAAGTACCCGTACTTCACAGGCGCTGCTGGAAGAGGTGTACTACCCGGTCCACATGACGCAGATTATCGAAGACAAACATCCCGACGAATTCATCAGAAACCTCTTTGTTATGGACCGGGATCACCTTGTCTCCATCAATGATATTATAGGCAATAAACAGATCAACGAAGCGAATTCCACGCAGCAGAACACCGGCAGCGGAGACATCCGCTATTCAACAATACTCAACCTGAAAGACGGCTACGGCTTTATTGAAGACAGAAGCCGCAATAATATCTTTTTCCACTTCAGCACGGTGGAAAACGCCGACTTTAACGATCTGAAACCGGGCATGAAGGTTAAATTCTACCAGGAAGAAGACGAGGAACAGTCAAAAATCGCGGCGGCTCCGCGTTTCCGGGCAACGAAGGTATTCGTTGCCGAATCCGAATAGCCGCTTAACCGCCGCGCACTGGCAGCCTGTTACAGGTGTTTTAAGCGCAAAGCACAACAAACCGGGAGCGTCAGCTGCCTTCCTCAACACTGTTGTAGGCCGCCTGCCTCATCGCATCTTCCACATTGGCGCGGATCTCCTCCTGGTCACGGGTCTTGGCGGGGATATTGTTCATCGCACGGGCTACCTGCTCATTCAGAAGCTGTTCGGGAATCGAATAGAGTACATAGTAGTAATACTGTTCAGTCTCAGTCTTCTTTCCGCGGTCAAGGGCACGAAGTTTAACCCAGTATTCCTTCTCCCTGGCAAGGCCGTTGATCTCTACCCGTGAAAACGTGGCAACCACCTCCTCCACAAAACTCCTGTTTTCCGCAGTGTTCTTGTCCCCCAGCTGCTCAGCGCCGAAACTGGCCTCCACATAATTGCTGATCCGCCGGGCCACCGAAGCCTGGATATTAAAATTGTTTACCAGGGAACGCAGGAGTTCCAGGTTTTGCCCGACGCCGTAGTCAACTATGACGACTTTTCCCTCAAAACCGGGCAGGCGCTGCAGAGACTCTGCATCAAAATCAATGGCCGCCTGCACCCAGGCGGGTATTTCCGAACCGGTTACCGCGCCCTGGTAGTCTACCCGGATCCGCTCGATGCTGGTCGAGGTCCTGGGCGCCTCCGCGCCGGTTCCCTCGATACTGCCGGTAGGTCCTTCCTTCCTGACGGAAGAACCGGCGCAGGAAATCAGCGCCGCCGCGCAGAAAATCCCCGCCACACAAACCATCATACTCACTTTCATCGTTCACTCCTTAAAAAAAATTTCAAACCCAACCGGGTCATTGATCTGCGGCTGTTTCAAAACCGCATGTTTTGAAACAGCCGCACGCTACAGTTTGTTTCTCCTGGAATTGACGAAACGGGAAAAATCGTTAATGTTTTTTACCACGATTCTGCCGGTGTGTATCTCAAGCCGGTGCTGGGAAACAAAATGCTGGATAATATCACGGGTTTCTTTTACGCCCATCCCTGCCCATTGGGCGATATTATCCACCGTGGCTTCAAATTCCCTTTTTTCCGTGGTTTTGTCAATATTCGGCTGGGTTTCATCGAACATCAAAAACACGTCGGCAATTTTAGCCTGCGGATCGCTTAAAACAAGAGTCATAAAACGCCGTTTGGCGTCGTAGATCCGCTTGCAGAACATCCGCAGGAGCCGCAGGGCAATCTGGGGATTTCCCAACAGAAGAACCTCAAAATTCCTTGCGTTGAATTCCAGCACCTTCACGTTGTCCAGGGCAATGGCGGTGGCCGAACGGGAGGAATTCTCAAGAATCGCCATCTCGCCGAACATATCCGGAGGACCGATAATATCCAGGGTTTTTTCAAAATCGCCGATGATCTTTACCAGGTGGACCCGGCCGGACTGAATCACATAAAAATTATCGCCGGGTTCAAATTCTGAAAAAATAATTTCCCCCGCCGTGAATGTTCTGGCAAAGCGTTCAAAGGACTCTAAACCACTGGCCATCTTATCCCTCCAGGTCCTCAAGAGCGCGTTTTGCCTTAACCGTTACGCCATCCCCTCCGGGCGCGGGCATGGACAGGACTTTTTTATAAAAAGCTGCGGCCTGTTCTTTTTTCCCCAGCCGCTCATTGGACCGGCCAATATAAAATACCGTCTCCCGCAGATCGGGATGCCGGGGATACCGGTTCAGCATGTCGGTATAATAGTTAATGCACTCCGGAAATTTGTTAAGTATATGGAGGCAGCGGCCAATTTCAAAGGCGCTTTTTGCCGCCCATTCACTTTGCCCGTAGTTCTCCTCGACGTGCTTAAAGGCAAGGCAGGCCTGCTGGTATTTTTCCTGTGTCATCAGGTTCAGGGCATCGTAGTAGGCGGCTGAAGGATCGTCTTTTTTAGGCGAACGCGCAGGCGCGCTGCCGCCGTCTTCAGTACCGGAACTGAGGATGCGCTCCACCCGTTCTAAATTTGACTCCACGGCGGCGATATTTTTCCCCGATGGATAGTAGGCCAGATAGCGGTTAAAAACATACCGGGCATACGTGTAACGTTTTTGCCTAAGGTAGTATTCCCCCACATTGAACAGTCCGGCCTCGGGATTTTGCTCGTCGGTTTTGAGCAGAATGGCAAGCTGCCGGTGGACCCGCCGCAGCTGGGTGGAAAAAACGGTCAGCATCTTCATGACAATCCGGGTATTGGTCATGGCGATCTGCTCAAATTCGGGGATCGAAAAGGCCATAACCGTGGAATCTTTAAGGCTTACGGCGTTTTCTTCCCGTGCGTAGCGGCCCAGGGCGGACTTTACCCCAAAAAATTCCCCCCGCTGGACCATATCGTGCATGTCGTTTCCCGTTTCCATGTCCTGATAGACCAGGTTTACCATGCCGCTTTGAAGGATAAACACCTTGTCCGCCGGATCCCCCTTAAAATAGATTACTGATCCGGCCCGGAACTGAAAGGTTTTCGGCATTAAGCCCCCCTACCCTCTTTCCCCGCCGGAGGAAAAGCGCAGGACAAAGCTTCCAAAAAACGTAATTCCGGAAAAACCGTTGGCGATGCTATGTTTCAACGAGAACCCCGTTATCATTCCTTAAGTTTTAGGCCCATAATGACTGCAATGATAGACCTGCATACCCACTCAAACGCTTCGGACGGGAGCCTAAGTCCGGTTTCACTTATCAGAGAAGCGGTCCGCCTTGGAATTTCCGCTATAGCCCTTACCGATCATGATAGCATTAAGGGACTATCGTTTGCAAGAAATGAAGCGGAATCACTTGGTATCCGCTTCATTCCGGGGATTGAGATTGAAATAAACCACCCGTATGCCGGCCAATTCCACCTGTTGGGGCTGGGGATCAGCCGGCCAAGCCCCGCGTTTATCGAGGCGGTGGCCGGGCTTTCACGGCTGCGGGAGGAGCGGAACCGGGAAATTCTGGAGCGTGTAAGGCGAATGGGGCTGGATGCCGGCTGGGAAGATCTGTTGTTACTTGCTCAGAGGGATTCTGCGGCCAAGTTGGGGGAGAAGTCCAGCACAAAAAACGCCGGGCCGGTCCCCTCGATAGGACGGCCCCACTTTGCCGCCCTGCTGATTAAACGGGGAATTGTAAAGAACCAGGAACAGGCTTTTGAGCGATACCTGACGCCGGGAAAGCCCCTTTACGTCCCCAAGGCCGGGCTGGACTTTGACGAGGCCCAGGCCCTTATCCGGGAATCCGGGGGGCTGCCGGTACTGGCCCACCCCATGTCCCTTTATGTGTCCCTGAATCGTCTCCCGGCCCTGTTTGAAGACCTGAAAAACCGGGGGCTTGCGGGTATTGAGGCATGGCACCCCACTGCCAAACTGCGGGAGTGCCGCCGCCTGGAGGAGATAGCCCGGGAATTGGGGCTTTACGTCAGCGCCGGCAGTGATTTCCACGGGGAAAACCGGCCCGGCCGTTCCCTGGGGCACAGTTGCGCAGGCCGGCCAATCGAAGATTCGATACTGGAGGCCATACCGGAGCTGTCAGCTCCGCTGTCAGGCTCCTGCTAGCAAGCTCCCGCCAGCAGCCTTCCGCTAGCAGCCTTCCGCTAGCAGCCTTCCGCTAGCAGCCTTCCACTAGCAGCCTTCCACTAGCAACCTTCCGCTAGCAGCCTTCCGCTAGCAGCCTTCCGCTAGCAGCCTTCCGCTAGTATGTCGTAAGGGTCATCCCCCCGGCGGCGATGTTCCACCGCCTCCAGTACGTGAACCTTGTCAATGCTATCCTGGCCTTCAAGATCGGCAATGGTCCGGGCCAGACGGAGAATACTGTGGTAGGCCCGGCCGGAAAGGGCAAGGCGGGATACGGCGATTCCAAGGGCCTGCCTTGCGCGGCCGGAAAGGGGGCAGTACCGTTCCACCAGGCCCGCCGGGAGCCGTGCATTGCGGCAGGGCTGTTCCGGCAGAGCGCCCAGCCGGTCCCGCTGTATTTCCACCGCCCGGATAACCCGCCCGGCGATGACGGCGCTGGTTTCACCGGGGCGCCCCGTTATCTCCCCAAGGCCGGGAGGAATCACCGGGACCCGCAGTTCAATCCGGTCCAGCAGGGCCGAACCGAAACGCCGCCAATAGCGGTTTACCTCTTCAGGGCTGCACAGGCATACCTGGCCGGAGGACGGATCCCCGCCCCGCGCGCCCAGTCTGCCGCAGGGACAGGCGTTGGCGGCCATGATCAGCTGGAAAGCTGCGGGTAGCCGAATCGAAGATTCAGCGCGGGATATCGTAATCACCCGATCTTCCAGAGGCTCCCGCAGGGCCTGAAGTACGGTGGAACGGAATTCCGGGGCCTCGTCCAGAAAAAGTACTCCCAGGTGGGCAAGGCTTATCTCCCCGGGCCGTACCATCCTGCCGCCCCCCAGAATACCTTCCGCACTGGCGGAATGGTGGGGAGAGCGGAAGGGAGGGCGGGTAATAAGGCTAAAATCCCCGCTTTCCCGGGATTTCCTGTCAAAACACCCCGCCAGGCTGTGAAGCCGGGTTACTTCTACCGCCTCATCACTTGTCAAACCGGCCATAATCGCAGGCAAGCGCCGGGCAAGCATGGTCTTACCGGCCCCGGGGGGGCCGAAAACCAAGAGGTTATGCCCCCCGGCGGCGGCTAGTTCCAGGGCCCGTTTGTACCTGTCCTGGCCCCGTACCTCGGAAAAATCCCCCCACACGGCTGGAAGCCCGCGGTTTCCCCGGACGGATTCCCCGCCGGAATATTCCGGGGAAAACGCCGAAACCGGCAGGGTTCCGGTTTCCGAGCGGACCACCAGAACATGCAGGGCTTCCCGCAGCGTCGTTACCGGGGCTATCCGGATAGAACCGTGTTCCCGTACCAGAACCTCCGCCTCCCCGGCGTTCTCCCAGGGAACAATGAAATCGCCGATACCCTCCCCAATCCCCGCGGCTACCGCGGCCAGTACCCCCCGCACGGGCCGTACCGTACCGGAAAGTTCCAGTTCTCCCAACACCATCACCGCCTCTTCCTGGGGGGCCAGCCCCGTCGCGCACATCACCGCCAGGGCGATGGGCAGATCCAGGGCGGCGCCATCCTTCCGCAGTCCCGCGGGGGCCAGGTTGATAAGAACCCGGTCCAGGGGAAACCGGTAGTCTGAATTGCGGAAGGCCGCCCTGACCCGTTCCCGCGCCTCCCGCACCGCCCCCTCCGCAAGACCGGTAATATCAACCCCCGGAATACCCCGCCTTACATCCACCTCCACCTTGATCACGATCCCCGAAGCCCCAAAGGGCACGTAGCTAAATACCCGCATGTATACCCCCTGATATATACGGGTCGGCCACGCATGGCGCTTCGATTTTGTCCGTTATTCTTGCTTAAAACCCGGTTTGGTGTTATCTTCTAAAATAATATGAATGGGGGAAACTATGACCGTAGCGGATGCTGTTGAAATCCTGGAAGGACAGTTCTACACGGGGGAGGAGAAGGCCGGCCTGGACATAGTCTCCGCCTGCGGCGCAGATCTGATGAGTGATGTAATGGCATTCGTAAAGGACCGGGTACTGCTTCTTACCGGGCTGGTGAACCCCCAGGTTATCCGTACCGCGGAACTATTGGATATTCGCAGCATCATCTTTGTGCGGGGGAAAAGCCCCAGCCGGGATATGATCGACATGGCGGCGGGGGCCGATATTATCCTGGGGGGCACCAAACTACCCATGTTTATCGCCTGCGGCAAGCTCTACGAGGCGGGCCTTAAAACCGGCGGCACCCGCCGTATCTAGGCCGGAGTGCGGCACGATACCCCCACCCCCAAATCCTCACTTCGCCGTGAAATAAAAAAACGCCTTTCCCTTGTGTCCCCCGCGGATTTCCGCATGCAGGGGGAAGCCGCCGCCGCGTTGCTGCGAAAAAGCCCCCTGTGGGCCCGCTACGGTACCGTATTCCTCTTTCTTTCACTGCCTGATGAAATTGATACCCGGCCCCTGGTAGAAACGGCCCTGGAGGCGGGAAAACGGGTCTTTGCGCCCCGCATCGGCTCAGACGGAAACGGACCGGGGGAACTGAAATTCTACCGTGTCTTCCCGCGGGAAAGTCCCGGAACGCCCATGCCCCCGGGTTCGGATATGGACCTGGAACCGGGCCCCTTCGGTATCCGGGAACCGCCCCCCGTTGAACCTCCCGGTCCGGCCGATTCCCCGGCGCTGGTTCTTGTCCCCGGCCTGGCCTTCGACAGACAGGGCCGCCGGCTGGGACGGGGCGGGGGCTACTACGACCGCTTCCTTGCGGCTTCAGGAGGGGCCTGTCCGGAAAGCGCCGGCCGGATCATCGGCCTGTGCATGCCTTTCCAGCTTATACCGGAAGTCCCGGTGGAACAGTGGGACTTCCGGGTGGACGGCGTCTGCACCGGGGAAAACTTTTTCAGAATTCCGTGATCCTGGCCTTTTCAAATTCCGCTTCAATGTCCGCGGAGGGCTTTCTAGTCAAAAGGCTTACCAGCAGGATCACCAGGGTGGAAATGATAAAGGCGGGGAGCAGTTCGTAGACGGCAAAGATCCCGCCGAAGCCGCTGATAACATTCTTCCACAATATCACTACCACACCGCAATATCATTACCACACCGCCTGAAAGCATGCCCGCCACCGCCGCGGGGAAGGTGGTCCGTTTCCAGAACAGGCTGAAAAGTATCAGGGGACCAAAACAGGCGCCCAGCCCGGCCCAGGCGTAGGAGACCACCCGGAAAATGGACTGATTGTCCGAAAGGGCAATGGCGACCCCGAAGACCGTAAGCGCCAGCATGGTGATCCGGGCTACCCACATAACCAGAACCTCACTGGCGTCTTTCTTGAATGGACGCCGCCAGGATGCCCGAAATAACAACCCCCGCAAGCAGGGGCGGGAAGAACCGGATACCCAGGTATAAGAACATCCTCCTTGAATTTCACGATTATTCTACGTATTTTAGATAAAACGAAGGAGTTTCTCAATGGGAAGAATAAAAAGCGCGGTGGAAATCGCACTGGAACGGACTGAATCGGTAAAAGGCGACAAGGACAGCATCGGCCAGTTTGAAGCAAGGCAACAGGGTAAAAAGATCGCCAATGAATTCCTCGGCGATCCTTCCCGTAGCCTTGAGGAAACCATAAAAAAGACCCCCCGGGAACAGCGGGAAAGCCTTAGACAGGGGATCTTCGAGGTTCTCCTGTCCCAGATCACCCTTCCCCTTACCAAAGACGACGGACAGCGGATACAGGCCGTGGGTAAGGGCCTGGGGGCCGTCATCTCCGACGGACATTTTTCCGGGCGCTACAAACAGTTCACCCAGATTATTTCCCGTTATCTGGACGAGGCAGACCAGTACGACAAGGCTATCCGGCGGCAGTACGAACCAAAACTCCGGGCCAAGGAAGAAGAACTGTCCCGGCGCTACGGGCGGCAGGTCCAGCTTGATCCGTTCCAGGATCCGGAGTTTGTCAGCTTCTACAACCAGAACATGAACGCCCTCAGGGAGAATTACCAGACTGCAGTGGAACAGATACGGCAAGAAGCCCGGCGCTGCTTTGGGGATTAGCAGCCTGTTCAGCTGTCCGGCGTAGCGGCGCAGTGCAGCTATAATACATTGCAAGCGCCGTATTTACAGCATCAGGCCTTATGGCAAAACCTGATCGTTTAATCAAACCATACTTAAAATGGGCAGGCGGCAAAAGACAACTGCTGCCTGAAGTAAAAAAATGCCTCCCTGCCGGCATACAGCGTTACACCTACTACGAGCCCTTTATAGGGGCGGGCGCCGTTTTTTTCGAGCTGCTGCCGGCAAAAGCGGTAATCAACGATTGTAACAGCCAGCTGATGCTGACATACACGGCGGTAAAAGAAAACGTCGAAGAACTTATTGTACTGTTAAAGCAGCATCAGGATAAAAACAGCAGGGAATATTTTTACAAAATCAGAAATTTGGACCGGGACAGCCGGAAATTTGACGCGCTGGGCAGTACCGAAAAGGCGGCCCGTCTGATATTTCTTAACAAGACCTGCTTTAACGGTTTATACCGTGTTAATTCCCACGGGTTTTTTAACGTGCCCTACGGAAGATACACAAATCCTGTAATATGTGAAGAAACGCTACTGCGGCAGATCAGCCGCTACCTTAACGAACATGAAATCAGCATATTAAACAGCGATTTTGAAGACGCCGTTATGACGGCCGGTGAGGATTCTTTTGTTTATTTTGATCCGCCCTACCACAGTCCCGGCAAGACCGGTTTTACATACTACCACGCGGACGGTTTTACCGAAAGAGAACAGGAACGCCTTAGGGGTCTCATGATAACGCTGACCGGACGGGGAAGCAAATGCCTGTTAAGCAACGCCGACACGGAATATATCCGCGGCCTGTACGATCATACATTTTTTGATATTATACCCGTACAGGCCAAAAGATGCATCAACTCGGATTCGTCCGGCAGGGGCAACGTTGGTGAAGTTTTAATAAAGAACTGGAAAGACTGACGGAGGATACCATGAAATTCAGAGACGGCTATTGGGAGATACGAAAAGGTGTACATCCTATCAATCTGGTCAACAACATCGACAGTAAAGCGGCGGACGGTTCCCTTTCGGTATGGACAACCAATCAGCAGCTTTCCCGGCCCGGGGAACGGGTAGTGGGTATCCCCCTGATTACAACGGAGTTTTCCTCCCCCCTGGCCGGCGTGATCCGGGTACGGATGTACCGCCACAGGGGCGGACGGGAACGGGGACCTGAATTCCCGCTTACAGCGGACAGGACAGAGCATACCACCATTGACGAGGACCCGGATTCCTGGACCCTGCGGACAGGAAGCGGGGAAAAGACCCTGCGGGCGGTAGTGGAAAAAAAATCCTGGAATGTTTCTTTTTACCGGGGAACAGAGGCCATAACATCTATCAGCGGACGGCACAGCGGGCATGTTACGGTGGAAAACGAGAGGACCTATATGGTCCAGTACCTCACGATTACGGTGGGAGAATCGATCTACGGCCTGGGGGAACGTTTTACGGCCTTTGTCAAAAACGGGCAGTCCGTTGACTGCTGGAACGAGGACGGGGGAACGGCAAGTGAGCAGGCCTACAAAAATATCCCCTTCTACCTGTCCGGCAGGGCTTACGGGGTGCTGGTCAATAATCCCGGCAGAGTCTCGTTTGAGGCCGCCAGCGAAGTGGTCAGTACGGTACAGTTTTCCGTAGCAGGGGAGATGATCGACTACTACATCATCGCCGGGGAAGATCCCAAGGATGTGATTCGCCGTTATACCGCCCTTACCGGCAGGCCCGCCCTGCCCCCGGCATGGTCCTTCGGACTCTGGCTTTCCACCTCGTTCACCACCGACTACGACGAAAAAACGGTAACTCATTTTGTCAACGGAATGGCGGAACGGCGGATACCCCTGCGGGTGTTTCATTTTGACTGTTTCTGGATGAAGGGCTGCCGGTGGGTCGATTTTGAATGGGACCAGGAACAGTTTCCCGATCCTGCCGGCATGTTGGAGCGGCTCCACGGGCGGGGTCTTAAGATCTGCGTGTGGATCAACCCCTATGTGGCCCAGAAATCCCCTCTTTTTGACGAGGCTAGGGCAAAGGGCTACCTGCTTAAACGGCCCAACGGCGATGTATGGCAGTGGGACCGCTGGCAGCCGGGGATGGGCATAGTAGACTTTACCATGCCCGCCGCGGCAGCCTGGTACTCAGGAAAATTAAGAGAACTGCTTAACATGGGGGTTGACTGCTTCAAGACCGATTTTGGGGAACGTATTCCCCTGGACGTGGTGTATTACGACGGTTCCGATCCTCAACGGATGCACAATTACTACACCTACCTGTACAACAAAACAGTATTTGAACTGCTGGAACAGGAACGTGGAAAAGGGGAAGCGGTGGTTTTTGCCCGGTCCGCCACCCTGGGAAGCCAGCGTTTCCCGCTGCACTGGGGCGGGGACAGTACCGCCACCTACGAGTCCATGGCGGAAACCCTGCGGGGAGGCCTTTCCCTGGGCCTGGGGGGATTCGGCTTCTGGAGTCACGATATTGGCGGCTTTGAACGTACCGCCACCGCGGACCTTTTTAAGCGGTGGTGCGCCTTCGGGCTTCTCTCCTCCCACAGCCGGCTCCACGGCAACCAGAGTTACCGGGTACCCTGGGATTTTGACGACGAGGCCGGGGAAGTACTGCGCTTCTTCACGGAACTTAAATGCCGGTTAATGCCCTACCTGTGGACCCTGGCGGTGGAGTCCCATACCCAGGGGCTTCCCCTGCTGCGGGCCATGTTTCTGGAATTCCCCGAAGACCCCGGCTGCGCCTGCCTGGATCGCCAGTACATGCTGGGGGATTCGCTCCTGGTGGCCCCGGTTTTCAGCCCTTCCGGGATGCTGGAGTACTATCTCCCCGCGGGAACCTGGACCAATATCATAAGCGGTGAACGTATTGAAAGCAGCGGCGTGTGGCGCAAAGAGCAGCATAGTTACTTCAGCCTTCCCCTCCTGGCCCGGTCCAACTCGGTTATCCCCCTGGGAAACAACCCAACACGGCCTGACTACGACTATGCCGATGAAATCTGTTTCCATGTTTTTGAACAGACCGACGGGACAAGCATCACCGCGCCGGTTTACAACGGTTCGGGGATACCGGAAAGCTGCTTTACCTTAAAGCGCAGGGGGCAGAGTTATACCGCCCGGCACGAGGGGGCAGTCAAGCCCTGGAAACTGCTGCTGCAAGGCGTCCACAGCGCCGGCGTGCTTGTCGAGGACGGGGCCGCCGCCAGCAGGACGGCCAATGTCAAGGACAGTCCGGAAGGGCTTGAGGTATGGGGGGGACAGGTCTAGCAGCCTGTCGCGCAACAAACTGCCAAGCGGCATCGCCGCAAGCATGCCCAATAATCGGGCAACAGGCTGCTAGCGCAGCGTAATTTTGAACGCAGGACCGAAGCGCCAGCCTTCCAGCGGGGGAAGATCCTCCCCGGTCCAACAACGGTAGACCGGGAACCAGACCCGGAAGTCGATCCCCACAAGCAGATCGTCATTTACGGGAATATCAAAACCGGCGCCTGCAAAAGGGAGAAACCAGCGCCCCCCGGCCCAAAAATAATTCCGTACCGCGCTGGTCTGCATGGGGGCGCCTGAAGGGTCGTTTGGTATCAGATCCGATTCGTTCAAGTCCGCGGCAAGCAGCACCAGACGCAGATCCGCCGCCGGACCCGCGTAGATCCGCAGAATCCCCCGGCTGCCCAGGGGCACATACACCCCCAGCCGCACACCGGCCAGGGCCCCAAGCACAAAGGCGGAACGGTTTTCCAGCTCTACAGGTACCGGCCGGTCAAGTTTCCAGTCGTAGCCGTAGCGGGTAAGGTACAGGTCCAGGGAAAATTCCGCCTCACAGGACTCCCGGAAGCGGTACGCCAAAGCCGCACCGGGGACGGACAGCAGGGGCATGGGAGCGCCCGATGCGGGACCGTTTTCCTCCGGGAAGATCATGAGGGTCCCCCGGAACGACCAGGTAAAACTGCCGGTGAAAGCGGTTTCCGCGGCCGCCGGTTCCACCATGTCCCCGGCCCCCAGGCCCGCCGGCAAAGCCAAGACCACCAGGGCAAAAAAAAGACGGCGCCGGAAAACTCCCCTCATGCTCCAAGTATAGTACGCCCTCTTGAATGTCTACAGTCCCGCATCATAAAATAAGGCCGCCTTTGAACCCCGGTTTTCGGCTGGATATAGGGGATTCATAATGTAACGGGCACAAGGATCGCTAAAAACGTATGGCGGAGATTGCTATTTACGGAAAAGGCGGGATAGGCAAGTCTACCATCGCCGCCAATGTGTCAGCGGCCCTGGCAAAACGGGGGAAGCGGGTACTCCAGATAGGCTGCGACCCCAAGCACGATTCAACGCGGCTCCTGCTTCACGGGGAGCCTCTTACCACAGCGCTGGATTACCTTAAAGAGACAAGCCCGGACCAGTGCAGACTTTCCGACATAATCCGTACCGGGGCTTTCGGTATTGACTGTCTTGAGGCCGGGGGACCGGAACCGGGGGTAGGCTGCGCGGGGCGTGGTATTCTGACCACCTTTGAACTCGTAGGCCGCCTGGGGATCAAAGACCGGCATTACGACCTTACGATCTACGATGTACTAGGGGATGTGGTCTGCGGCGGATTCGCCGTACCCATACGACGTGAATACGCGCAGAAGGTTTACATTGTCAGTTCCGGGGAATTTATGGCCCTCTACGCGGCGAATAACATACTCCGGGGTCTGAAGAATTACGATCAGAACCGGAAGGGCCGTGCCGGGGGGATTATTTTCAATTCCCGCTCCCTGGGGGAAGAAGACCGGCGAATCCGCCGTTTCTGCGAAGCCGTGGGGCTTCCCCTGGCGGCGTCTTTTCCCCGAAGCGATCTGTTCTCCCTCTCCGAGGCCGGGGGAAAGTGCCTTGTGGAAGCCTACCCCGATTCGGAACTGGCCGGGCGGTTTTTCAGCCTTGCGGAACTGATCGAAAACCAGACGGAACTTTACCCGGCCTCGCCCTTAAGCGACGAGGAACTGGAAGAACGTATCCTGGGCCGGAAGGGAAGAACCGTTTCCCCACCCTCCCCTCCCCCTGCAGTTCCGGCGCCGCCTCAAGGGGACGGGGCCGCTCCGGGTATTTTTTCCAAGAGCCTCGTGGCACGGGAGCCGCTCATGGGCTGCGCGTTTAACGGCGCCATGAGCATAACAACCCAGATATCAGGCTGCCTCAGCATTGCCCACGGGCCCCGCAGTTGCGCCCATATCGCCTACCAGACGATCACATCCACCCCCCGGCGTTTCCTTTTGGAACGGGGGATCGTGCTACCCTACACAAGCGCGCCGCCGCTTGTTTCTTCGGATATGGGCGAAGGGGTGATGATCTTCGGCGGGATAGAGGAACTGCGCGGCAGGATACAAACCCTCAAAACCCGGACCGGAGGAGAGGCCGGAAACCGGGTGTTCTTTGTGCTTAGCACCTGCCCTGCAGGTATCATCGGGGATAACGTAAACCGGGTACTGGACCTGGAGGATGAAACCACAAAGATCGTTCCCCTCCGTACCGACGGCAACATACAGGGAGACTTCCTGCAGGGGATACTTCTTGCGTATTTTGAAATAGCACGGGCCCTCATAGACCGGAACGTGGAAGCCGTGGAAGACACGGTTAACATCGTGGCGGAAAAGGCGGAGACCTATGTCCTCCACGGCAGTTTTACTGCGGTGAAGGAGATTCTCGACCAGTTCGGCATACGCGTAAATTGTCATTTTATCTGCGAAACATCGCTGGAGGATATACGGAATTTCAGGCGGGGAAAACTCAACCTCCTGGCCTGGGGGGATTATATGGGCAGGGCGATCCGCGAATTTCTTGAAAAAGAGTACGACGCGGAATTTTTTGACGACCCCTTCCCCGTCGGCTTTGCCGCCACCAGCCTCTGGGTCCGCCGCCTGGGGGAAAAATTTCACCGGAGCGGGGAACAGATAGAGGCCGTACTGGCCGGTTACCGGGAACGGTACCAGGTGGAACTGGAACGTATCAGGCCGAAACTCCAGGGCAAACGGGTCATGATCATCACCGTTACCCAGAATATAGACTGGGCGCTCCAAACCGCCCTGGATGCGGGTATGAAAATAGTTTTTGTGGGGATCCTTTCTTTTTCCCAGGATGATCTTTTTACCACGGAACTGGGGGATTCCATCGGAGAACTGGTACTGAGTTACAACCCGGATAAGCGACACGCCGATATAGCACGGGTAAAACCGGATCTGCTGCTCTCGCCTTTTCCCTCCGCCGAAGATCTGGGGCCGGTCTACCAGGATACCATAAGCTACAATCCTGAGGCAGGCTTTTTCAGCGGCCTTGTACCGGCCCGGCGCTGGGCGGAAATTTTCAACATGAATCTGCTTGAAGGGTGGAAGAAAGATGAGGGCCTTTTCCGAAAACATTACGCCTGACAGTTTCTCCGGCGCGCTTTTTGCCCTGGAGGGGATACGGGATTCCTGTACGGTACTCAACGGTCCCACAGGCTGCAAATTTTACCACAGCGCCATTTCGGAGAGTCAGTTTCAGCACAATTTTGAGCAGGATCCCCTGATCTTCCGCAGCGAATTCCACTTCGGCATGCCCCGGATCCCCACGACATACCTGGACGGTAATGATTATGTTTTTTCGGGCCGGGAAAAACTGGAACGGCTGCTCCGCATGGTAGCAGGACAGGGCCACGGGCTTATTGCCCTGGTCAATTCTCCGGGCGCCGCCCTTATCGGAGATGATCTGAGCGGCTTTCTGGAACGGACCGTGCAAGGGGTGCCCTGCCTTGCCCTGGAAACGGCGGGGTTTTCCGGGAATTTCGGCGCGGGCTTCCAGCGTGCCCTTGCCGCGGCTATAGATGTCCTTGCCGGACCGCCGGGCTTACCGGGAACAGCGCGGCGGGCGGGGACCGTGAATCTCCTGGGTCTCGGTATTTACCAGCGCTACCACGAAGGCGACCGCCATGCCCTGAAACGGCTCCTGGGCCTCTGCGGTATAGAAACGCTCAACGTTCCCGGCGCAGGGGACGATGCGGCATCCTTTACCCGCCTTGGGCAGGCGGCGCTGAACGTGGCAGTCTACCCCGAATACGGCGCGTATCTGGCGGAGAAACTCCGGGCCAAGTACGGCACGCCGGCGCTTATTGTGGAAGCCGGTCCGCCGGTGGGTTTCGACGCCACCGAGGGCTTCCTCCGGCAGGTCTGCGCCGCCCTGGACATGGACCCTTCCCCGGCGCTGGAACGTACCGGAGAGGCCCGTGCGCGGGCCTACCGTTTCCTGGCCCGTTTTACCAGAATGTTGGGGTTCCCCAAAGGGGCGCTTTTTTCAGTCAAGGCCGAAGCTTCCACGGCCTATACCCTGACCAGGTGGCTTAGTTCCTACCTGGGCATGATCCCCCAGGCGATCTCCCTCAACGATGAAGGGGAAAGCCCCTTTGTTCCCCGGTTGAAAACTTACCTCGATTCGATTAACCGGGGCGGCGCCCTGACAAGTTCCGTCATCAGTTCCCCCTGCCATCTGCTTTTTGCCGATGCAAACACCATCGCCGCCCTGCGCCTTGAAGGGCAGCGGTTCTGCGGCATTGAAATTGCCATGCCTTCCCTCAGTTACGTTGATGTAACCGAGAAATCCTTCCTGGGGGAACAGGGGGCCCTGTTCCTCCTTGAACAGATACTTAACGGATTGAGGTACGTACTTCCGTAAAGGCACTATTCTTCCAGGTATTCCTCAAAGTGGTCTATCACCGTAGTAATGCTACGAGTCATACAGGGGAAAATATACCGGTAATCATCGGGGTCGTTAAAAAATACCTCAGAACTGGCGGACACATAATTGTTGCTGCCCAGATAGGCCCGTGCCACTTTTGTCCGCCTGCTGGCATAAGAGGCAGCCAACGCCGCCTGCCGCCGCTTTACCGCCTGTTATACGACGTTTTTTCTTTTATATCGAGGCTTTCCCAAAAACTGAAGTTTTGGGAATAGCTCTATCTTAAATTTTTATTATTATTCCTATTGTATTGGGAGAATAATAAAAAGAGAAACGTTCGCTATCTCTTTTATTTTCCAATAATTTACTGAAACTTTTTCCAACA
This sequence comes from Treponema sp., assembly GCA_031278715.1. Classification (GTDB taxonomy): domain Bacteria; phylum Spirochaetota; class Spirochaetia; order Treponematales; family Breznakiellaceae; genus JAISFT01. The sequence goes on along the minus strand of JAITJW010000013.1, from coordinate 655 downwards.
GATTTTCCTATTGCATAGCCTATTAATACACCGGCTATAGCTTCTGATGCCCAATGTACATCCAATGTAGTCCCAAAGCCAATTAAGAATGCATATGAATACAAACCTAATTTTAGCAAAAATTTGTCATTGTAAATTTCTGATATTGTTGCTGCGGCAGCAAAAGCATTTGCCGTATGGCCACTAGGCCAACCGCCAATAAAATTTTTATTAAACCAATTAAATTCATCACTAAAATTATCACTTCGTGAATTCCTCGTATGATCAAGTTCCGTAACAATCCCCGGTAAAGTTCTGCCTGTTATCATTTTTAATGGTGTTTGTATAGCCAATGTTAACATAAGTGTTTGCATTAAGGCAAAACTTGTTATTTGTAATTTTTCATCTTTCATAGCCCTGCCAATTATATATGTTGTAATTGGCGTTATAACAGGAACGGTATAACCAATATATAAACCTGGTCGTCCAATATTTGATAACCATGTATTATTATATGAAACATTCCTCCAATTCCAATCAACTTCCGTTGCTATCAATACCAATGTTTCCAATCCAGCTCCAACAAAATTCAGTCCATAATTATATGTAAAGGAATGTAATATATTCCAGCCAATATCATGAAATACTAATGAGAATGGGGGGGGGGGGGGGGGGG
>JAITJW010000148.1 GCA_031278715.1 Treponema sp. | reverse complement strand
GGGGATTAAACAGTTTCCGGGGGTCCTGTCGGGGGTAGAAAACCCATGCGGGGCATGACTTTTCTACCCCCGACACCCCGCCCCACAACTAGTTCCCCTGTTTTCCCCGCGCGCCCTGGTCAGCACAAGGGGAAGAGATAGGTGGGAGGTAAAACAAGCGGTGTAAAAGACATTTAGGTGGCCGCCACAGGCGCCCTACCCCCTCCCAACACCTGGGGTCAACATAGACTACCTGCTACCGATATGACGCCGGTCCTGGTGCTGGGGTACAAGGGGGAGAGAGGTGGAAGTTACAGCATCACGTCAAAGATGCGCAGTTCCCCGGAAGCCTGTCCTGCCATCGGCTTTGCCGGCGGACTTGCCGGCGGCAGGGCAGGCGCTTTTATCGGCGAATCGTAACCTGCTGTTCGTCCTTTTTGATGGTAGCCGCATAAATACTGTTGATAACCCCCAGCACCGCCGAAAGGCTAAAAAGGGCCTCGATACCCACGGCATCCCATATATAGCCTCCCAGGAGGGCAATGAGGATCGAAATGACGTGATTTACCGAAACCCCGGTACTCAGTGTGGCGGTAACTTCCTCCTGGCTTGAGGCGATGGACTGAACGTAGACGTTGCTTGCCATACTGGCCATGGAAATAATCGAATCCAGCACGTAGTTGATGCAGACCACCCAAAAGGCAATGCCGGGGGGGAAGATCCGGTGGGCAAAGCCGTAGAGGATGCAGACCAGCACCAGAAGCAGGGTGTCGGTAACCATGACGAATTTATAACCAAGCTTGTCGATGAGCCGCCCCACGAAGGGGCTAAAAATGGTACCGAAGACGGCACAGATCCCCAAAAGAAGGGAAATAATGGAGGTGGGGGCCCCGTAGTAACGGATCAGCACAAAGGGCGCAAAGGTGATGAAAATTTGCTTGCGGGCGCCGTAGAAGACTTCCAGCATATAGTACTTGGTAAACTTCCGGGCAAAGTAGAAACGCCGCCGCTTTACCTTGATCTCCGACTCTTCCAGGGCAAGAACGGTAAACAGGGCCCCCAGCATTAAAAACAGGGCAACGGCAAAGATAATTTGAAAGGGAAAGATATCAAAGCGGCTGAACCCCAGCCGGGTAATAACGGCAAAGAAGGCGGTAACCACCACAAAACCCGCGATGTTCCCGATATGCCCCAGGGCCCCGGTGATTCCCAGGACCGCTCCCCCCTTCCCCTCCGCCGCAAAATTCAGGGAGATGGTGGTCCGCACGGGCATGATCACGTGTTCCCCGACGCTGAACACCACCATAAAGATAACCACCGGGAACAGGGCCCGGCCCGGAGGGTCCCAGGCGGGCATGGAACAGGCAAGAAGGCCGGCAAGACCGGCCACCATAAAACCTATGCCGATCTTCAGAACCCTGGCCTCGGTAAAACGGTACATTCCGGCGAGGATCAACACCACCAGGAGTCCCGGTGTTTCCCTGAAGAATTCAACAATCCCGCGTTGAAAGGCGCTGATTTTGACGATGTCCGCCAGGTAGTTATCCTGAATACCCCGGTAAAACCCATAGCTGACGCCAAAAAGAGCCAGGACGCTCAAAAAGCGGGCCGGTTTAACCCCTTCCTTAAAAGCGCCGCTGCTGAACAAAAAACGAGACAGGCCCATAAAATTTTTCCTGTTCAAACAAGATGTACGGCCATAGGGCCGCGGGAAGTCCCCAAAAATATCGTGAGAGTATACGGCATCGGCGGCAAAGAAAACAGGTCCCCGGTGTCCCGCTCTTAAAGCGGAAAAGGCCGGGGAAGGCTTCCGTTTTATCCCGCCCCGTTAAGCGGCAATGCGGACTATTGAAAGGGAAGAGGATAGCGGCTATCCTCTTGTCCATGAAATATAGTAACGCAAAAAAATACGCCGCCTTTCTCTCCGGCCTTGTACTGAGTTCGCTGCTTTACGGGCAGACTTTGACGGACGGGGAAAGCGATACGGAAAAAACGGATCGTAGTTATGCCTACGGCCTGATTATCGGTTCCGATTTAAGAAGTACCGGACTTTTGTTCGACTACGATGCTATATCCCAGGGCCTGCAGGATGCCATTGAGGGACGGGATTCCCGTTTAAGCCTGGACGAGGCGCTTGCCCTGGTCCAGCAAAGTTACATGGCCGTTTGGGAACAGCAGACGGAGGAAAACCGCCTGAGTGAAATTCAGTTTCTTGAAGAAAACGGAAGGCGCAACGGGGTCATTACCACCGAAAGCGGACTTCAATACGAGGTGATCCGGGCAGGGGGGCAGGAAAAACCCGGAGCGGAGGCGGTGGTACTGGTTAATTACGAAGGCAAATTCACCGACGGGACTATCTTTGATTCCAGCTACGAACGCGGCGAAGCATACGAAATTCCCCTCGACCAGGTGATCCCCGGCTGGGCTGAAGGACTTAGGTTAATGGGGACAGGGGATACTTTTATTCTTTACATCCCATCCAAACTTGCCTACGGTGAAACCGGCTGGGGATCGATCCCCCCCTACACCCCGGTGATCTTTAAGGTGGATCTTCTGGAAATACTGGACCTTTAGCAGCCTGTTCCACTTCGCTCAATGAACCTCCAAAAACCCGGGGTTAAGACACCGCAAGCGGGGTTCGGGATGCCTGATCCACCTGGAGGGCTGCGTCAGCCCGCTGCTCAAAGCACGCACGGATAACCGATTCAAGCGAATTCTCCTCGATCTTTACGATGGCCCGTTCCCGTTCAAAGCTTTCACGGGAATCGGAGGCGTGGGCGGTATTAACCATGACGTTGCTGCCGAATTCCCGGCGTACCGTTCCACCCGGCGCCTTAAGAGGATCGGTGGGGCCCAGCACCTCCCGTATTTTTTTAATCGCGTTGATCCCTTCGTAGATCAGGATCATACATTTTACGCTGCCCGGCTTGTCCTGATCACGGGGCAGGCAGGTATCGGGCCGCTTGCCGGACATAAATTCAATGATCCGGTAAAACTGATCCTGGGCGTATTCAAAACCGACACTGCCGATAAGCGTTTTTTCCGTCTCCATGCTCAGGTTCAGCTTCAATTCCCGCTCAAGAATCTCCCGTGCTTTTTGGCCAAAAAGCGGGGAGAGTTTTTCTTTCAAAGCCGCCTCCACGGGGCCGTAAAATTCCAGGGCTCCGGTCAGGGAAAAACGGTGAACTTTTATTCCCACAATCCTTAAACCTGTGCGGGAGAACATGTCGATAATGGTCCCCGGACGGGAAGACGCGTATTGCCAGTTGTCGGGTTTAATGATCACCAGCGTCCGCTCTATTTTTTCCGGTTCGGAGTACTGCATGTTTTTGATGATGTTTTCCTGACCTTTGAGGAATTTTGCAAACAGCAGCAGATCCCGGTCCGCCCAGCGCTGGCTCCGGGGGGTAAGGACCGCCGGCTCAAAATAACTTACCCGGCCAGTCTCCCCCGGAGCGTAGATAAGGTCCGCATAGGTGTCGCGGATCGTTTCCCCCGTAAGGGAAGCAAAATCCCGGTGTTCCGGGTACAGGCGGCCACAGATGCCGGTAAGCTTTTCACAGGGATTCTCCCCCTGAAAGAGGAGCAAAAGGCTCCGGTGCCTTCTGCCCCCGGAGGGGCCCATGTTCTGATCCACATAGTCCGCCAAAAGGGATACATCCTGGGGGCTTACTTCCTCCCGCAGGGAAGAAGCGAATTCTTTTACAAAGGATCCCTCAGGGGCAATCATCTGGGCCCCTACCAGTTCAAGATCCAGCCTGGAAAGCAACCGGGCAATTACCCCGCCGGTACGGCTTTTCGCGATGGTATAGGGTGTTACCAGTACATAAGAAAGCGGACTCATACAAACTCCGGTAATCAACATGACTTGGGAACATTTTCTAAAACCCGGCTGGTTTTGGGAAATATTCCGGCAAGTTCCAAAACCTCTGCCGTAAACTCCGGTAGGGCAGCCGATTTTGAAGAAACCTCAATTATATAATAATACTATAATTATTACTAGCGAGGCTTTCCCAAACTTCAGTTTTTGGGAAAGCAACCTTAGATTTAGAGGAAAAAGCGGACTTTTGGCCGCTTTTTCCAAAGCTATTCCCAAAACTAACCGAGTTTTGGGAATAGCTC
>JAITJW010000094.1 GCA_031278715.1 Treponema sp. | reverse complement strand
CGAGGATAATATTTCTACGGGTACAGGATTGTTTTCCGTGCCGGGGGGACGATGAGCGGGGCGGGCGCCCTTGTTATACGTTAGGTTTCTAAATATTGATGGGGGGGGGGGGGGGGGGGTTTTAGTTAGTGAACAGAGAACAACGAGCAGTGAGGGAGAAGAGAGCAGTGAACGGAGCAATGCGGCGTTTTGCAAACGGCAGCGGGCAAGGTACACGGCCTATCCTCCTTCACGGGCGCTTGGGACCCGAAGTCCCTTCTGAATTATGAATATGCTACACCCTTCCGTACTCATTGTCAAACTTTTTTTTGTTTTTTTTTCGTTTTTTTGTTCGTCCTTACAATGTTGTATAAATATTCAAAATAAGCCTATATTACGTATATTTATGCAGAACCCCGGAACGCCCGATCCGGCGCGTGCGCCGGATGCGTAAAGGCTGGTACGGGGATGCTTACGTGGCGTTTCCGAAGTCGCTCTTAAAGCTCATGTTTTTTTCAATCAGGGCGGCGGTGGTTTTTGCCGCCTTTTTTGCATCTGCCTGGGGTATACCGCCGTCCTGGTTAAAGGATTTTTCAAAAAAAGTCTCCAGTGTCCGGTACATGTCCGGGTTGCTGTAAAATACAAAGGAGATGTTAAGTCCCGAAGGTTTCATGATGGTGAAGGACGAAAGGGACTCGATGGGTTTTTTTGAGACCATAGCCTTGGTCTGGTTTTTCGCGGTAAGGATCTCCAGTTCGCTAAAGCGGAGGGGGATCTTTTCCCCCGTATCCCGCAGGTAAGGTTCAATGCCCTTGTGGGAATAGGACGCGGGTTCTATAAGGATGTGCATCTTCTTTCCCTGGGACTGGAATGTGATGCCGCTCCCTTCAAGGTAAATTGCCTTTACGCCTGAATAGGATACGACTTCGTAGATGACGTAACCGGAATTGGCGTTTACGAAAGACGAGACTACATAGGCGTTGTCTTTGGGTAGTTTGTTTTGCGCGTAGGCATCGAAAAGATCCATTGCCTTGACTGCCATCTTGTTCTCCTGAAAATCTAAATTTCCGGACCTCTCGTTTTTATCCGGGCCGTTAGTTGTAGTATAGTCTTTTTCCCCCCGATTCGCAAAGTGGAATCCAAGACTTGCCCAGGGCCGGCGCCACAAGCTGCCGGGGATTCTGCCGGGGGGTAGCGGAGAAGACCGCAGGGGCAAACCCGCAGGGTTTGGCACGAGGACTTCGGAGCGAGGGGGGGCCGGAGCGATTTGCGCCATAGGCGCGGCTACGGGGTAATTGGCCGTGGTAGCAGGCCCCCCCTCTTTCTTTTTGGTTTTCCGGGACGGCAGGGTAAACGCCGCCGTTTACCCTGGTTCTCTTATGTGGCCCTGGACAGGGTTACCGCTGCGGTGGTAACGATGTCGTCCACCGAGGCGCCGCGGGAGAGGTCGCTGATGGGTTTGGCGAAGCCCTGGAGGAAGGGGCCGTAGGCTTCTGCCCTGCCCAGGCGCTGTACGAGTTTGTAGCCGATATTCCCCGATCCCAGATCCGGGAAGACCAGGGTGTTTACTTTTCCGCGGACGGGGCTGCCGGGGGCCTTTTTGTCGGTTACCTGGGGAACCAGGGCGGCGTCGGCCTGGAGTTCGCCGTCAAAGACAAAATCAACCTTGCGTTCTCTAAGAATGTCCACGGCTTTTTGTACTTTGACTACGTTGTCGTGTTTTGCTGAACCTTTGGTGGAAAACGAAAGTAGGGCGACTACGGGCTCTGCTCCCAGGAATTCCCGGCAGGAAAGGGCGGCGCTCTGGGCTATGTCGGCAAGTTGTTCCGCCGTGGGGTCCGGTACTACCGCACAGTCGCTGAATATAAGGGAACCTTCTGCACCCCAGGAGGGGTCCAGGCTGGTCATCACAAAACAGGAAGAGGCGGTTTTAAGGCCCGCTATGGTTCCGATAATGCTAAGTCCGGCCCGCAGCACATCGCCGGTGGTATTCTCTGCCCCGGCTACGCTGGCGTCCGCGTCTTTCAGGCGGACCATCATGGCCCCCCAGCGCAGGGCTTCGGAGATCTCGACCTTGGCCTTTTCCAGTGTTATGGTTTCCAGTACCACCCCGCCTTTCGCTTTCTTTGCCTCCTCCCGCGCGTGGACCAGATCGTAATAAGATTGGGCGTACTGATCCAGATTGGGGGCAAGTTCCGGGTTTACCACTCCAATCCCCGCCAGGTCCACCCCCTCTTTGGCGGCGATGGTGTCGATCTCCGACTGTTTTCCGATAAGGGTTACCGACGCGGCAAGTTCATTGTCAACAATTATGCGGGCCGCCTTGACGGTCCGGGCATCGGTCCCTTCGGGGAGTACCAGTTTTTTCTGCGCCGATTTAGCTTTAGCTTTCATGAGCCGTACAAAGTCCATAGACCCTCCTGTAGTTCTTGTCCGCGCACGGACACGTGTTTATATCAGTATCTTAGTCCCTGGCCGGGGCGAGGGCAAGGGCGGGCCTTTTTCTGCAGGCCCGCATAGCTTGTTTCCTGCCACAGGGCTGGGGGTTCAGGGTTCGCCCAGGGTCTGGGGGTTCAGGATGATCGCGGAACCGTCCTGGCGCTGGGTAATGAGGACTCCCTCCCCGAAAAGTACTGCGGCGAAGGGGTGGAGCGCCACAGATGATCGGGCCAGCCGGGTAAGCTGGTAGTTAAAACGGGCCAGGTAGGGGGTCCCCCCTATGACTGTGATGGCGAAAAGATCCGCCCCGTTGACCCAGAGCGGACTTTGGGGGTGGATATCGTCGTTCCCCTGGGCCTTCATCTCCAGGGATTCCGGATCAATTTCGATAAGCCGGATCGCTCCGCTGCCCTGGTTTTCCCCGGCTATGGCAAAGATTCTGCCGTTGATGTTCAGGATGGTTCTGATGTTGATCATATTCACCGTGGAACGTCCCAGCTCTTCACCGGAACCGGGGGAAAGGCGGATGATCCGCCCCAGGGGGGAGTCCTGGCCTTCGATGATGGCGGCGATGATCCCCTGTTCGGTTTCTTTTCGGGGTTCCTCGTTGATAAGGGCCTGCTGGTCCTGGGCTATGCTTTCCCGTTCTTCCTGTGCCTCTTCCCGTTTCTGTTGGGCCAGTTCCTCGCTGCGCCGGGCCTGGTCCTGTCTTTCGTCTACCGCTTCCTGCCGGCGGTTAAGCGCCTCTTCCCGTTCAGCCAGCTCCTGTTCCCGTTCTTCACGTTTTTCCTGCGTTTCCTGCCCGCCGGCCGCCTCCGGGCTAGTCCGGCTGTCCTGTTGTCGTGCCGGTTCGGGCTGTGCCGGTTCCGGTCGTGCCGGAGCGTCCGGTCTGCTTTCCTGGGGTTCCGGCTGCGTCGCCTCTATCTGCCGCCGTTCTTCGGCGATCTGCTGTCGCTCCTCATCGATTCGACGCTGTTCCTCTGCGGCCTCCTGCCGTTGTTGTTGCGCCCGCTGTTCTGCTTCCTCCGCTTCCCGTTCTTTAAGGTCCACCATGTCCTGGCGCTGTTCTATGCCCATGTCCTCGTCTTTCCGCATCTCTTCCACAACCAGTCTGTCCGAGACTGTGCTGGTGTCTATCGCGGAAAGGGAATTGGGCTGTCCCAGCCCCAGGGGGATAAGCATCAGGGTTTGGCCCGGCCATTCGTCAAAACGGATGGAAAGACCGGTCTGGCTTGGGTCAAGTTCAACGACAACCGGAGACTTGTAACGGCCGTTGACGTAGTCCCAATCCCCGCGGTACACCGCGTTGTAGATGGTGATGTACCGGGCAAGCAGGGCTGCATCCTGGCTGTTGTAGGCATAGGCTGCCTCCAGATAGCCCTGGATGATGAGCCGCAGGTTCCGGATATGATCCACCCCAACGTCGTATCCCAGGCCGAAAATATCGGCGTCCAGTTTGGAGCCTTCCGCGGGGCCGGTTACGTGGATGACAAAGTAGCGGTTCCGCGCCCCGATGCGGGCGGCGCCTCCGCGGATCGTCTGGCCAAGGCCGTAGCCGATGCCGCGGATCTGCTCCAGGGTTTCGATCCTGGCGTGGGGGCCTTCGTAGTTAAAAAACGATATGGGGGCCTGGTTTTGTTCCAATTCGTCTTCGTTAACCTGGGCGGACAGGGAAAGGGAAACCAGTACTATGATACAAAACACCAGGGGCCATCGTAAGACTTCCGGTCTTGGAAAAGCCGTCGCGGTCTGTAAAGAACATCGGCGCATATAGGACCTCTTCGTAACCGGCGCTTTTAACGATTGGCCGGGACTTGGAAATACCTTAAAGCTACACCTATTTACCCAGGTTCTCAAGTTCCTGCTTTGCCAAATTTCGAATATAATTGGGTCTGTTTGGGGAATTTAGGTTGCTGAGGATTCGAATACCTGTGTCGCTCAGGGGGGGGCCGGAGTAGTGGCACAGGGTACTGGTGGCAACGATAACGGCGCTCATGACCTGTTCCTCCCGGAAGCCGGGGGAGGCTACAATATCGTAGAAAGCCTGCAGCGCCGCGCCGTCTTTATCCGCGCCGATGGCGCCGATTGCCAGGGCTGCGCTACGTTTGACGACGGGGTCCGGGTCTTCCCGGAATATCCGGGCCAGAAAGGGGACGAGTTCACGGGAACCGATACGGGCCAGAAGTTCCAGTGAGGCGACCCGGTACTTCATGGATACCAGCGGTGAATAATGGGAGAGATCGGGGTTCTGTCCGGCGCCGGCGATTTCCATGAGGTAGGCGATGTATTCCGGTTCCTGGCTGGCCACCCGGCCTTCTGTAAGGTCCTGTTTGATGGTTTCCAGTTGGCGTTGTACCAGGCTTTCTTCCCAGCGCATGGGGTTGCCGCTCCAGGAGGAGGGCGGGGGGGTCCCGATGCCGTAGTCCCCCTCCGGCTGGGGGCCGTACACGGATTGGGGCAGGTGGCGGACCCGGTCCTCCAGCTTGAACGCGTAGAGAATCCAGTCTTCCCCCCCGGAATAGAGGATCCCGTCATCCCCAAAGCTGGGGACGGACGCGGCCCCTTTTATATTCAGCTGCCAGATCAGTCTGCCGTCAGCGGTAAAACCGGAGGCCCCGGATGTGGACAGCACGTAGACGCCCCGCTCGTCGTAGAGCAGCGCCGGTTGTTCCCCTGTTTCGGGCCGGATCTGGCTGTCCGCGGACCACAGTGTTTCCCCATTGAGGCCCTGAAGCTCCAGAAGACGGCCGTCTTCCAGCATCAGCGCCACCCTGAGCCCCCGGGTAGCGGCGGCCAGGGGGCTGCCCTCAAGCCGGGGCAGGGGCAGGGGGCCCCGGTCAAAATCGGGGGACCTGAAATCGGTAAATTCCACTCCTCCGTTGTGGTAAAAGATAAGAACCCTGCCGCCTTCCCCGCTGGGGCCCATAGGGGCGATGACACGGGGTACGGCGGAGAGGTAGAGGGTCCTGGTCTGCCCAAAGGGGCCAATGCGCAGCAGGACCGCATTTGCCAGGACCAGCATGATCCCGCCGTCGTGATCGGGAATCGGCGTAAGGGCTATGGCGGCCCCCAGGTTCCGCTGCCACAGGAGACGTCCTGATATGGTAAGGCAGAAAATCCGGTTCCCCACGGGGGCGAAGATCCTGCCGTCCCAGCCCAGGACCACGGGACCTGAAAGGGGCGCGCCAAGATCCCTGCGCCACAGTTCCCGTCCTACCCGGTTCACCGCGATAAAAAGCCCGTTCGTTCTTGAAATATAACTGATACCCTCGGAGGAACGGCTTAGGTAGGGAGTAACCCTGCCCTGGGCGGAGTAGGTCCACAGCGTAGTTCCCAGGACGGACAGGGCCTTGAGGTTGCCCGAATCCATCAGCACCACCGCCGCCCCGGCCTGTACGGCCGGCGGGCTGATCACTGCCCCGCCCAGGGCCATCCGCCACAGGGGGGGGACCTCGGTTTGCGCGGAGAGCCCCGGCGGGATCAGGCCCCGCGGGATCAGCAGGGCGGCCAGGACCGGCAGGACGCGGAGGGTTCCGCTCCACGCCGTCCTATGCAGGGGGCTGCCGGTATCCATGCCTGTTCCTGAACAGGGCAAGGCTTTCGATGTGGGCGGTCTGCGGATAAAAATCGTAGCAGGCCAGATCCACAAGTTCCCAGGCCCCTTGTACCAGTTCCCCGCTGTCCCGTGCCAGCGTTGCCGGATCACAGGAAACATAGGCCAGGAGGGGGGCCGGCCCCTGTGCCAGCCAGCGCCGCATTGGCGGGGAAAGTCCTTGCCGGGGAGGGTCCGCGACGATAAGGCCGTAGCCTGCGGAGCGCCGTTCGGGTTCTTTTATTTTCACCCATTCATTATCGGTGAAAGCGTAGAAGTTATGGCCTCCGGGATCGAGATTTTGCCGGGCCAGGGCCAGCGCTGCCCGGTTTTCTTCCAGCAGATCGGCATAGGGAAAGTAAGCGGACAGAAAACTTGCGAAGGTCCCCACCCCGCAGTACAGATCCGCCAGGGGCAGTGAGTGGTCCGCCTCCGCGGCTATTGAGTCCAGGTCCTCCAGCAGAACTTCCAGCATGGCCGCGTTGCTCTGGAAAAACAGCCCCGCGTCCATGAGCAGGTCCCGGTTCCGCAGCCGTACCCGGCCCCGGCTCCGTCCCCCTTCCTTCAGCACCATGCCCCCCCGGCTGTACACGGTGAAGCGGTCCCGCCCTGCCGGCGCTTCCAGTTCCCCAGAGCCCAGGAGCGCGCGGATCCCCGGATCTGCAACCGGGCAGTCGTTCGCGGGGATCACCCGTGTTTCCGCCCCGGCGGAAGAGGTAAAACCCACACGGGGACCGGAGGGGGCCGTTTCCCCGGACGGGGTCGTTTTCCCGGACGGGGCCATGCCTCCGGGCCGGACCGCGTGAAGCTGCACCCGGTTACGGTATTCCCACGCGGCGGAGGGGAAGCTGCGGGGTTCTTCCAGGGCCCTTAGACAGGGTTCGTCCCCGGAAAAACCGCCCACACGGCAAAAACTTTCCCGCAGAATGTGTGCCTTGACTTCAAGCTGAAAACCGTAATCCAGATGCTGAAACGAACAGCCTCCGCAGCCTCCTGATCCGGCGTTTTCGCAGAGGGGGCAGCGGGGTCTTACCCGCCGGGGAGAGGCTTCCAGAATCTCCAGGATCCCGGCCTCCGCCCAGCTTCCGTGACTGCGGTGTACCCTGACCCGGAGCCGTTCCCCCGGCGCGCTGCGGCGGATAAACAGTACCCGGCCTTCGTAACGGGCCAGCCCTGCACCTCCCGGCACAATTCCCTCTACCTCTACGCTGACGGCATCCCCCGGAAACATTAGGACAAGGGTACAACACGGAGGACAGAATTGAAAGAACAGGCAATAAAGAGTACAATTTTTTTATGAATGGACTAGATACCCAGTCGGATTCTACGGGCTGGTTGCCCGTGGCCCCGGAAGGGCAGCTTTTTATACGGCACTGGGTTTCGGTGAAACCGGGTTTGGACAAACCCCGGGCCGTTCTGCAGATTGTACATGGCATGGCAGAACATTCGCTTCGCTATGAGCGGCTTGCCCGCCGGCTTAACGCCGAGGGCATCGAGGTGTGGGCCATGGATCTGCGGGGACACGGTTACACGGCGGACCCCGCGGTAAATAATCCCGCTTGGGGGGGGCTGCGGGGGCACGGCGCAGATCGTGACGGTCCTTCCCTGATAACCGGCGATATTGAAACGCTGAACCGGTTTATCCTGGAAAGGCAGCCCGGCGTTCCCCTCTTCCTTATGGGTCATTCCTGGGGTTCGTTCCTGGTTCAAAACTGCATAGCGGATTACGGCGCCTCCAAGGGGATCAAGCTTGCCGGTTGTATCCTTTCGGGAACCAGGGGCCCCGGCGGTTTCAAGATACAGGCCGGCGTCCCGGTTATGGCCCTTCTTGCCCGGCTTACAGGCGTCCGGCGCCGCTGTTCCCTTTCCCGTGCCCTGGCGGACGGCTCCTACAACAAACCCTTCCGGCCCAACCGGACCCCCTTCGACTGGCTTTCACGGGACAAGGCGGAGGTAGACAGTTATGTCGGGGACCCGCTCTGCGGTTTCCGCTGTTCCTCCGGTTTTTACCGGGATTTAAGCGTCCTTTTAAGCCGTATCCACCGGCCGGAAATTCTGGAACGCATAGACCGGCGGCTTCCCATCTACGTGTTTTCCGGCAGCGCCGATCCCGTGGGGGACATGGGCTCCAGTCCCTCCGCGCTGGTGGATGTGTACCGGACGATGGGTATTCAGGACCTGGAGTTTGTGCTGTACCCTGACGCTCGGCACGAATGTTTGAACGAAACGAACCGGGAAGAGGTAGCGGAGAACCTTCTTACCTGGATTTTGAAACATATTTCCCCCGGCGGGGGGCTTGTCTAGCAGCCTGTTGTATTTGTGGGTTTTTATGGTTTTTTCGTTGAAAAAAGCCATAAAAACCCCGATTATTGGGCATGCTTTGGCAGTTTGTAGGGTAAAAAATCGCCTTTTCAGGCGATTTTTGACCTTATGGCGTAGCCATAAGGTCTTGGGATTTTAAGCGCGAAGCGCAACAAACTGCTAGCAGCCTGTTGTACTGGCCAAATGGCTACGCCATTTGGCCTTGTGGTTTTTTATGGTTTTTTCGTTGAAAAAAGCCATAAAAACCCCGATTATTGGGCATGCTTTGCGAATCTCTGTTTCGCTTGGCGATGCCGCTTGGCAGTTTCTTACTCTTGTAGCTCAGGGGGATTTTTCATGCGTTTCCGTTATTCAACGGCCAAAAATGGGAAACCGATCAAAAAAGCCGTGGTTTATACCGCGGAAGAACACGGCATCTCTTTTTCCGATGTTGACGGCGACGCGGTCCGCATCGTCGAGCGGCTTAAGGAGTCGGGTTTTGACACTTATATCGTGGGGGGCGCCGTGCGCGACCTTATCCTGGGTAAGAAACCCAAGGATTTCGACATTGTAAGCGAGGCAAGCCCGGCCCGCATCAAGAGGATATTCCGTAATTCCCGTGTTATCGGCAACCGTTTCCGCCTGGTTCACGTGTACGCCGGAAACAAGATATTCGAAGTCTGCACATTTCGCTCCCTCAAGGAGGGGCATACGGGCAATTCCTTCGGTACCATCGAGGAGGATGTTCTGCGCAGGGATTTCACCGTAAATTCCCTGTTTTACGATCCCCGGCAGCAGCTTGTGGTGGACTTTGTGGGCGGCATGAAGGATATATGGAAAAAGAGAATCCGCCCGGTTATTCCCCTTGAGACTATTTTTACCGATGATCCGGTACGGATGATCCGTGCCGTCAAATACGGGGCCGCCACGGGTTTCAAACTGCCCCTGTCCCTGCGCTGGAGAATACGCCGGGATTCTTCTCTTTTAGCCCAGGTTTCCCCATCCCGGCTTACGGAGGAGATTGTCAAGATCATCCATTCGGCACAGGCGGCCCGGATCGTCGAGAAACTTGACGCACTGGGGCTGTTCCGCTACCTTCAGCCCAACGCCTCAAAGCTGCTGGCGGAGAATCCCCGTTTCCGGGAGCGTTACCTGCGGGATTTTGCCGCCGCTGCGGACCTGGGCGGGGAGGGTTCTGGAACGGGGGAGAAAAAACCTGGCTGGGCCATGAGTTCCCTGATCCGCGCCTTCCTTGAGGATACGACGGACTTCAGTCTGAGCGACAGCCAGGAAAACTACTATGCCGCCTTCCTCAGCGTCCGCCGCTTTGTGCTTCCCATGAACCCCCCGCGGCTGGAACTGGATCACGCGGTCAGGCTCATCTTTGCGGAACACGGCATCACCGTAAAACGGGCCCGTTTTCCCATAAGGTCCCGGCCCTCCGGCGGGGAGGGGGATCGAGCCCGGGGCGAACAGGCCTCCGCCCGGAGTTCCGGCCCAGCTGCAGCCCCGCCGTCCTGTCCCGTTTCCGCCGGCCCTGCGGCGGAGAGGGAGGACCCCGTACAGGCGCCCAAAAAACGCCGCCGCCGCAGACGGCGGAAAACTCCTGTCCCGGAAGGCAGGCCGCAGCCCGGCGAGACGCAGGGGACAGGAGCGGAACAAAAAATCTGAGGCTTTGCCGGGCTGGTATTTTGTGCGCGAAGTGCGACAAAATACCAGTAGGAGGAGGTAGTATATGGCTGATATGCAAGAACGTGCTCCGTTGAATTTTGAGACGGTGTGGGCGATGTTTCAGGAAACCGGCAGAAGATTCCAGGAGACCGACAGAAAATTCCAGGATACCGCTGAACGTTTCAAGGAGACCGACAGGAAGTTCCAAGAGACCGACAGGAAGTTCCAGGAAACAGAAAAAATACTAAAGGAAACACTCAAAAGAACGATAGAGGAAAATGCCGAGTTGTCCAGGGAAACAACGAAAAAAATTAGTGAAGTATCCGAGCAGATAAAAGAAAATGGCCGCCAGATGGAGAAGAGCAAACGGGAACTGGACCGGAAAATGGGGGAACTGGGTAACCGCTTCGGCGAGTTGGCCGAACACCTGGTTGCCCCCAGTATCAACGAAAAGTTCAACGCCCT
>JAITJW010000134.1 GCA_031278715.1 Treponema sp. | reverse complement strand
CCCCCCCCCCCCCCCCCTACGATTATCTCTAAAATATCCTAACAGACCGAATACCGGGTTACACGGATTTAAGAAATTAACCGCTGACTGTACGGAAAATACGGGCTTTTTGCTTGTAGTATCCGGCTTTTGTCCGTGTTCGTCCGCGCCGTCCGTGGTTTCTTTTCTGGGCAATCTGGGTATGGCTTTTGAGGACGCTTACACCCGCCGGATGCTGCCGGACGCGGGAAAGGCCGCTGCCCCCGCCGGAAACGACGGTGGTCATGCGGGTGGTAATGAGCCTGGTGCGGCAGCTTATGGTGCATGTTACCGACAGCGCGACGCCCGGGGTGCTGCCGTCTCCGCCGGCAAACGAGAAAGAACTGACAAGGTTTGAGTCTACCACCCGGTCGCCGGTGGTCCTGAACTTCCGTGAGGAAGACCGTGGGAAGACGGTGTACATAGCGGGGAGGTGGAAAGGGAGGGGGCAGACCGCCGGCCCCTGGAGCGGGATTATATCCGCGATTATTCCGTGAAGTATGGGCGTATGCCTGTATGTATATTTTTTTCATGGAGGACAACCACATGAAACGTTTCACGGTGGTAAGCGTTATGCTTATTCTCGGCGCCGCTCTGGCTTTTGCCGGCGGGCAAGGGGCTTCCGGCAGGGCCGGGGGACTCACCACCATCCAGATGACCCACGTAGGGACATCCGCTATCGGTATCCAGGAAGGGTATTATTGGACGGATATCCTCAAGGAAGATTTGGGCATTCAGTTGGATCTGGTGGCTTCTACCCCGGACAACATCAAGGCCATGATGGCCGCCCGGGATTTACCTGAACTGGTGGTAACCAACCAGGGCAACGAAATCGGGACGGCTATCCAGGCGGGGATGTTTATCAACCTGGACGATTACCGGGACAAGCTGCCCAATCTCTTTGCCAACGGCGGCCAGGGGATGCTCCAGTACCACCGGGACAATTTCAGCAACGGTACCGGCCAGCTCAACGCGATCCGGTTCGGCGCCACTAACCAAAGTGGTACCAGGGGACAAAACAATGCCAGCCCCTATCTGCGCTGGGATTACTATAAGGAATTGGGGATGCCCGCGATTAATTCCCTGGAAAATTACCTGCCCCTCCTCAAGGCTATGGCGGACCGGCATCCCGTCAACGAGGAGGGCCAGAAGGTATACGGCATTTCCCTATGGCCCAACTGGGACGAAGGCCGCACCATGTTTGCCGTAAACGGCGGCCTCGCTCCCCTTGCGGGGATAATCACCATCGGAACAAGTTTCCTTGAACTGGATCTTCAAACCAGCGCCCTGACAAGTTTTATGGACGACAATAGCTTTTACAAACGGGGGCTGGAATTCCTCTTTACCGCCAACCAGATGGGGCTGCTGGACCCCGATTCCATTACCCAAACCTGGGACAATTTCACTGAAAAGGCAACCGCCGGCAGGATCCTTTTTGCGTTCTGGCCCTGGGGCACCGGCAGTTTCAACACTGCTGACCGGGCGGAACAGGTAGTCGGTTTCAAAATGGTGCCTTTCGAAGGCCAGAAAATCTTGGGCGCCGTAAGTCCCGTCTATCTCGGCGGACAGTGCTTCCTCGCGGTGAACAAAAACCATCAGAATCTGGATAAGATTCTGGAATTCATCAACTACGTTTTCGACTATGACAGCGCCATGAAATTATCGTTGGGCCCCAAGGGAATAACCTGGGATGTGGATTCCGCCGGAGAACCCTATGTTACGGAACTTGGCTGGAAAATGCGGACCGAATCTCTGGAATTCCCCAATGGCGGGAAGTTAGGCTCCGGGTACAGTTGGGCCACTAATGAGACTCCACTGAACGGCAGAAACATTCACCCGGTCTATAAGCGCAGCATAGGCGGGAGCGACTGGATAAGAAAAGATTTCGCCCCCAAAGATACCCCCCTGCAAGCTGACTGGAAGAAGATCATGAACGCCGAAGATGATATAGATTACATGATCAAAAACAACATGATTCTGGAAGAGCCCTTCGCGGGGCTGCCCAGTGTGCCCAACGATATTCAGGCTTTGATCCTGCGGGTGGGCACTGTTATCCAGCCCGGAAGCTGGCAGGCCGTATTTGCCAGAAACGAAGCGGAATTCAACGCCATCTGGACCAAGATGCAGGCCGACGCCAAGGGGCTTGGCATCGACCGGGTAAACGAATGGTTCGCCAACGCCCACAACAAAGCCAGGGCCGAAGGCGCCAAGTACATGCGCTAACCGGCGCCTTTCAATACGAATGGGGGTAGACAGGAAATGACGAAAAAAAAGAATTGGTTTGAAATACTGAAACAGCGGGAATACCGGCTCTTCTTTATGGCCCTGCCCTTTATGGTGCTGGTGTTCCTCCTCTCCTATCTCCCCCTCCGGGGCTGGCTCTATGCGTTTTTTAATTACACGCCGGGCCTGCCCCTGACAAAAGAAAGTTTTGTGGGCCTGGGAAATTTCCGCATGATCCTCGAGGACGAATACGCCGTGGCCGATATCGTCAGAGTCATGCGGAATACCTTCGCCATGAGCTTCATCGGACTGGCAAGTTCGGCCCTGCCCCTGGTTTTCGCGGTGTTTCTCAACGAAATCCGGTTTATATCTTACCGCAAAACTGTTCAGACCCTCACCACTATTCCCAACTTCATAAGCTGGGTGCTGGTGTATTCGGTGGCTTACGCCATGATGTCGGTGAACGACGGGTTCATCAACCGCTTCCTTATGGCTCTGGGGGTCATCGACAGCGGCGTTAATTTCCTCGCCAGAGGGGACCATGTCTGGATCGGCATGTGGGCCTGGGGAACATGGAAGGGTCTGGGCTGGGGGTCAATCGTATATGTCGCCGCCCTCACCTCCATCGATCAGGAACTCTACGAAGCGGCCCGCGTGGACGGCGCAGGACGTTTCCGCTGTATGTGGCATATCACCCTGCCGGGCCTGCTCCCCACCTACTTCGTGCTTCTTATCCTCTCCATTGCCAACTTCATCAACAACGGCGTGGACCAATACTACATATTCC
Organism: Treponema sp.; assembly: GCA_031278715.1. Lineage (GTDB taxonomy): Bacteria > Spirochaetota > Spirochaetia > Treponematales > Breznakiellaceae > JAISFT01. The sequence goes on along the minus strand of JAITJW010000134.1, from coordinate 3,368 downwards.
AGAATCCCATGAACCGGGCCGCTATAGAGGTGCTGGATCTCTATGTATATAACCAGGGAATTGTAGGGATCAACTATTCCTATTCCATCGCCATCAGCATCTTGAAATCCCTGGTGAGCCTTATCCTGCTTTTTGCCGCCAGCGCGGGTTCCAAATTTATCAGAGAGGAGTCCATATTCTGATGAAAACAAAACTGACAGTTATCGATGTACTGTTCGATGTCTTTATATACGCCTTTTTTACGATCTTTACCCTGATGTGTATATTTCCCTTCTATTACATTTTCATCAACACTGTGAGCGATAACGAACTGGTAGCCGCCGGGCAGATTCTCCTGTATCCCCGGGGTTTTCACCTGGGAAACTACATCCGGATCATGCAGATGCGGGCGCTGCCCCAGGCGGTTTTCGTTACCATTTCCCGGACTGTCCTGGGGACCTTCCTCAGCGTGCTGTGTACGGCTTTTCTGGCCTACCTTATCACCAAAAAGCAGATGTGGCACCGGAAGTTTGTGTACCGGTTTTTCATCATCACCATGTATTTTAACGCGGGCCTTATTCCCGGCTACCTTAATATCAGGGCCCTGCATCTGGATAACACCTTTCTGGTGTACATCATCGGCGTGGTCAGCGCTTTCAACCTGATTCTGGTAAAAACCTATATCGAAAGCATCCCGGAGTCCATCGAGGAATCGGCGGAGATAGACGGCGCGGGGTATCTTACGATCTTTTTCCGGCTCATGCTGCCCCTATGCCTGCCTATTCTGGCGACTATCGCTGTGTTTACGGCGGTGGGGCATTGGAACTCATTTATGGATACCCTGTTGTATATACGGAACTCCCGGCTGTATACCCTGCAATTTCTGCTGTGGCAGTACCTGAACGAATCCACAGCCCTGGCGGCGGCAATGCGATCCGCCATGGCCGCCGGCGGGGTGGTGGTAAATCCCGCGGCCATGCTCACCACTACGTCGGTAAAGATGACTGTTGCCATGGTGGTTACTTTGCCGGTATTATTTGTATACCCTTTCTTCCAGCGGTACTTCCTCAAGGGGATTATGATCGGCGCGGTAAAGGGGTAACGGGGCACGACATGAATATGGACTACAAACAATTCGATTGGAGCGGGGTGTTTGGGTTTAACTATCAACCAAGTTACGGGCGGGATGTTTTAGAAATATGGTTGTACAAATATGATGCGGCGCAGATTGTACGTGAATTAGCATCAGGGAAAAAATATTTCCCCAAAATGAACGCTGTGCGCCTTTGGTTATCGTATCAGCCGTTTTATTACGATTCCGTTCTCTTCCTGGAGCATTTTGAAAAGGCCGTAACAATATGCGCCGGATTAGGCTTAAAAGTAATTCCCGTATTATTTAATAATTGGCATTCATTTCCTCAATTTGGCGGTATTGCCCCCGAAATGATCGGTTATTGGTTTAAGGCCTATGGGCAGTCCGGTACGGCTTCAAATTATCTTTTTAAGCCGTATCTTGACGCGCTATGGGGTACATACCCGCAGGATGAAAGGATACTTGCCTGGGATCTTTGTAATGAGCCGTATAACAATTATTGCCCCGAAATGAATGAGTGGCTTTCCCATACGTGGCAATGGGGCAAAAATATGAACGTCAGTCAGCCGATCTCCGTCAGCCTACAGGCAAGCATTTCACAAGTACGGGAATGCCAGCATTTCAGCGACTTGTTCATGATCCATCCGTATTTTGCGAAGGAGCAGGGTATACAGGAAATAGTGTCTTTTGCCCAATCTCTTGGGAAAGGCGTTCTTGCGACTGAATGTTGCTGGGGTTCTATGGATGATGCCCAGCGTGTGGAATATATTCGTAACGATCTTTCCATCCTGAGCGCAAACGGTGTTGGGTTTTTTCCCCATGCGCTTCAGGAAAGCCTGGTGGCAGATCTGCATAGGCCGCAGTATGCCGCTTTCGGTATCATAAGTGGCGCTTCCTATATGGCGTTTGTGAACATGGACGGCGGCCTGCGGAATGGACATGAAGTATACAATGACTACTGCCGGTAAATCCGTACAAATGCCGATAAATCCCTACAAACTGCCATAAGGAGGGGTCCACACTCAGGAGCTTGCTCTTGGGTTCTTCATTTGCCGGTTACGTTTAGCCGTTCCGCGATGCCTGAATCCCGGTTTTACGCCTTTACTTCCCCAAAGAGGCCGTCCCGGTAGGCGCCGATGTACTCCATGCACATCTCATCCTTACCCAGGAGGGCCTCTGCAGCGTAGATAAGGGCCAGCAGGTCCTCGTTGGTGGGATCGATAATGGCGCTGTCCATGCCCACTCCCATGCACAGGATGATGAAGCTGCGGTTGACGAATTTCCGCATGGGAAGGTTAAAGGAAATGTTACTGGCCCCCGATGTGATGTGTACGTCGGGGCAGATTTCCTTTACGGCTTTGATGGTTTCAATAATCTTGGCAATACCGTCTTCGGAGGTACAGAGCATCTCCACCACAGGGTCGATAAAGAGGCGGGAAGGGTCGATCTTGTACTCCCCGGCCTTCTTGAGGATGTCCTTGAAGACATTGATGCGCTGCTCCGCCGACTGGGGGATACCGCTGTTGTCGCACAAAAGGGCAACGCAGTTCCATTCGGTGTCCGCAATGACCGGGAAGGCCTTTGCTATTTTGTCGCCTTCCATGGATATTGAGTTTATCATACCCGGTTTTTTGCAGAACTTGATGGCCTCGGCAAACACATTGGGGTTGGGGCTGTCCAGGCAGATGGGAAGATCCGACTCCTGCTGAACCAGATCGACCAGCCATTTAAGGGTTTCAATCTCCTTTTCCGGGGAGACTGAAGCACAGACATCAAGGTAGGAAGCCTTGGCAGCCGTCTGCTTTTTTGCCAGGTTTCTGATGAACTTTTCGTTCCGTTCGGCGATGGCGGCGCCGGTTTTAGGAATGGAACCATTGATCTTTTCACCGATGATAATCACAGTGTTCACCTCATGTACGATTTTTGTAAGGCCCGCGGAAGCCGCGTTCCATTACTCCGTGATCCTAGATAGCCTTATCATTTCTGTCAATTAAAAAATGCCAAAAATGCCAAAGTGAGCAATTTAAGGCTAATTCTGAGCATAAAAATCAAGGTAAAAACGCAAAAATTTACTTACAGTAACCGGGCGTAGCTAAACACCGGAGGGTATACGTCATAAGAGCGATCGGAGGTATCAATCAATGCAGCATCATATTCAAAATAAAATCTACCATGTGGAGATTCTTCCGCCCAAGCAGGCTACCGAAAAGCTGCCGGAAGACCTGAAGACCTTCACGGACAAGTACGAGAAGGTCCGGCAGAGCGGCAGGTGCGCGTGTATCACCGACAACGCTAT
>JAITJW010000133.1 GCA_031278715.1 Treponema sp. | reverse complement strand
GGAGGTAAACAACCATGCAAAAAAGCGAAACTTTTTTTTCAAACGACGGTTTTCCCTCAATGCGCTACGTTTCGGGAAACGTCATCTATGACGAGGCCTTTTTGGACGGCAGGCTTCTTTCCCGGTACTGGACGGATACGGGGCAAATCGTTCCCGAAAGCTGCCTGTTGCCGGACAAGCTGCGCCGCGACAGCGCCGATTTCCCTATAGACGCGTTTGAACTCACGGTAAACGGGAAAAAACTGGACCGTTTTGAGTACATACTGTCAGGGGAAAAAGAATGCAGCCCCGAAACGGACCCTACGGGCCTGCGTTCCCAAGGCAGGCTGTGGTACGTCCGGCTGCGCTCTCCTGAGGGGATAGAGGTTGACGTCAACACCAGGCTTGACGGCAGCCCCTTCATCGTGCGGTGGCTGGATATAAGCAACAAAAGCGCCGCTCCTGCCGGCATTACTTCGGTGTACCCCCTTGCCGGACGGGTGTGGGCCTTTAACGCCGGGAACCCGGAACTGGCTGGAGTGATAGGCGGACAGGCGGAATCCTCGTTTTCCGTGGCCTATAACCATTCCTTCGACTATGGCCATGAGGGGGATTTTTATTTTGACCAGCTCAAGGGAAAGGAGTTCCGTTTTGACGGCGGGAGGACCGGGATATCCGGTTATTCCCGGCCTGCCTTCTGGCTGCGGAACCGGTGCAGCGGGAAAACCCTGGTCTGCGAATTGGCGTACAGTTCCAACTGGGAGTTCAGAATCCGCACCTCGTCGGTAAACAACACGGAGCAGGCGGGTTTTGCCATCGGCCTCCCCGAAACAGCGGGGGAATACTGCCGGGTGCTTGATCCCGGCGAGAGCGCTTCCACGCCGCTGGTCCACGCGGGATATTTTTCGGGCGACGACGACAGCATCGTACAGGCGGCCCATGCCTATATGCGTCATACGGTTATGCCAAAGCCCCCGGAAGGTAAGGAAGTGGAAGTTGAAACCTGGCACCTGGGTTACCTTGGGGGCCGTGAAACCGGCGAACGGATTAAAGAGAATATGGATGCGGCCGCAGTCATCGGGACGGAGATGTATATCCTGGACGCGGGCTGGTTTGGCGAACCTCCTAACGTGTGGTATCATAACGGCGGCGACTGGTATGCGGGGCCCTGGATGGGCTGTTCCATCAAGTCCCTTTCGGATTACGCCCACAGCAAGGGGATGCGTTTCGGCCTCTGGTTCGCTGTTGAAGGGACCGGCCCAAATTCAAAATTACGCCGCGAACATCCGGAGTGGCTCATGACGCGCAACGGGGAGAAAACGCAGCCCTGGGAAGGCATTCTTAATCTTACCCGTGACGATGTAGTTAACTGGATTGAAAAAGATGTAATTGAGCGGTCTATCAACGAATACGGCCTTGACTTGTTCCGTATTGACGCCGGGTCCTGTGTGGGCCTTGGGGCAAACCGCGAGCGCTCAGGGTTAAAAGAAAATATGATGTGGCGTTACTGTGATAATCTCTACGGGATATTTGACCGTGTCGTGAAGAAATACCCGCAGGTGGTTTTCCAGAACTGTTCAAGCGGCGGCGGCAGGCTGGACTATGGGATGCTGCGCCGTTTCCACAATACCGAAATGTCGGACTGGAGTTCTCCTCCCAGGGTAATAAAGATGTATTCGGGCATTTCCATGGCGATTCCGCCGGAGCGTATTTTGTGCTTCTGCGGAGCTGTGGGATGGGGCATGGATGAACCGGGTCTGGATTTTCAGCTCCGCAGGGTGTCCGTGTGCCTGCCCAGGATCAACAGCATTGCCCCGTCATTGGCTGAATTACCTGAACCCCTTCTGTCGGCGATTAACGAAAAAATGGGCTTGTACAAAAAGGTTCTGCGGCCTATCCTGAAAGACTGCAAAATGTACATCCATACCCCCTTCCAGCCCATACTCAAAGACGCCGATTTTGCGGTGTTTGAATACGCGGAAAAAACGGGGAAACGCTCGTTTGCCGCGTTCTTCCGCCTGAACATGGACAAAAAAGAGGATTATTTTTTCAAACCCCGGTCCTTAAACGAGGATGCCCGGTATAAGGTGTATTTTGATAATTCTGGTAAAAGCGCCGAGGTATCCGGTTTCGACCTTGCCTCCCGTGGTTTCTTGGTTAAGTTCCATTCTTCACAGCTCATCATTTTTGAGGAGCTGGGATAAAGAACCCAGGAGCAGGCTGCGGGCTGGATGATCCTGTACCACTTGAGCCCCCGCCGGGGCTGGATGAACGACCCCAACGGCCTTATCCAGTTCCGGGGGACCTGCCCTCCGCCACCCTTCCCGGCCTTCAGCCCTGCAGGGTAGCGGGGCCCGCAGGATAGACCGGCCCCGGCCCTGCACAACAGGACAAAAGACGCCTGTACAAGGCCGGGGCCAAAATTTAAGAACAAAAAACCCTCAAATTGGCCTTTTCTGGCCTTGTTCCAGGTGAAAAAATGTGAAAATAGCCGGAAGCGATTCTTAATTTTTAAGCCCTTGTAGTTTTTTTGTTCAGAGGATAGGCTAGAGAAGCTTCCGGCCCAAAACACTATCCGGACAGGACAGAACACACGAGGTTGTCATGGCAAAGCAGCACAGGCAGGCAAAACTGGTGCTGGAGGACGGATCGGAGTATTCCGGCCACTCCTTCGGCAAGGCCCGTTCCCAGGCGGGGGAAGTGGTGTTTACCACCGGCATGACCGGCTACCCCCAGGCCCTGACGGACCCCAGCTTTAAGGGGCAGATCCTGGTCTCCACCTACCCGCTGATAGGGAACTACGGGGTCCCGCTAAAACCAAAAACCGGGGAACCCTTTCTGGACGGGCAAGGAATCCCCCTCCACTTTGAATCCCCGGTGGTCCAGGTATCGGGCTTCGTGGTCAGCGAAGCCTGCGAGGAACCCAGCCATTTCGCGTCGGGGGCCACCCTTTCCGCCTGGCTGGACAGGAACAACGTGCCGGGGATCTACGGCATCGACACCCGCTCTTTAACGGAACGGCTGAGGGAACACGGGGTCATGCGGGGGAAGATCCTGGTGGAAGGAAGCCGGGAGATCACACTGGACTCCGGCAATATCCCCAACCCCGTGGCGGAGGTTTCCAATCCGGAGATAAAAACCTTCCTCCCCGGCGGGTCCTCTGAATCCCGCGGCGGGCCGCAGGGCCTCAGGCGGATCGCCTTAGTGGACTGCGGGGCCAAGGCCAACATCATCCGCTGCCTCCTGGCCCGGAATGTGGAGCTGATCCGCCTTCCCTGGAACCACGACCTTAACGGCATTGAGTATGACGGCCTTTTCCTTTCCAACGGACCGGGGGACCCCAAGGCCTGCGGCAGGACCATCGCCGCCCTGCGCCGGGCCTTTGACCTGAAAAAACCAATCTTCGGCATCTGCCTGGGGAACCAGATCATGGCCCTGGCCGCCGGGGGGGACACCTACAAGCTGCCCTACGGCCACCGGGGGCAAAACCAGCCCTGCATCGAAGAGGGGACCGGCCGCTGCTATATCACCAGCCAGAACCACGGCTTCGCGGTCCGGGGGGAGAGCCTGCCCCAGGGCTGGGAACCCTGGTTTACCAACGCCAACGACGGCACCGTAGAGGGCATCCGCTCCACCAGGGGGCCCTTCTCCGCCGTACAGTTCCACCCGGAAGGCTGCCCCGGCCCCCGGGACACGGAATTCCTTATCGACCGCTTTTTGGACGAGGTGGAGAAAGGCGCCGGCAGCCCGTTTAACAGGAAGTAAAACATGATAAAAGACACGGTTCATAAAGTCCTGCTCCTCGGTTCAGGGGGCCTTAAAATCGGACAGGCCGGGGAATTCGACTACTCCGGTTCCCAGGCCCTCAAAGCCCTGCGGGAGGAGGGGATCAAAACGGTCCTCATCAACCC
>JAITJW010000131.1 GCA_031278715.1 Treponema sp. | reverse complement strand
CCCCCCCCCCCCCCCCCCCCCCCCCCCCCCCCCCCCCCCCCCCCCCCCCCCCCCCCAACGTATCAATCATTTCAACTGCCTTATCGTACTCAAAAAGTAATATGTGCTGTTCAATCATGGCGATATATTCTCTGGTCTTCTGACTCATCTGCCGTCCGGCAATTTCCGAAAGTATCGCGTTGATCGTTTCCGTGTCCATATTAATCAATGCATTTTTTAATGCCTCCAGCCTGAGATTCTCCGTTCCGGGGCCGGTATTGTTCCCTTCCTCCTGCTTCGGGAGAGAACCCGCCTCTTGTTCTTTCTCTTCCGATGTTCCCCCAATAACGCTGCGGATGTGTCCGATAATTTGTTCCAGCATGGCTATCAAAGCGTCTGTTTTTTCGGCAATAACGCTGCTGTCACGGTTACGTCCTGCAAGTTCCAGTTCCGCCGCCATGTCTCCTGTTTCCATGGCCCCGATGCTGCGGGCGGCCCCCTTAATGGCGTGGACCATCGTAGTATAGGAGGCAAAGTCATCCTCCGTAACGGCCTTTTTGATCAGGGGGATACGTTCGGCCAGATCGTTACAGAAAAGCGAAAGAATGTTGATATAGGAAGTGACGGAACCTCCGGCGTTTTGCATGCCCAGCTGCGTATCAACACCGGGCAGTTCCGGTAAAGTTCCGCCGGCTGTTTTGCCGGGAGATTCTTTTTCGGCCTTTTCCGGTACGACCCTGATCTGTTGTTTTTCCCCGGGAATCCAGGTTTCAAGGATTGTATTCAGCTTGCCCACGTCAATAGGTTTGGAAAGAAAATCGTTAATGCCGTTTTTCAAAAACATTTCCCGCTGTCCCACCACCGCGTTGGCGGTCAGCATGACAATGGGCAGGTTCTTAAAATAGTCGGTCTCCTCATAGCCCAGTTTCCTGATAAGGTCCGTGGCAACAAGCCCGTCCATTTCGGGCATCATGTGATCCATGAACACAAGGTCGTAACGGTTTCGCCGGACCAAATCAACGGCTTCCGAACCGGAAAGGCAGGTATCCACGTTCATGCCGTAGGGTTTTAACAGTTCTTCCACAATACGCAGGTTGGTGGGCAGATCATCTACCACCAGTATACGGACACCGGGGGCGGTAAACCGGATATTGTCCGGGCGGAACATCTGCAGCCTGGTATCTGTAACCCCGTTAAGAATATTGGCAAGGACGCCGGAGTAGATTGGCAGATGAATGCTCCCTCCAAGATGGGAACCGGTCATATCGTTGGAGTTCAGCATGACCATCAACTTTACCCGGGACCCGGAATCCTGACAGTATGATATACATTCTGTGGCATAGCGGGACGGAATAAATGCATAGTCAAACTTGTTCTCCCGGATATTTTGCTTAAAGGCGGCAATATCCCAGGCGCACTGGGGCTGTACCCCAAGGCTGGAAAAGGCGGAAAGCAAAGACTGCAGATAGGCGGGCCTGTCTTCGTATATTAAAACCTGTTTGTCCGGTTCTTCCAGCCGGGCAATTTTATCAGGATTTTTGTATGACTGTACCAGTGTGACGGTAAAAACAGAACCTCTGCCGTAACTGGTTGTAACAACAATATCCCCGCCCATAGCCTTGCAGAAGGAATTAACAATGGCAAGACCCAGACCGGTCCCCTCAATATCGTGGTTGTGTTCCATATCCAGGCGGGTAAATTCGTCAAAAAGCCTGGACAGATCGGTCTGCTTTATGCCGATTCCCGTGTCCTCAATACTGAAGATAAGCTTTATCTGATGATCGCCGGACGCTGATGCCGGCATGTTCTGTTTGAGGATGTTCAGCTTTATATGTCCCAGCTTGGTGTATTTTATCGCGTTGTTCAGCAGATTGATGAGTATTTGCCGTATTTTTATCTCATCTCCGACAAGCTCTGCGGGAATATCGCTGTCAAGATTTACAAAAAAGTCAATCTGTTTGTCTATAAGGCGCAGGCGGACAATGTTGATTACATCGTTCAACATGGACATGAGGTGGTAGGACTTGGATTCAATCTGGATCTTATTAGTTTCAATTTTTGAGAAATCAAGAATATTATTGATGATGGAAAGAAGGATATTTCCTGCCTGCTTTATAACGGACACGTTCTCGTTTATTTCGGAAGAAATATCCTTGCGCAATATTATTTCCGACATTCCCAGTATGGAGTTCAGGGGGGTACGGATTTCGTGGCTTACCTGGGCCAGGAACGAAGACTTGGCTCTGTTTTCTTCGTCCGATTGTATTTTTTCCAGAGAAAGCCGCAGCAGGAAATAACAGAGGATTAGCATCAGGAAAACGCCGGTAACTGCGTATATGAATGCCATCGCGTAAACATCGCTGTAGTACTCTTCGCGGGGGATGCCAAGCCCGACATACCAGCCGTTAATGGTTCCCCGGTAAAAGGCAATGACCTCCTCCCCCTGCATTGTTGATATTCTAACCGAAGAAATGGCCTGTACCTGCTGGCTTAACCGGCGTTCCAGGTCAATATATTGGACACCCAGATTTTCCAGGGGAATATGCTCATACTGGGAATCCGGATAGGACAGGAAGCACAGGCGGGCATCGTCATCGGAGACGGGGCCGATCAGAAAGCCGTAGCTTCCTTTGCTTACCGGGAAGTCCGCCATACTGCCGGTAACTTCACGCAAGTTTAGATCAATGCCCAGGAAACCGTACTCTTTTCCGTCTTCGCCCACCATCAGGATGGCAACGGTGATGACCTGGCCCATGGAACGGGGGCTCCGGTACGGTGGGGTAACGACCAGGACGCCGGGTTCGGCGCCAGCCATGTAGTACCAGGGAAGCGATTCCATACTAAGATTGGGGGGAAGCTTCCACTGGTGCGCGCTGATAAAAATTCCGCCGTCATCGCCCGGCAGGTACCAGAACGTGTCCTGATAGCCCAGGGTATGGTTGGTGGCGCTGATGTAGGCGGTGTCAAGGGCAGCCAGGTAGTCCTGCAGGTACTGAAGGTCCGGTTCCTGTTTCTTTATCCGGTCGTTGATTACCGCCACGCCTATGGTTGTCAGGACGGCCTGGGCCTCCCGCAATTCGGTTTCTATCCGTTCTTCCGCTACCAGGAGCATTTCTTCGGCGTTGGCAGCCATGTACTGCTGTAAATTCGATATAGCCCAGACACAGCCAAATATAATCATAAAGAGGAATATGGCCACCACTATTCCCAATTGAAACGAGTTTTTTCTAATTGCCGTTTTAAGATCCATAACTTCCTATCCGGGGCCGGTTGCCGCGACTTTTAATATAACACAAAGCTGATAGAAAATCAGCCTGTTCATTTGAATATATGCCGAATTGTAGTATAATAATATCATGGAAATCGCCAAAAAACGTATCGCTCTGGTTGATGATGACATTACCAGCCTTGCCCTTGGAAAAGGGATCATGTCTGAACACTACGATGTAGTTACCATACCATCGGGGGAAAAACTGTTTCAATTCCTGGAACGGGTCTGTCCGGACTTGATTCTTTTGGATGTTGACATGCCGGTAATGAACGGTTATGATACCATGAGGAAACTCCAGGCCAAGTTGAATACCCGGGATATTCCCGTTATCTTTCTAACGAGCATGAGTGATACTTCAAGTGAAATAGAGGGACTAAACCTGGGGGCGGTTGATTACATTTCCAAGCCCTTTTCCCCGCCTCTGCTGCTCAAGCGGCTTGAACTTCATCTTAAAATGGTCTCCCAGCAGAAGGAGCTGATCAATTACAACAACAACCTTCAGGAAATGGTAAAAGCCCGGACCAAAACCGTCCTGGATATGCAGAATTCGGTTATAAAAATCGTGGCGAACCTGGTTGAAAGCAGGGACGAGATAACCGGGGGCCATGTGGAGCGTACCCGGCAGTACCTTTCCCTTCTTTTGGATGGCCTTATCAACATGAATCTGTATACCAGGGAGGTTGAGAACTGGAACCGGGACTTTTTTCTCCAGTCATCCCAGCTTCACGATGTGGGGAAGATCTCCATTCCGGATAAAATACTCATGAAACCGGACAAGCTTACTCCGGAGGAATTTGATCAAATGAAGAACCATACGCTTTTTGGGGTCCAGATTATCGAGGCCATGCAAAAGGAGACCCCGGAAAGCAGTTTTCTGCAGCATGCCAAGATACTGGCCGGCAACCACCATGAAAAATGGGACGGTACAGGGTACCCCTACGGCCTTAAAGGTAAAGACATTCCCCTGGGGGGCCGCCTTATGGCTATTGCGGATGTTTACGATGCCCTCATTTCCACCCGTCCTTACAAACGGGCTTTTACCCACGAGGAGGCCGCAAAAATTATTATAGACGGCTCCGGTACCCAGTTTGACCCTGATCTGGTAAACGTGTTCATTGATATGTCCGGCAAATTCAGCGCGTCGGTAAAGAAGATCAACGCCCAGACCTGAAGCCAGCAGCCTGTCAGGGCTGTGCCCGGCCTTCTCCCGCCTGTACCGGAAATGCAGGGCCGTGGATTTGCCGTAAGCGCCGTCCGCTGCCGCCCTGAAGTCTCACGTAAAAATCTGAGCGAAAACCCGGATATACTTTTTTGCTGGTTTCGTTTAAAGTTTATAATGCATGAAAAGAACAGTGTCAGGGTATTCCAAATATGTGATGGCCGGAATCATTGCTATGCTGGTGTTTGTTGTATCCGCCTTGTTAATGCTGTCCGGCGCGCTCGATTTTCCTGAGTACAAAACCTATGATTTCCGGGTACGGCTTCTGGCCAATCAGTCCAGGCCCTCGGATGATATTATCGTCGTTCTTTTAAGGCAGAACAGTCTGGATTGGGCCCAGCGGGAACGGGGCTGGCCCTGGCCCTGGCCCCGGAAAGCCTATGCGGAGCTGGTGGAGTATATGAATGTCGCCGGCGCCAAATCCGTAGCCTTCGATATGCTGTTTACCGAACCTTCGGTATACCGGAGCGCCCGGCAGGATGAAATCATTGACCAGGCGGTAGAGCAATTGGAACAGGTCCAGGAGTCGTTTCAGGGGCAGTCTCCCCGGCAGGCTATGGGTTCCATGTTCCGGAATGTGGTCAGAGCCCTGCGGGAGCTAAGCGGACGGGAAGACGACGCCTCTTTTGCCCGGGCCGAACAGGACTTTGGCCGTGTGGTACAGACGGTTTTTTTAAGTACCGGATCGGGAAAGGATAGTTCCTGGCCCTCCGATCTGGACAAGCCCCTGTTTATCCCCCAGGGTGATGTGCCGGTATCCCGCCTGGGACAGGACGATGCCCCCCTGACCGGGGCCCAGTTCGCCATAGAGGAGCTGCGGAACGCCGGCGGGATCATCGGAACCTTAACGGGCGTGCCGGATGGGGTGGATGGAACCCTGCGCCGGGGCAGGCTGTTCCACCTCTTTGATAACCGCTTAATCCCCTCCCTGGCGGCGGCTTCCCTGCTTGTTTCCGGGGATAAGCCCCCGGAGCTGGGCTTTGACGCCCGCAACCAGGCTATCCGCTGGGGCGGCGCCCTGCTGCCCGTGGACCGGAACGGCAGTCTGATCCTCCACTTCCGGGGGGACATAAGCCGCTATGTCCCCTACGATTTCTGGGAAATTCTGGAAAGCGCCGAAGCGTACCATGCGGGGGAAGTGCCCCTGCTGCCCCCCGAAGATTTCAAGGACAAGTACGTACTTTTTGGGCTTTACGCGCCGGGGCTCTACGATATTTTCAGTACCCCTATTTCTTCGGTCTACCCCGGTGTTGGGATGCACATCACCATGCTGGACAACCTGCTTTCAGGGGACTTTATTCGGGAAAGCCCCCGGTGGGTGAACCTTGCCATTCTGTTTGCCGTCTCCCTTTTGATCACCCTGCTGTCCCTGTTTCCGGGACGGGCCCCGGTTTCCGTGGGAGCCGCCCTGGTCATGCTGCTCTTGATCGTCGGCGGAACTATCGCCGCCTACCATTTCGGCAATTTCTGGGTTCCGATGGCGGCCCCCCTCATTGCCGTTGTGCTTTCGTTCCTCATTTCCACGGTTTACAGCTACGTTACCGAAGGTAGTCAAAAACGCTTTATCAAGTCCGCCTTTTCCCGCTACCTTTCACCCAAGGTTATCGATCAGATTATCGCCGATCCGTCCCAGCTTAACCTGGGGGGTGAAAAACGGGAGATGACCGCCATTTTTACGGATATTCGCAGTTTTTCTACGATTTCTGAAGCCCTGGGGGATCCCGGTAAACTGGTAGAGCTGCTCAACTTTTATCTTACCCGGATGAGCGATATTGTATTGCAAAACGGGGGGACCATAGATAAATATGAAGGGGACGCGATAATAGCTTTTTTTGGCGCGCCGGTACATACGGAAGAACACGCCCACCTGGCCTGCCGTTCCGCGGTCCTGATGCACAAGGCGGAGCGGGACATAAACCGGGAGGCCCTTGCGCAGGGTCTTGTTACTCCCGCGGTTATGGAGGCCCTGGTCCGCAAGGGGATCCTGAAAAGTCCCGATGATCCCAACCCTCTGTTTACGCGGCTGGGGATCAACACCGGAGATATGGTGGTGGGCAACATGGGAACTCCCAACAAGATGGACTACACTATCATGGGGGACGCGGTGAATCTGGCGGCCCGGCTTGAGGGCATTAACAAACAGTACAACACGGGGGGAATCCTGATAAGTGAGTACACTATGGCAAAGCTGGGTGATGAATTTATTCTGCGTCCCCTCAGCCGGGTCCGGGTTGTGGGAAAGAGCATCCCCATCCGGCTTTACGAACTTCTGGATATTCGGGAGGAGGCCCCGCCGGAACTGTTGGCCATGACGACCGCGTGGAATTCCGCCTTTGACCAGTACGAGAACCGTAATTTTGCCGCGGCGGGGAACGTCTTTAAGACTATTTACCGGAGGAACCCCCGGGATCTGGTTGCACGGCTCTACCTTGAGCGCTGCGCCAAGTACCTTGCCTCCCCGCCGCCGGATGACGGGTGGGAAGGCGGGGTGGATAATTTAACTGAAAAGTGAAGCTGTTTCAAAATCAACCGGATTATGAAACTGGTTCGAATAACCCGCTGGTGGTAATGCGGGAAGGAGGCTTGTTTTGAAAAGAGCGATAATCGTACTGGGTATGGCGCTGGTCCTGACCGGTGTTGCGGCAGCCCAGATAAGGGCCGGGCAGACGGTCTATGTAACCGCCAGATCCCTGCCCTTAAAATCGGGAATCGGTTTTTTTGCGAGGACCCTGGGGACCCTGGCGTATGGCGATTCGGTAACGGTACTCCAGATAAACGGAAAATGGGCGCAGGTGGAGTACCGGGGCCGGACAACGATAAGCGGCTGGACTGCCCACACCAACTTGAGTACCAAACGGGTCCTTGCCGCCGGAGGGGCCGGTTCGGCTTCTTCCAGGGAAGTGGCTATGGCCGGGAAGGGGTTTACCGAGGAAGTGGAAGATGTCTACCGGGAAACCAACAATGTGGATTTTGACGCGGTGGATTTGATAGAGGCCGGCAGGATCTCCGATGAAGATCTGTTAAGTTTTATCAGCGAAGGCCGTCTTTCTATGGGGGATGAATAAATGACCGGAACCAGGCGAGTTTTGGGCTTGTCCCGTACTGTTTCAGGATCTGGAAACCGTCTTGGCCGCCAGGGTTTTGTACGCCGGACCTTGGCGATGGGAATGATCGCGCTGTTTGTGTCGCTTTTCCTGCTCTGGTCCTGCGCGGCGCTGGGGGATACCATCAGCATAGGGGCCCAGGTGGCCGGCGCGCTGGGGGTTATCGAACCCGAAGCGGTGGATTCTATCAGCAGATCCGGCCAGGCTATCAGCCGGGCGGCGGAGGAAATTACACCGGAGCAGGAATACTATATTGGCCGTGCGGTCGGGGCCAATATCCTTAGCCGTTACAAAGTATGGCAGGGCAATGCCGGCCTTACCAAATACCTGAACGAGATATGCATGGTTATCGTGATCAATTCTCCCCGTCCGGAGATCTACAACGGCTACCACGTGGCAATTTTGGACAGTATGGAAATTAACGCCTTTGCCACACCTGGGGGGCACATCTTTATTACACGGGGGCTCCTTGCCTGCGCGGATTCGGAAGACTCTCTGGCGGCGGTTATTGCCCACGAGATTGGTCATATCCAGCTGCAGCACAGTATCAAGGCGATAAAGAACAACCGGATTACCAAGGCCATTATGACAACCGCGAGTTCCGCGGCAAGGACGCTGGGAAGCGATGATCTGAACGAGCTGGCCGATATTATGGACGAGTCGGTGAACGAGATTATCACCACCCTGATCGATAAAGGCTACTCCCAGGAGCAGGAATTTGGCGCCGATGCTGCTGCGATGAGTCTGCTGGCCGCCGCGGGCTACGACCCCGCCGGTCTGATTTCCATGCTCCAGCAGCTGGAAAAAAACCAGCGGAACCAGACCGGGGGCCTTATCAAGACCCACCCTACCCCCTCGCGGCGGATAGAACGGGCACGGGACACGGTACTCAGGTTCAAGGTTCCCGACACCCGGTCCTACCGCACGGCCCGGTACAGGCAGATTACCGGGTGATCCGTACTAAAACCGCCTGACCGCAGCCGTTTCAGGCTTGATCGGCTTTTGAAACCGGCCCGGCCGGCGGATGGTTTTTCCCCGGCCCGCGGCGCCGCCGGGCGTCCGGCGGAGGCGGAGAATCCGGCGGACGCGGTGGGGCGTCCGGAGGCGGGGAGTCCGGCGGTGGCGGCGGGGAATCCGGCGGTGCATCAAAGGTCCTGGGCGGGGGAAAGATGCCGGAGGGGTCTGTGTATGGTATGTTGGCCCGGATATGGGGAACGGTCATATCAAGGCCTGCAGCGTGGAAACCGTTCTGTATGTTCTGGTACAGCTCTGAATATATCCCGGGTACCAAATCGACATCTTTGGAATAACAGTTTATCTGGTAGTTAGCGTAAAAATCGTCCAATGCGGTTTGCAGTACAAAGGGCCTGGGATTCTCCAGAATATGAGAGGTAGACAGGGCGGCGTTGATCAGAATTTCATGTACGGTCTGCCAGGGCGTTGAATAGCCAAACGTAACGGTGGTGTGCAGGATAAGTCCTTCTTCATCCTCGTCGGATGAGGTATGGTAGTTCACGATACTGGAATTCAAAATTATCAGGTTGGGGAACGTAACGTATTCGTTTTTGTGGGTTTTTAGGCGGATCACCATAAGGGTCTTTTCTACCACAAAGCCCGTTACATCGTTTATTTTAATCCGGTCTCCGATTTTGAAAGGGCGCATGTAGGTAACGACCAGCCCCGCCACCAGATTTCCGATAGCGCTGCTGGAACCCAGGGAGAAAATAATGCCCACCAGCACCGACACCCCCTGGAAGATGCGGGAATCCGATCCGGGCAGGTAGGGGTAAATGATTGCCACAGTAAAGGCATAGAGCAGGACCCGCAGGATATTAAAGGTGGGATTTGCCCAGTCGGCGTAAAAACCGGGGATCGCCAGCTTTCCCTTTTCAACCTGGACCGCGAAAAATTTCAGGCCCTGCAGCACATAACGGGTAACCACCACAATAACCGCTATGGTAATAAGGTTCGGAATATAGGCGACGGCCCCAAATACAATGTTCTTGAAGGGGGTAAGAATATAGCCGAATAAGGTGGAGGCCAGATCCCGGGTAAGGGGAAACAGGCTGAATATCAGGGGTATGGTAAATAAAAGCTGCAAGATGGTAAAAATATATTTAACAATTTTAATGCCAAAAACGACAAGCTGGAGGATCTGCCTGGTGTTCAGAATTTTGAGTTTTTTTATGGTGAAGGGTTTGAGCCGGGTCCCAAGGTAATCAACCGTTTTTTTAGTAATGAACCTGAAAACATGGCGCCAGAAGATCCAGATAAGCAGGGCCTGTAACGCGATAATCCCCAGGGCAATGCCCAGCCGCCCGATATAGTTCCCCTGGGTTTCAGCCGGCAGCATTTTGCTTTCGATTTCTTCGGTAATGCCGGACAGGGCTTCAAGGGCTTCTTCGGGGCCGGCTAAAATTCCCCCGTCGCCGGAGGACTCTTCGCCGCCCGCCGGAGGAGGGGCTTCGCCGATACGGGGAGCTTCGGGGCTGCGGGGAACTTCGGGGCTGCGGGGGGCTTCAGAGGCCGGGCCGGGGCCGGATTCCCCCGCCCCGGGGGCATCCTGGGCCCCCAGCGGAACCGGGGGCAGCAAAATCAAGGTTAGGGCGATAAGCGACGGGACCAGGGAAAATTTCATGGAATCCTCACTTTTGGGAAAATTTTGATATCCGCTGAACTGGCCTGTCGGGCCGCTTCGTTAAAAACAGCTTGCGATAACTCCCTCCAGGGCCTCAAGATCGGGCTTAATGATCGCTATGGGGTCCACCCGGCGCTGAAGCTGGGCAAAGCGGGGGGGAATCTCGATATCCTCGCCTATGGCCTGGGATACCAGGGCGGCCCGTTTGGCAGGGTGCCCCGTGGCTATCACTACGGTATGCACATGGCCGGCAAATTCCTGGGAAGATGCCAGATCCTCCGCCGCGGCAAAGGCGACGGCGCTGTGGGGATCCAGGAGGACTCCGTATTTTTTCCAGACCTTCCCGATAGCCGCCACGGTCCGGTCGTCTCCAATGGACGCGGGGTACACCATGTTCCGCATCACCGCAGGGGATTCCTCGTAGAAGGCGGCCAGCCGCTTGTAATTACTGGGCACTCCTACGTCCAGGGAGGGGGAATTGGTAGGGACCACCGGCCGGGGGACAAAACGTTTGCCCCGGATATAGTCCCCAAAGGCATCGTTCACATTCATGGCGGCGATGTAGCCCTTGACGGGCATACCAAACTTCCAGGCATAGAGGCCGGCGATAAGGTTCCCAAAGTTGCCGCAGGGTACGCTAAAGACCAGATCCCCCCGGAGGGAGTTTTTTATCTTTACAAAGGCGTAGATATAGTAGAAGCACTGGGGCAGAAGCCGCCCCAGGTTGATGGCGTTGGCGCTGGTCACCCCGTAACGCTCGGCGAAGGGCCGGTCCTCAATGGCCTCCACAATAAGCCTTTGGCAGTCATCCAGGGTACCGGTTATCTGGATAGGGATGATGTTTCCCCCCCTGGTGGCAAATGAGGCGGGATCCAGGCCCCGGATGGGACCGGCGGGGTATAAAATGACCGAGCTGATCCCCCCCCGGCCCCGGAAAGCCTGGGCCAGGCTGACCCCCGCGTTCCCCCGGCTGGCGGACAGGACCATGGCGGGCCCGGAATTCTTAACAAGCTCCTCCATCACCGCCGCCAGGAAGGCAATGCCGAAGTCCTTGAAAACCCCGGTGGGGCCGTTGTAGAGGCTGAGCAGGGAAATATCATCGTCCAGCCGGGTTAATTCCGGCTCGAAGCCAAAGGCGCTTTCCACCGCCCTTTTGGCGGAAAAGGGGTTGAGTTCCCCCTGGAGCAGGGCCGGGGCCATGGTGGCAACCAGCTCCGGATAGGTGGTTTTCGCGTCCATGTGCATAAAATATTGGCGCATATCCGCCACCCGGGCGGGCACATACAGCCCTTCGTCGGGGGGCAGGCAGCGTAAAACTACATCTTTGAAGGAAACCAAGGGCTCTTGGGCCTGGGTTGACCTGAATTCCATAACTGTCCTTACGTTTAAATGCTATATAGCGTTCTTCCGCATAAGTATTTTAGTCTTCCGAAAGTCAAGCTTCAAGGCGGTGCAACACGGGCGGGGGAAAACATGGTCCGGCCGGGTGTTTTTGCCGTTGATAAAAGACTATATTTTGCCGATACTATATTGATAAATTGGATTGCGCCCTGTGGCGGTGAGGAAATATTGGTAATGAAGCGGGCATTTGTCGTTTTGTTTTTCGCCACTGTCTTTGCCGGACCGTGTGCTGCCCAGTCGATGTTTCGTAATTTCCACCAGGAAGGGCCCGCTTCCCAGGAAATTAACACCCTGGAAATGACGATAAGCCACCCCAGCCTCCCCCTGGGGACTCAGATCCGGGTGACTAATCCCCGTAACGGCAAGCAGATCAACGCCCGGGTTACCGGTAGAATTCCCGCCACCGAGGGCCGGATCGCCGATGTTTCCCGGGGTGTGGCGGAGGCCCTGGAACTTTCCTCCCGGGCGCGGAACCCGGTGGTCCTGGAAATTGTAAACGAGCGGACTCCCCGGCCCGCGCCCCCCGAACCGGAAGCGCCGCCCCCCGAGCCGGAGGAACCGCCTCCCGAGCCGGAGGAACCGCCCCCCGAGCCGGAAGCGCCGCCCCCTGAACCGGAAGCGCCGCCCCCCGAACCGGCTACGGAAGAACCGCCCCTGCTGCCGCCCCACGAGGACCCGGTCAAAGAACCGGCCCCCGAGGCTCCGGCCCCGGGAGCTTCCCCGGAGACGGAATTTGTCCCCGGCGAGGACCCCCCGGCCCCGTCGGTCAGCACCGCGGACTCAAAGACCCAGACCACCGCCCCGGTGGCGGCCCAGTCGCCGAATATTACGATTTACAATGTCCTGCAGTCGCCCAACTCCTTTGCCACCGATTCCGCGCCGGTAAATACCGGGGGAAATGGGACTGGTTCCGGCCCGGCGGCCGACGGGACTCAGCAGCAAGTTCCCATCATCGCGGCGGCCCCCTCTGCTTTGGTTGATGTCTCGGAGCGGAGCAGGTCCAATACCGACAGCAGCGGGAGCAATAACAGCAATAACAGCAGTACCAGCGCCCAGCCGCCGGCTTCGACGGCTGTGGAATCCGGTAAGCCGGCGGTGGCCACCGCCACCGCCCAGATTGTGGCTCCCATCCAGGGCCCGCAGGCCCCGGTACAGCAGCCCCCGGTCGGCCAAAGGCCGCCGGCGCAGGCCCCGCAGAGTCCGGCATCCCCGGCCCCGCAAACACCGGCCCCGCAGCCGGGAAGCCGCCTTCCGCCTCAGCAGGGCCAGCCGGTCCAGCCTCAACAGTCAGTCCAGCCCCAACAGCCGGTCCGGCCTCCTGAGCCTTCCCCCCTGCCCCCCATGGTTGACCGGGGAACCGCCGTGATTCGGCCCTATATGCCCAGCGCGGATAACGGAAAGATCTACCGGGTACAGGTGGGGTCCTATAAGAATACCTGGCACGCCCGGGAGGCCTTTGACCGTCTTACCACCGTGGGATTCAGCCCTTCATACGAAGGCTACGGGGATTATATCCGGGTGGTTATCTCCGGCGTTCCCGCGGCGGACATCCCGTCGGTAGCCCGGCTCCTGGGCAGGGTTGGTTTTACCGAAGCCCTGATCCGGGAGGAAAACTAGGGTGAAATTCTATTCCCTCGGCGCCGCGGAAGAAGTAACCGGTTCCAAGCATGTACTGGAAATAGAGGGGCGGAGCTACCTCATAGACTGCGGGGCCTTCCAGGGGTCCCGGGCGGAGGCGGACCGGAAGAACCGGAATCTGGGCATAGAACCGGACCGGATAGAATCGGCCATTCTTACCCATGGCCACCTTGATCACTGCGGTCTTTTACCCCTGCTTACCAAAAATGGCTATAGGGGAAATATCTACGCCACCCCCGCTTCCAGGGACATCGCCAGCCTTATCATGATGGACTCCGCCAATATTCAGGCCCGGGATGCGGCCTACCTCCGCAGCCAGGCCCAGAAGAAGGGTGAAAAGTTCAACTGGAAGCCCCTCTACACGGAAAAGGACGCAATTCAGGCCACCAGCCAGATGCTGGGGGTTTCCTATAACCGGCCCGTGTACATCGGCGACGGGGTAAACCTGGAATTTTTCGATGCAGGGCACATCCTAGGTTCCGCCATGGCCTTTATCACGGTGAAGAAAAACGGTAAAGAGACCCGGATCCTCTGCACCGGCGATCTGGGCCGCCGGGGTAAACCGATTATCCGGGACCCGGACATCCCCCCGGCGCCGGATTATCTGGTACTGGAAAGCACCTACGGGGACCGCCGTCATGACGACAAGGACAACGCGGTAAAAAAACTCGCCGCCGTGGCGGCCCGCATGGTGGAACAAAGGGGAAAAATCCTTATCCCCTCCTTTGCCATTGAACGGACCCAGGAACTGGTGTACTACTTCCATCTGCTGGTAGACGACGGGATCATCCCCGAGGTCCCCATCTACGTGGATTCCCCCATGGCTACTAACGCCACCACCATATTCCAGGTACACCCCGAATGTTACGATGACGAGATTCACGATGCCTTTATCAGGCACCATAAAAACCCCTTTGGGTTCAACAGCCTTAATTTTACCACCAGCGTTGATGAATCCAAGGCGCTGAACAACCGCGGCGGGCCCCTGATCATCATCTCCGCGGATGGCATGTGCGAAGCCGGGCGGATTCAGCACCACCTGATCCACAACATCGGGGACAGCCGGACCACTATCCTTATCGTGGGTTACATGGCGGAAAATACCCTGGGGCGGCGGATTCGGGACCGGGTGGAGGAAGTAAAGATCCACGGCCAGTGGCTCAAACGCCGGGCGGCGGTGGAGGAGCTTAACGCCTTCAGCGCCCATGCCGACTATACGGAAGCCCTGGATTGGCTTAAGGCTGTTGACTGCTCCCGGCTCAAGCGGATCTTCCTGGTCCACGGGGAGCCCAGGGCCCAGGGGGCGTTCAAAAAATACCTGGGGGAGCACGGCTTCCCCCAAACAGAGATTGTCCGTTACGGAAAAACTTACGATCTGGAGTAAGGCCATGGAAGGGAACATGAAGGGGGTTTATCTCCCCGGAGACAGCACGGTCAAATTCGGGGAAGTCCCCATACCCAAACCGGGCCACGGCCAGGTTCTGGTAAAGATGAAGGCCTCCACCATCTGCGGCAGCGACATCCGGGCGATCTACCGGGAGCATACGGGCAAGGGGCCGGAGGGCTACCAGGGAGTCATCGCCGGCCATGAACCCTGCGGCCAGGTGGTGGAGGAGGGGCCCGGGATCAGGCGTTTCCACCGGGGCGCGCGGGTGGTGGTGTACCATATTTCAGGATGCGGGGTCTGTCATGACTGCCGCATGGGGTATATGATCTCCTGCTCTTCCCCCCTGCGGGCGGCCTATGGCTGGCAGCGGGACGGGGGCATGGCGGAATACCTGCTCTGCGACGAGAAAGATCTGGTGGAGCTTCCCGATTCTTTAAGTTACACCGACGGGGCGCAGGTAGCCTGCGGTTTCGGCACAGTCTACGAAGCCATCATGAAACTGGGAGTCAGCGGAAACGACAGTGTTCTGGTGGTCGGTCTGGGGCCGGTGGGACTCGCCGCCGCCATGCTCTGCCGGGCCATGGGGGCCCAGCGGATCTTCGGCATCGAAGCGAGTAGTTACCGTATAGAACTGGCAAAGAAACTTAAACTTTTTGACGCCGTTCTTCCCGCCTCGGATTCCAACACGGAGGAGATCCGGGCGTTGACCGGCGGTAATGGAGTGGAGCGG
>JAITJW010000050.1 GCA_031278715.1 Treponema sp. | reverse complement strand
GTTATTATCTTTAACTACGTACCCATCTACGGGGTACTCATGGCGTTTAAACGGTTTATCCCGCGCCAGGGGGTGTGGGGCAGCCCCTGGATGGGGCTTTACAATTTCCGGCGCTTTTTTTCTTCCCCCAACTTTTTTGCCGTCCTGCGGAACACCCTGCTCTTAAGCGTTTACAGCATCGTCGCGGGGTTTCCCTTCCCCCTGATCCTGGCTATCTGCGTCAACCACTGTTTTTTGAACAAGTACAAAAAAGCGGTGCAGACCATTACCTTCGCACCCTACTTCCTTTCTACGGTAATCGTGGTGGGCCTTGTGGTCCAGCTCCTGGATATCAGAAGCGGGGGGATAAACATCGTACTGAAGGGTCTTGGTTTCAAGGAGATCAATTTTATGGGATCGGTAGCCCTGTTCCCCCATATCTATGTCTGGACCAGTGTCTGGAAATCGACCGGTTACTCGGCGGTTATCTACATTGCCTCCCTTGCCTCGATAGATCCAACTTACCACGAGGCGGCTATTATTGACGGGGCGAATCTCTGGCAGCGGATATGGCATATCGACCTTTCCGGAATCCGGCCCATCATCGTCATAATGCTTATCCTCAGCATGGGTGGTATCCTCTCCAGCGACTTTGAGCGGGTGTACCTCATGCAGACCCCCCTTAACCTGCCGGCGTCGGAGGTTATCGCTACCTATGTGTATAAGGTCGGCCTTGGAGTGGGGGTGGGAACCAGGGCGGATTATTCCTTCGGCACAGCCATAGGGCTTTTTCAGAATGTGGTGGGTGTTTTGCTCACCATCGGGGCCAACAAACTCGCTAACGCCATCTCGGGCGAAGGCTTGTTTTAGGGGAAGGCGGAAATGAATCGGAAAGGGATCCCCCCGGCCGGCCTGCGTAAAAGTGCCGCCGGCGACAGCGTCTTTCACACACTTTGTATACTATTCCTGTTTATTTCGGGAATTGTTGTACTTTACCCCCTGCTATACACCGTGGCCTGTTCGTTCAGCGAAACGGACGCCATACTCCGGGGTGATGTCTTCCTGTGGCCGGTGGGGCTTACGTTAAACGCGTATAAAATCGTGTTTGATTACGGCCTCCTCAGAACCGGTTTTTTCAATTCCCTGCTCTACGTAACAGGGGGAACAGTAGTGGCGGTGAGCCTGCTGCTGCTGTCCGCTTACCCTTTATCCCGCAGGGATCTTAAGGATCGCCGTTTCTTCCAGCTCTTTTTTCTGGTAACCATGTTTTTTAACGGCGGTATCATTCCCAACTACGTTCTGATGAGCAAACTGGGCCTCGTCGGTTCCCGCTGGTCCCTGATCGTGGGCTTTATGTTCTCCTGTTACAACATGATCATTGTCAAGTCCTACTTCCAGACTTCAATCCCCCAGGGGCTTCTGGACGCGGCCCATATCGACGGCTGCGGGGACATACGGTTTTTCTTTTCAATCGCCCTGCCCCTGGCGACACCGGTGGTGGCCGTAATGATTCTCTTTAACGCCGTGGGAATCTGGAACGGTTACTTCAACGGCCTCTTGTACCTGTCAAAGCCGGCCACCTTTAATTTCCAGATGGTTCTGCGGCAGATCCTCTTTATCGCCAATACCCCGCCGGATCAGCTTGCCCTGATGGATCCCCGCATACTGGAAGAGATGATCAGCATAATGCTTCAGCTTAAGTACGCGGTAATGGTAGTGGGCGCCGTCCCCATGATGGTTCTCTATCCTTTTATCCAGAAGTACTTCATCAAGGGGATGCTGATAGGTTCACTGAAGGAGTGATGAAGGTGCGGAACCCCGCAACAAGGTAATTTGCCGCGTCTAGCGGTAGATATATTTTATGCCAACGGAGGAAAATATGAAAAGAATTTTGGTATTTTTTCTACTCGCCCTGCTGGTTTTCCCGGCCTTTGCGGGGGGAAACAGGCAAACCGAAACCGGCGCGAGCAGCGTTAACACCAGCGGGGGGCTGCCCCTGACCAGGCAGGATGTTACCTTCTCGATGTTTGTTGCCGGCGGCTTGCAAGCTTCGGTTACCAGTTATGATTACAAGGACAACGCCTTTACCAAAAAGATAACCGATGAAACCGGGATCAAGCTGGATATTACCTCCAGCTCCGATGCGGACGCCAATACCCGCCTCAATACCATGCTGGCTTCCGGTCAGTACCCGGATATTATCCTTGCCGGGTATACGGGATTCGGCAGTATAAACAACCTGACCTATTGGGGTTCCCAGGGAATTCTTGCCTCCCTGGACAGGTACAATATCGGGAACTACCCCAACATCAGGAAAATGCTGGACGAGTATCCGGCCCTGGATCAGCGGATACGGGGCGGGGACGGCCACATCTACGGCCTGCCCTATGTAAACGACTGCCTCCACTGCATCTACGGTAATGGCCGGGCCTGGTACCACATGCCCTTCTTCCGGGACAACAACCGGAAAGTTCCGGAAACCATCGCGGAATTCGCCGATTATATCCGCTGGGTAAGGGACAACGATGTGAACAAGAACGGCAACCGGAACGATGAAATTCCCATCGCCTTCGCCGCCAACAACCTGAGGCAGTTCGTTGCCTTTATCAGCAAGGCCCACATGCCCTTCATCTATTCCGGTGAATTTTTCGGGCTGGGTCTCAACAAAGGTAAGGTGTGGGAGCAGTACCGGGAGAAGGAATTCCGGCAGGCCCTGGCAACTATGGCGGGCTGGTACAAGGAAGGCTTCATAGCCCCCAATTCCTTTACCATGACCGGCGAGCAGGTCCAAAACCTCATACACAGCGAGCCTCCCGTCGTGGCGGTGCATTTCGCGTCCTGGAACGCGGCGCGCCAGCCGAGCGCCCGCTGGGCCGAAACCTTCCATCTGAAACCCCTTGCCGGACCGGCGGGCCAGCGTAATTCGGGCAACGGCGATCCCTGGTCCATCCTTGATGTCCGCATGGTTATTACGGACAAGTGCAAGGACCCCGCCCTGGCAATCGCCTGGTACAATTACTGCCTTGACTTTGAGGTACAGATGGCCGGCTACATCGGCCCCAAGGGCGAAGCCTGGACCACCCCCGATCCGGGTACCCTTTCCCTTAAAGGCGCAACACCCCTCTACAAGCTGCTTACCACGTTCAACGGACAGCGGGTTAACAGTTCCTGGAACCAGATGAACCCTCTGTACCAGAGCGCCGAATTCCGCCTTGGCGAACAGGCGGCGGATTTTGAAACCGCCCAAAAATGGTGGGAAACCGGCGACCCCTCGTTAAGGGATCGGATTGTGGCCAACCCTTCCTATAACGAGATAAACAACTACCACTATGCCAATGACGACGTACCCTGGACCATTCCGGCGGAATACTTTATTCCCCCGGCGGCCCTGAACGACGCCGACAATGCCCGTATCTCGGACATCAATTCGGTACTCAATCCCTATCTCGATCAGACCATCAGCGAATTCATTACCGGTTCCAAGGACATCAACAGCGATTCGGCGTGGAACACCTTCCTTGCGGAGCTTGACCGGATCGGCGCCAAAGACCGCGCGGTCATCTACCAGAAGTACATAAAGTAAACCGTTTTAAAGGGTTGCCTTTCAGGCGGCCCTTTTTATGGCGGGAGATCCAAATGAACAGTTATACTATCGCCTTAAACGGGGACGGATCGGGCGGATTGCCTGTGGGCTGGGCGTTGAACGATTTCGGTAATTGCAGGGCGCCCAAATTCGCCGTTAAAAATGACGAAGGAGGGGCATATCTATCGGTATGCGGCGGGGGAGATCACGCGGGAAACGCCTGCATTTCAACCAGGCTGAACCTGGATCCGGGCACATACCGCTACCGGGTACTGTTCTCCCTTTCCGGGGATGTTAATCCCCAGCGAAACCTGTTATTCCAGTGCCGCGCCGCATCCTTTGACGGGATATTCAAATTTTACCGCCTGGAAGGGGGTATGGCGGAAGGCCGGGACACGGTGTTTGTTTCAGGCGATAAGCCCCATGAAACAGAACTGCGGATCTACTACCGTTTCAACCCCGGGGGCGAAGTAAAGATACGGGAACTTTCCCTCAGGCCCTGTGAGGCAGTCAAACCCCGGTGGGCCCGCTTTGCGTGTACTTCCGGCAGGATGAACCGGAAACAGATGGTTTCCATTGCCTCCCGTGCGGCAGGCGAAGGGGCGGATCTCCTCCTCTATCCGGAATATGTCTCCCGGGAAGACAAAACCGCCGCCGAAGGGGAACTTATCCTTGGCCTCCTTTCCGGACTTGCCGAAAAACACGGCGTCTATACAGCCGCTTCCGTGCAAGTTACCGATAAGATTGATGGCCGTAAATACAACCGGGGCGTCTTATACGACCGCCGGGGATCTTTGATCGGCATTTACGACAAGATTCACCCCTACAGCCCTGAAATTACCGAAGACAATATCAGCCCGGGAACCAGAACCGGTATATTTACTACCGATTTCGGCAAGGTAGGTATGATCATCTGTTACGACAGCTGGTTTACCGATGTAACACAGTTTCTGGCATTAAAGGGCGCGGAGGTCATCCTTTTTCCCGTTGCCGGGTATTATCGCAGCCTGATCCCCGCCCGGTCGGCCGATAATCAGGTACGCTTTGTCATCAGTGTTCTGAATGATTCGGATGGTTACGGCATATTTGACGCGGCAGGCAGGGATATTGAAGCCCCCGAAAAAGATCCTTCGGTTCGTACTGTAGGAACCTCCTTTAAGGACATTAAAACTTTCAATGTTGACGGCATAGGCCTCCTATGCGCCAGCCTGGATCTGAACTGTAATTTTTCTCCCCATTACAACGGCGGCAGAATGTATGAGGCTCCCGGCGGCAAGCGCAACCGGGACGACCAACTGCTCTACCTTGATGATCTGATAAAAAAAGAAAAGGAACGATGGTGGGAAATCGAGTAATGATCGTTCTGATTGGAAGGCGGGGT
>JAITJW010000041.1 GCA_031278715.1 Treponema sp. | reverse complement strand
TGAAACCAAAGGAAATATTTTTAAATGGCTGTAATGAAATCGCAAAGGCATTTATTGAATATGGTTTTAAACCACTAAAAAAATGACAATTATTGCGTAAAAAATCTTCTGACAATGATATGATTTATGAAATATATTTCCAGTCAAGTCAAAGAAATTTTGCTGGTCATGTTTCCGTATGGCCACATTGCAGTATATATTCAAATGAATTAAAAAATGGGAAATAGAACATACAGAAAAACAAAAACATGACGGGTTAATATATCATAATACAATAGGTTATATTAGTCCCTATAATTATTTCAAAGATTACAATTTATCTGGAGCAACATTTGATAAAATTATATTTGATATTATAAGGGATATAAAATTATATGTCATTCCTATATTTGATATTTTTGTTAATAAAATTAATGCAATAGAATATATAAAAAATAATGGGATGCAATTTAATAAATGGACAGGAAAATCATTGTATCCGATGACACTTATGATATATTTTGGCGGTAAAGAAGCCGCCGAAATATTTTTAAAAGATTTTATCGAATCATGTAAATATGGAAAAAGGATCAAGAATTATTATATGAAACTAATGGAAAATGAAACTGCTAATTTTTTTGGAAGGGTATATAATAAAAATGGCATATAAAATGGAATTAAAATATAAAATAATGGAGTACGCCCCTACGTCGCATAACGTTAACTGCAGAACCAGAACTACATTGTAAGAGGGCCGAATAAAGAGACCAAAAACTTCGCCTGACAGTCCTGTATATGCTTTACTGTAGTGCGTTACCGCCCCGTTATGCAAAAACCCACAAGACCTTATGGCGTAGCCATAAGGTCAGCGCAACAGGCTGCTGGCGGAGGCCTCCCAGGGGGGGCCTAAACTTGACCTACAGATGAATCTTTCACAGCCAGCGGCGGCGGTACGGGTACTCCCAGGGCGGCGGCGGTTTCCGAGAGGGTTTTCCATACTTCGTCCGTTAGGGGAACCCCCTCGTGTTCACAGCGGGCCTGCGCTTCCTGTTCCAGGAGCCCTGCGTAGTAGACCCGCCGGGCCCCCTCTGCGGGCTTGAGGGATCGCAGTTCCCCCAGCATACGGCTGATATCCCGCTTAAAGTCCTCCGGGTCCCGAAACAGATCGATGCGGAGGGCCATGAAGAAGTGGCAGACCCTGGCGGATGTCATTTCCGAATCCATGACCGCCCCGCCGAAGACACCGCCTGAGGAGACGGCGCAGAGGATGTCAACCATGACCGCCAGGCCGTATCCTTTGTAGCCCGCCCCGGCGCTCCCTTCCCCGCCCAGTGGCAGAAGGCCGCCCCCCCGCTTGTAGAGCATGTCCTCCAACAGCCGGGCCGCGTCAACGGTGGCAAGACCGTCGGGTCCCACCGCCCAGCCGGGGGGGATGGGCTTTCCCTCCCGCGCGGCCACCTCGATCTTCCCCCGTGTTACTGTGGTAGTGGCCATGTCCAGGCTGAACAGGTCCTTACCCATGCCCGGAACCGCGAAGGCGATGGGGTTGGTACCGAACATGGCCTCCCTGGCAAAAGTTGGGACCCCTAAGGCCGCGGTATTGGTCATGGCAATACCGATCATGTCCCGGCGGGCGGCTATTTCGGCGTAATACCCGGCGATGCCGAAATGGTTGGAGTTGCGGATCGAGCAGAGCCCGATCCCGTGGCCGGCGGCCATGTCGATAACTTTTTCCATGGATTGTTTACTCAGGGAAAGGCCCATGCCCCCTTCCGCATCCAGAACCAGGGAAACCGGGGTTTCCCGCAGTACGGTGGGACGTATGCCGCCCCTGATATGCCCGGCCCTGATGCCGTCAACGTAACGCTTGATCCGGGCCACCCCATGACTGCGAATGCCCCTGGCATCCGCGCTAACCAGAATTTTTGCCGAATCTTCCGCCTCTTGCCGGGGAAGACCGAGCCCGGTAAAAACACCGGAACAGAGTTGTTCCAGGTCCCGGCGGGAACTATATACCATAAGCGTAGTATGCCCGAAAATGGTTCCCCGTACTATAGGCATCCGGTACTACAACAGCGCCTTCATATTCCTCATCGAGGAGTCCCTTGCCCTTATCGACAGCATGGACGCGCAGACGGGGATTAAATTTTCAAACTGATGAGGCTTTCCCAAAACTAACCGAGTTTTGGGAATGGCTCTGATACGTGTCAGCCGGTTGCCCGGACCGTGAACAAGGTATAGTGTATCAGAAAGGGGAGACCGTACCATGCGTAACAAAGTCATCGGGAAGATTCTGGAAGACAAGATCATCGCCATTGTCCGGGGGACGGACGAGGATCTTATCCTCCCCCTGGCGGAGGCCCTTGTGGCGGGGGGCATTACGCTGATGGAGATAACTTTTAACCAGGCAAAGCCTGAAAGTTTTAAGGCTACCCTTGGCGGAATTACCAGGCTGCGGGAGCGGTTTGGCGAGCGGCTTCTTGTGGGGGCGGGTACGGTACTCTCGGAGGCCCAGGTAGATATGGCCGGGGATGCAGGGGCTTTCTACATCGTATCCCCCAATACGAACCCCCTGGTGATCCGCCGTACCCGTGATGCGGGTCTGGTATCCCTGCCCGGCGCCCTGAGCCCAAGCGAGTGTATAAGCGCCCACGAGGCGGGAGCGGATTTTGTCAAACTGTTTCCCGCAGCGGATCTGGGAACCGCTTACCTCAAGGCCATCAGAGCCCCGTTAAGCCATATTAAATTCCTGGCGGTGGGGGGGATCAACGAAACAAACGCCGCCGCGTTTATCGGGGCCGGAGCCCTGGGTCTGGGCATAGGGGGAAACCTGGTAAACAAGGACTGGATGGCCTCATGTCAGTGGGACAGGATTACGAACCTTGCCCGGCAGTTAGTAGAGGCAGTAAAGGAGAGAGCATGAAACGGATCGTTACCTTTGGTGAAATTATGATGCGCCTGAACCCGACAGGGTATCTGCGTTTTGTCCAGGCCGGGGCCTGGGAGACAAGTTATGCCGGCGGGGAGGCCAATGTGGCCGTTTCCCTGGCCCAGTTTGGCATGGACGCTGCCTTTGTTACCAAACTTCCCACCCATGAAATCGGTCAGTGCGCCCTTAACGAGTGCCGCCGTTACGGGGTGGATACCAGCCTGATCCTCCGGGGAGGTGAACGGCTGGGCTTGTACTTTGTTGAAAAGGGGGCCAGCCAGCGGGCCAGCAAGGTTATCTATGACCGTTCCGGTTCCGCCATCGCCCTGGTAAAGCCCGAAGAATTCGACTGGAACAGGATATTCGCCGGGGCCCACTGGTTCCACATTACCGGCATTACCCCGGCCCTCAGCGACAACTGTGCAGCCGCCAGCCTGGAGGCGGTAAGAACCGCCAAAAAGCTGGGCCTTACGGTAAGCTGCGACCTTAACTACCGCAAAAAACTCTGGACCAGCGAAAAGGCCGGCCGTGTGATGGGCGATCTGATGCCCTTTGTGGATATCTGTATTGCCAACGAGGAAGACGCCGCCGACGTATTCGGCATCCGTGCGGAAGGGGCCGATATTACGGGCGGCAAGGTCCGGGGGGAAAGCTACATTTCGGTGGCCGCTCAGCTTTCAGCACGCTTTAACTTCAAAAAGGTCGCCATTACCCTGCGGGGCAGCCTTTCCGCCAGCGACAACACCTGGTCCGCCATGCTCTACGAGGACGGAAACGCCTTTTTTGCCCCCGGCTACACTGTTCACATCGTTGACCGGGTAGGGGGCGGGGACAGCTTCGGCGCGGCCCTTATCTACAGCCAGCTTTCAGGCTGGGACAACCAGCGGGCCATCAATTTTGCCGCCGCCGCTTCCTGCCTCAAACATTCGATTGAGCACGATTTTAACCTGATAAACCTGGCCGAGGCAGAGGCCCTGGCCGCGGGTAACGCCTCCGGCCGCGTACAGCGTTAGTATCCTGACACGATTAAAGCTGTGGGTTTGGGCGCAGCCCGGGTCCGCGGGGGACCGGGCTTTCCCCTCCAATGAAAGGCCGTGTACAGAATCGTACGCACGGTGGTGTGGGAGGACAGCTGCCCACATAATGGGCAGCTTCCTACCCGATGATGATGATTACTCCACCCAGCCCCGCAGCGTCTGGTGGGCCTTGGCAAGTTCACCGATGATCCCGATGTGCTGGGGACACTTCTTCTCGCAGGCCCCGCACCGGACGCACTGACCAGCGTCCTCTTTGCCACGGGTCTGGAACATATAGCCCCGGCGGGAAGGTTCAAAGGTACCGAACATCACCCCGTCGTTGTACTTCCCAAACACCTGGGGGATATTCACCCCCTGGGGACAGGGCAGACAGTACTCGCAGCCCGTACAGGGGATAGATTTCATCGACAGGTACTGCTCCCGCACACAGGCGATCAGCTTTTTTTCCCCCTCGCTTAAACTACCCGCTACAGCGTCCGACTTGGAGAATATTTCGATATTGTCCTTCAACTGTTCCATCGTGGAAACCCCACTCAGAATGGTACTTACTTCCGGGTAGTTAAGCAGATGACGGAAAGCCCACTCTACAGCGCCGCGCTTTATGCCAGAAGAATCGTAGATAGCCTTAATCGGGGCCGGGGGAACCGCCAGATTGCCCCCCCGCAGCGGTTCCATGATAACCAGGGCGCAGCCCTTCTTTCCCGCGTCGCGGATAGCCTGTTCCGTAGCCTCCCGGTCCACATCGATCAGATTCTGCTGAATCTGACACATCCCCCAGTCGTAGTAGTCCAGTACCTGCGTAAAGGCCGCGTAATCCCCGTGGAAGGAAAAGGCAATCGCCCTGATCAAGCCCTCGGCACGGAATTTCTCGTATTCCTCGATAACCCTGGCCTGCTTGATCCCCTCCCAGTCCCGCTCCCCAATACTGTGGATCAGGTACACATCAATATAACCAGTCCGCAGCTTCTTGAGCGTAGCCTCCAGGTTACGCCGGGCGTTTTCCGGCAAAGTCTTCCCCCCGCCGGAAGCCAGGTCCCTCATCACCCCAAACGGCTGCTTAGTGGCGATTTTTACTTTTTCACGCCGCCCCCCCTCCAGAGCCTCCCCCAGCACTTCCTCGCTGGTCTTGTTGTGGTACCCATAGGCCGTGTCAAAGTACGTTACCCCGTGGTCCGCGGCGTAGCGGATCATCTCCCAGGCTTTCTCCCGGTCCACCTCCGAGCGATCCCCCTTCAGGATCCGGGGAAGCCGCATACAGCCCATCCCAAAGGCCGATACCTCGTATCCCAACTTTCCAAACTGCCGTTTTTGCATGATCCTCTCTCCTTACCAATGAGCTAGGACCCTATGGTAGAGGTTAATGTTAACGTTACGTCAAGCCCGTCCCGGCAGGCCACTGCTACGATTAAGCTTGTAGATTTGGGCGCATCCCCGCCTGCGGCGGGGACCGGGCTTTCCGCTCCAATTCCTCGAACCCCTGCGGGGTTCTGCGGTATTTCCGCTCCAATCCCTTGCGCTGCTCCAATCCCTTACACTGCTCAAGCCGCATGGCTTGCGCAAAAATACGGTACGCACGAATTTCAACAAATTTTTGCAGAAAATCGAAGTGCCATGCACGGCCGCCCCTATAAATATCTGCACAGTCCTAATCACCTGCGCAATCCTATAGCAATCCTATAGAACATGGAGGACTAAACTATGAGTACCCGCAACCAGACCAAAGACAGCCAGACCTACGACTGGCACGCCGCCTTCCGCGACGGTATCCAGCTCACCTTCTTCCGCTCCCGCCACTTCCTCT
>JAITJW010000012.1 GCA_031278715.1 Treponema sp. | reverse complement strand
CACATTTTGACATTTTCCCCGCATTGATAGATTCCATCGGCGCTGTTTACAATGCGGAGGGACTGGCGCTTGGCCGTTCAATGAACAAAGGCGAAAAAACATTACTGGAAATTCTGGGTATTGACGAGGTAAACAGGGCACTCCGGCAAAAATCAGACTATTATAACGCCCTATGGTGGAAATAAGGGGAAATCGTAACGGCTGCTAGGAAAAAACCCCCTGTTCCTGATAGACTTCCCTCCTATGGTTGTGATGAAATTCGGCGGGACATCGGTGGCGGATGCTGTTTGTATTCGCCGGGTGGCGGATATCGTTAAAAGCCGGCTGGAGCGGCGTCCTGTGCTGGTACTGTCCGCGATGGGGGATACAACGGACCATCTGCTGGAAGCCGGCGCGCTGGCTTACCACAAGGCGCAGGTTTCTACGGGTGTCATTGAACGGCTCCATCTGGAAACTATACAAAACCTGGGCCTGGGGGCCGCTGAGGGGGAGATTGTTCCCCTGCTGGACGAGCTGAAGAGTCTTTTAACCGGTATTTCCCAGATTCGGGAACTGAGCCGGCGGACCAGGGACTACCTTTTGTCTTTTGGAGAACGGTTTTCAGTACGGATTGTGGCTGCGTACCTTGCCGCTCTGGGTATAACAGCCAAGGCTTTCGATTCCTGGGAACTGGGTTTTGTTTCCGATTCCAATTACACTGTTGCGGAGATTAGCGGGGAAAGCTGGAACCTGATCCCCGAAAAGGTCCTTCCCCTTGTGGAGGGGGGGGTGCTGCCGGTGGTTACGGGTTTTATCGCCCGGGACGCGGCGGGGACTATTACGACTCTGGGACGGGGCGGAAGTGATCTTTCCGCCACGATGATTGCCGCGGCCTGTAACGCAGAGGAGGTTCAGATCTGGAAAGATGTGGACGGTATTCTTACGGCGGACCCCCGGATTGTAAAAAATGCCAAACCTGTGGAAACTGTAACCTATGAGGAAGCCGCGGAGCTGGCATATTTCGGCGCACAGGTACTCCACCCCCGTGCTATGCAGCCCTGTATGAAAACGGGTACGCCGGTACTGGTCAAAAACTCCTATAACGCCGCCGCGCCGGGTACCAGGATTGTTTCCTCTCCGGAGAAAAGGACCCTTCCTGTGCGGGCTATCACATCCCGCAAAAGCATAACCCTGGTTGATATTGTCTCTACCCGGATGCTGGGCCAATACGGATTTCTGGCGGAGGTTTTTTCCAGTTTTGCCCGGCATCATATTTCGGTAGATATGGTGGCGACAAGCGAGGTATCTGTCTCCCTAACTCTGGATACGGTGAACGATCTTTCGGCGCTGAAAGAGGAGTTGTCCAGAATAGCCAGTGTGGAACTGCGGCAGGGAAAGGCCATTGTTACTATTGTCGGCAATGTAAAGCGATCCTCGGAAATTCTGGCCAGGGCCTTCCGTACCTGCGAATTCTTGGGAGTACCGGTCCAGATGGTCTCCCAGGGGGCCAGTAAAGTGAATATCAGCTTTATTGTCGAGGATACGGAGGCGGAAGATGTGGTCCGGGCCCTGCACATTGATTTTTTTGACCGTCTGGAAGTTCCTGAACCGGGAGGCGGCCCCTCCGGTAACGAGGGCAAAGCCGGTAACGAGGACAAGGAATGAACATCGCTATTATCGGCTACGGCAAGATGGGGAAATTTATTGAAAGTCTGGCCCTGGAACAGGGATACCGGGTTGTCGCGGTGGTAGATCCTTTTTATGGCCCGGAAACAAGCATGCACGGGGCGCCTGTCTACAGGACAATCCCCGAAATGGCAGCCGGTCCGGGTGGGGTCGGGCATGCCGCCGGACCGGACCGTGCCGGACCGGACTATGCCGGACCGGACCCTGCGGACAGGACGGGCCGGATAGATGTAGCCCTGGAATTTACGCGGCCTGATGCGGTTGTGGCCAATATCAAAGCCCTGGCGGAACGGCGAATCCCCGTGGTGGTGGGCAGCACGGGCTGGCAGGACAGGCTGGAAGAGGTGGAAGCTGCGGTACGGGCCGCCGGTTCTTCCCTGCTCTGGGCCCCCAATTTTTCCCTGGGGGTAAACCTTTTCTACCGGATCGTCGCCTGTGCCGCCATGTTGATGGACGGGTTTACGGACTACGACGTAGCCGGTTACGAGATTCACCACAACAAAAAAGCCGACAGCCCCTCCGGGACTGCCAAAATGCTGGTGGAGATTATCATGAAAAACATGGGCCGGAAGACTCAGGCGGTCTACGAGACTCTGAACCGTCCCCCCAGGCCGGAAGAACTCCATTACGGCAGTCTGCGTCTTGGGGCGATGCCCGGCACCCATACGATTGTTTTTGATTCTCCGTCCGACAGTATAGAAATTACCCACCGTGCCCGGAACCGGGAAGGTCTGGTCCGGGGGGCACTGATGGCTGCCCGCTGGCTGCTCCGCTGCGATGAAGCGGGGCCAGTCCGGCAGGGGGTTTTTACCTTTGACGATGTGCTGGCCGATAGTATTGGCCGGCAAAAAACCGGTTCGCTTTCGTAATTTGACAGGACAGAACCACCACAACTAATTTAAGATGGGAGTATATATGGTACCGAGACTGAAAGGGGCTATTACCGCCCTTATCACCCCTATGAAAGAATCGGGGAAAGTGGATTATGCCGGCTGGGAGCGGCTTCTGGACTACCAGATCGGGGAAGGTATACACGGCCTTTTACCCCTGGGGACCACCGGGGAAACCCCCACACTTGAGGAAAGTGAAGAAGAGGAACTTATCAGGATCGCCGTAAAAAAGGTGAAGGGCCGTCTGCCGCTCATCATTGGAACCGGGTCCAACGATACTGCCTACATGCTAAAGTACACCAAACGGGCCCGCGACATGGGGGCCGACGCGGCGCTGGTGGTAACACCCTACTACAACAAGCCCAACGATTCCGGCCTTATCCGCCATTTCGAGGCCGCCGGGGAACTGGACATTCCCATCATCATCTACAACATCGCCGGCCGCACGGGGCGGAACATCCCCACGGCCCTGATGGAAAAACTGGCCCGGATTCCCAACATTATTGGGGTTAAGGAGGCCAGCGGGGACATTAACCAGATGGGGGAAGTGATCAAAAATATCAAGATCCCCGCGCAAGGGGAGGGGAGGGACTTCCTGGTCCTCTCCGGGGACGACGGCCTTACCCTGCCCCTCTTGAGTCTGGGCGGGGATGGAGTCATATCGGTCATTTCCAACCTGGTCCCCGGCAAGGTGGCGGCCCTGACCGAGGCCTGCCTGAATGGTAATTTTGAGAAGGGGCGGGAGCTTCATTACGCGCTGCTCCCCCTGATCAAGGCGGCTTTTATCGAAACCAACCCCGTACCCATCAAGGCGGCTATGGGCTGGGCGGGACTTCCCGCCGGCCCGGCACGGCTCCCCCTGGGCCCCCTTGAAAAGAAAAATGAGACTCCCCTGCTGGAGGCCCTGGAGGGGCTGGGGATTTCAAGATCCGAAAGATCAGCGGCCGGAGGGGAGTTTTTTATTCAGCACCTTGATCCCAAAAAACAGGGTGAACACAAAAAAGATAAGGGCGAATAAAAGGACCCCGCTGACTATAAAGTAGAACTGGTGGATCCCCACCAGCACGATCAGGAAGCCCCCTACCATGTTTCCCAGGATGGCCGCCATAGCCCCGATGGCGCCATTCATGGTCTGGGCGGTGGAGGTAAGCTCCGGGGGGGACAGGGAGTACAGGTAGTTGGCGGAACTCCCGATTAAAAGGCCCCCTGCCAGGCCCTGGAAGATCTGGATAAGCACGATATGGGTCATGCTGGAAGCGTTGGCGTACAGCAGGGCCTCCACGCTGTAGAATACCGCAGCACAGGCAAGCAGGACCGGCAGCGGAAAACGCCGGCGCAGGCTACGCATAAAAAACAGCGAGGGAACTTCCAGCAGGGCTTTAAGCCCGGTAATAAGGCCGTAACGGGCCGATTCACCGCCCACATTTTCCATCAGGTAGGGCATAAAGGCGTTGGAGGTGGTGTTGGGCAGGTAAATAAACAGGGCGAAAATCATAAACGTGATAAAATAATAGTTCTTGAAGAGTCTGCCAAAGCCCATCTGTCTGAAGCTCAGAACCTTCCGCTGCTCATCGCAGGCGTTTACATCGGGGTCCCGGAACTTCCACATAAGAATCACAAAGGGCAGAATCAGTATACCGTACCCATAATACGAAAACTCCACCCCTGTGCGGGGCAGGATAACGCTAAAGCCAAGACTGGCAATCGTATAACTGATGGAACCCCAGAGCCGCACATAGCCATACGCCAAACCGTCCCGGCTGCAGCGCTGCACGATGTAGGAGTCCACCAGTGACGGATGGGGGTTGCGGAAAAAACAGCTTAGGGGAACCACGATGAGCATCAGGCTCAGGGGACCGAAGAAAATTTTAAGGGACAGCGGAATAAGGGTCCACAGGGGAACACCCGCGCACAGGGTTATAAGGACAATGTTTCTGATGGAACGGAATCTATCGGCTACCATGCCCCAAAAAGGGGTGGCGACAATCGTGATGAACGAGTTAAGGGCGTTGACGGCCCCCACCTGGACGGCGGAATAGCCGTTTTTTTGAAGCAGTACTGTAAAATACGCGCAGGCCGCCGTACCAAACCAGTATGAAAACACTATTGACGACAACCTAATGTACGCGGGATTCATACGGCGCCGGAGGCGAACTCCACCATGAGCCGCAGTATAAACCCGGCCTATTTCTTTTGTCCACCACTTTAAGTTAAAATAAATACGGAGGAACGTGTTATGGCAAGGATACCGGTAGGCGTACTGGGCGCAACGGGCATGGTGGGGCAGCAGTACATCGCCCTGCTGGCGGATCACCCCTGGTTTGAAGTCCGCTATGTGGCGGCTTCTCCCCGGAGCGCCGGGAAAACGTACCGCGAAGTGGCGGCGGGCCGCTGGCATGCCGGCGGCGGCCCCCATCCCTCCGTGTGGGACCTGGTGGTCCAGGATGCCAACGACCTTTCCCGGGCCATTGCCGCAAACAAGGCGGGGGACTGCGCCTTTG
>JAITJW010000179.1 GCA_031278715.1 Treponema sp. | reverse complement strand
GCAGTGAAGCTCAACGGCGCCGATACGGTTTATACGGTTGAAGACGGCTACGCGGTTATCGAAAGGGAATGGTCGGACGGCGACAAACTCCGCGTTGTTTTTGACATGCCCGTAACCTTAGTCCGGGCCAATCCCCTGGTACGGGACAACATCGGCAAAACCGCGGTCATGCGGGGGCCGGTGGTATACTGTCTGGAAGAGGCGGACAACGGCCCCGGCCTCTGGAGAATCCACGCGGGGACCCCGGGAGACATCAGGGTCAGCTACGAAAAGGATCTGCTGGAAGGGGTGGCAACCGTTTCATTTACCGGGAAACGGGAGCAGGACTGGGCCGGAGATGCCCTCTACCAGGCCGCCGATACGGTCCTGGAGGACAAGAAGCTCTTCCTCATCCCCTACTACGCGTGGGCCAACCGCAACGCAGGGGAAATGACCGTGTGGATGAAGGTGTAGCCGGGTAGCCTGCAAGCGGCGCTGCGGAGCCCCCGGGATATAACAAAGTACACGCTATTCCACTTTGAATCTTGATATTTCCTTAACCAGCACATCAATGTTTTCCTTATTTTTTCCGCTGATGATGTTTACGTGATTCATCGACACACTGATCTGGTCTGATCCGGCGGCCATCTCGTTCATGCCGTTGCTTATCTCCTGAGTCGCCAGTTCCAGATTTTTACTTTCCTGTATTACCTGGCGGCTCCCTTCAAGCATTTCCTGTGAACCGCCCTTCACCATTTGGGTTGCCTCGTTCAACTGGCTGATAGCTTCCAATATCTGCTTGCTCCCCGCGCCTTGTTCCTCCATGGCGTTACGGATATTTTCTTCCTGATCGGACACGGTTTTAACTCCATCGTCTATGGCCTCAAACTTTTTGAGTACATTGTCGGTGGATTTGGTTATCTTATCGATGGAATCTTTAATCTTTTTAAGCACGGTGGAAATAGTTTTTGACTGCTCGCCGGAGTTCTCGGCCAGCTTGCGTATTTCGTCAGCCACCACGGCGAAGCCTTTCCCCGCTTCTCCGGCGTGGGCCGCCTCAATGGC
The DNA here is from genome assembly GCA_031278715.1 of Treponema sp. GTDB lineage: Bacteria > Spirochaetota > Spirochaetia > Treponematales > Breznakiellaceae > JAISFT01. The sequence continues at coordinate 10,665 of JAITJW010000179.1, read as the reverse complement.
GGCGTTCATTGACAGGAGATTGGTCTGGCTGGCTATATTTTCCATCACCGCGTTTATCTCCAAAAGCCCTTCCGATTCCCTGGCAATTTCCTGAATGTCCGCCGCTACTTCCTCTAGGCCCGTCCGTCCCACTTCGGACGCGCTCATCAGTTCCTTAACGTTACCGGTGTTTTTGACCAGGGTATTGGCAACGGAGTGGATATTGGCGAGCATTTCCTCAATCGCCGATGAAGACCGGGCGACACTGATACTCTGCCTGTCCACTTGCCCTGAGAGTTTATCAATGCTGACGGTGATCTGTTGCATGGTGGAGTTGGTTTCAGTAACGCCGGCTGACTGGTTGATAACCCGTGTTTTTATACTTTGAATGGTGGAGGTGATCTCGTTGACAGCCGCAACGGTTTCGGTCATGTTGTCGGCGAGCTCACCGCCAATGGCAAAAAGAGCCGCTGATTGGTTTTTGATGACAATGATCATGCCTTTGATTTTTTCCAGCGTCGCGTTGAGGCTGCGGGCCATATCGCCGATCTCGTTATCCACGGTAACCGCAATACTCTTCGTTAAATCTCCATTGGAAATATCCTGCAGGACATGGGATACGGTAATAACCGGGGCAACCGTCCGCTTTATGATAATTAAAACCAGTGCCGTAAATACCACGGTAAACACCAGGGACAGGACAATGGAAATCAGGATCAACCGGTTTAATTCCGCAAAAACAACACTCGCGGGAATCGTCGAAATCAGCGTCCATTCCGCGCCGGGGATATTCCGGGAATAAATAATCGTGTCTCCCTCTATTTTATAAAATGATTCTGAGGTAAGAATTTCCCTGCGGTAGGCCTCAAAACCAAAGTCGCTAAAGAAACTCTTCTGCATAACCGCGTTTATATCCGCGTTGTTTACATACAGCCCGTCTTTATTCAAAAGCCATGTCTGCCGCTCCGGTTCCGCGTCATGAGGGTTTAGCATCTGGTCCAGGGAATTAACCAGAAATTCCGTGGACACGACCCCAATATCCCGGCCGCGGTTGTCATATACCACCAGGGACATTGCCGCAGTGATATTGCCCGTAGCCGGATCCACGTAGGGATCCACATACGCGGCCTTCCGGGGTGTCTGTTTCGCGTCAATAAACCAGGGCCGCTCAAGTTGATTATAATCCGTGCCGGGAACCCAGTCGGGAACGCAGGCCCAATAACCGCCGTCTAAATACCAGAGGATGTTACCCGCGTAGTAAATGTAGGAAATATCCGGCATGGTGTCCCCTACCCGCTTCAGGTACTCCTGCATTTCGGCACGGGAAACGACACCGTAGGACAAAGCGCCCGTTTGAGAGCCCTCACGGGCCGCATAGCCTGCAATACCGGCGGCCGCGTGGTTCAAGAGCCCCGCGTGCTGGTCAAACAAACCGCTTATGCTCTCCTTCATTTGATCGATGCTCGCACGGGTTTTAGACTCAATTTCCCGCTGGGTAAGAGAATGGAAATTGCTTATAAACACAAGGGATAATAACAGAGCTATGCCGATTATGCCTGTAATAAAAACAGCGGCAAGTCTGGACACGATAGAATGTCTCATACTTTTCTCCTTAGAGGCTTTCCCAAAACTTCAGTTCTTGGGAAAGCAACCTTAGATTTAGAGGAAAAAGCTGACGTTTGGCCGCTTTTTCCAAAGCCATTCCCAAAACTAACCGAGTTTTGGGAATGGCTCCTTATCATAATATCGTAGATCAGCGTCAGCACACGGTCCGGTTATGGCGTCTTCCATTACCCCTTATATGGTTCACCCGGCTTAGCGCCGGTTGATCCGCTTTGGCGTAAGACATGAGATAATAATACAAAAAATCAGAATTTTATACAATAACGAGGCTTTCCCAAAAGTTCAGTTTTTGGGAAAGCAACCGTAGATTTAGAGTATGATATTTTATGCAAAGGCCGAAGGCCATATCAAAGACGGCGACAACCTGAACGCCCTGTTCAGCTACGACCCGCCGGGGAAGTACCACACCGGGAACCTGGGCGGGTGCCAGGCGTGCTGCTGCCCGGTTTTTGAGGAAAAGGCCCTGGAAGACCAGGGGACTACATTGAACCGTACATGAATCATAATCCCGCCATACCTGCTTCTGAAAAAGAATAAGCATGCCCCCATGTTTAACAAAAGTTTGAACAGCTTTTTGTGAAAGCTTGACACGGCTCCCCTATACCTTCTCCAACAGCAATAAAGTTCCAGAGGGGAGGTCCGTATGAAAATCGCCTATTTTACCGACACCTTTATGCCGGAGTTAAACGGGGTAACGAATACCCTGTCAAAACTGCAAGCCTGGCTTGATACAAAAGATGTCCGCTATGCTTTTTTCACGCCGGATTATGCCGGGAGGACCGGCCATGAGAGAGGAACCGGCATAAAAAATACCCCGGCAGGCCAAAAGCCTGCGGAAGAGGCTGTTTTTCAGCCAGGGGTCCACCGGTTCAAGGGCATCAGAGCATCCCTCTCCCCGGAAAGCTGCCTGGCCTTTCCCCGGCGCCGGGAGATATTCGATCTCTGCGATAGCTTCAAACCGGACCTGGTACATGTGGTTACCGAACTGGGAATCGGCTACAGGGGATTGCAGTACGCCCGTTCCCGAAATCTTCCCCTGGTGATGAGCTGCCATACGGATTATTGCAAGTACCTGCGTTATTTCCATCTGGATTTTTTTAAGTCCCTGACAGAAAAATACCTGGCCTGGTTTTACCGTTCCGCCCACCGGATTCTGGTCCCTTCAAAACATACCCTGGAACAGCTCTTCAAAAAACAGTACCGGAACCTGGGCCTGTGGTCACGGGGCATAGACGCCGAAAAATTCAACCCCCGTCTCAGAAGTACCGCGTGGAGGGAGCGGCTGGGGATCAACGACAAATTTATTTTTCTGTACGTAGGCCGCCTGTCCCCGGAAAAAGGACTGGACATACTGCTGTACGCCATCGAAGAATTTGAAAGCCGTTTCCCCGGAAAAGCGGCCTTTGTCTTTACCGGTGGCGGACCCTGTGCGGATATCATCAAACAAAAAAACTATTCCAGCGTGATCCTTACAGGCTTTAAGACTGGCGGCGAACTGTCGGAAATATACGCCTCCTCCGACTGCTTCGCCTTTCCCTCAGGAACAGAGACATTCGGTAACGCCCCCCTGGAAGCCCTGGCCAGCGGGCTGCCGGTGGCGGGCATCGCATCGGGGGGTGTAACGGAATTTCTTTCCCACAGGAAAAACGCCCTGCTCTGCGCCGGCGAAGACAGGGAGGCCTTCACGGAAAATCTGATCACCATTATGAACAACGGAGGACTCCGCCGGGAACTGGCAGAAAACGGACGGAAACTGGCACAGTCCCGAACCTGGGACCTGATCTTCGCCGATCTCCTCTCGGTTTATACAGGACTTATCGCGGAAATGCGGTCTTCCCCGGACAACAAGTACCGCGACGCCTCGTAAGCATAGACCCGGTTGTAGTTGATAAGACTCCCCGCCAACAGCACGGCCCGTTCCCCGGCGTTAAGCTCCGGCACTTTAAGGGTAAAAGCACGGGGTTTCCCGGCCCCGTCTCCGCTCCCGTCCACGGGAACAGCCCCGGCCCCGTTCCCGGCCCCATCCACGGGAACGGCCCAGGCCCTTATCTCCGCGGCCCCGACCTCCACAGCGTTCCTGATGCCGGGGATAAACACGTAGTCGCCGTTGGCAAAGGGGGGCTCCCCGCCGATGGTAAAGGGGACGATTCCCCAGTTGATAAGGTTACTGCGGTAACGTTTCGTGGCGTACTCATTGGCAAAATTCGCCGCCCCCCCCAGGACCCGCTGGCAGCTTGCCGCCTGTTCCCGGGCGCTGCCGTCACCGGGCTTGCGGGCAAAGATCGCCGAACCCAGTTGCGGAAAGCCGGCCTTCCCCCCCGACTCCAGCCCCTCCCCCGGAACCAGGGCTCCGGCAGCTTTAAGGCCGGCAAGAACGCCGGCCAGCTCGGGAAGCGCGCCGGCGCCGGTTTCCGGACAGCGCCCCTCCCGCAGTGCCGTGTTTCCCTCCCGTACCGCCTTGGCCCGGCCCACGTATGCGGGGTCTTTCCGGGAAAGGGTATACTCCGCCAGCCCCAGGGGGTTGGACCGAAACGACGATGTTTCACCGGAGGGGATAAGTTCGTCGGTGGTGGTTACCGGATCGCCGATAAACGACACAATCTTGAGCAGAAGGTCCTCCCCCAGGGCCTCCATCTCAGGCCAATCGGTGATGTTGGGACCGTAGACAAGCGCCGCCGCCCGGTCCGGCCTGCCCGCTGCCCGGTACACCCGCGCCCGGTAGGGACTGTCGTCATAGCGGTACACCGCGGGCCCCTCGTCATAATCCAGACCCTCAGCGGATCGCAAATAACCGCCGTTCAGCGCGGTGGCGGCAATACTGCGGGCATCCATCAGGGCCACCGATGCAATCTGCCCGTTACCGGGCTTGCTCCCCTCCCGGTTGGGAAAATTCCGGGTGGTGTGGCGGATGGAAAGACTATTGTTGGCCGGCACATCCCCCGCCCCAAAACAGGGACCGCAAAAGGCGCTGCGAAGAACCACCCCGCGCCCGATAAGGGCGGCGGCGGCGCCGTTACGGGTCAATTCCAGCATCACCGGCTGGCTGCCGGGGTACACCGAAAGGGAAAAAGCCCCCGGCCCCTTATACACGCCGGCTTCGCCATGCACCCCGGCTTCGCTATATGCCCCGGCTTCGCCATACACGCCGGCTTCACTGCCCGGCGCCGCCGCAGCGGAGGCCCCGCCGGAACCCCCGCCCCCCAGGATGGCGGCGGCGGCCATGATGTTGTCAAATGTTCCCCCGGCACAACCGGCGATAATCCCCTGGTCCACACGGATCCGGCCCTTCCCCTCGAACTTGTCCTGAAGCCTCAGGGGAACCTGGGGGTTCTCCAGGACCGCCGCCGCCTCGTGTTCTACCTGGGCAAAAATATCACCGCCGTTTTCCAGCAATTCGTCGATTTCGTACACATTACTGGGATGGAAAGGCAGGGCGATCATGGGCTTCACCGCGGAAAGGTCGATCTCCACAAGGCCGTCGTAGTAGGCGCAGGAGGCAGGGGAAAGTTTCCGGTAGTCCCCCGCCCTGCCGTGGCAACTCAGAAAGTCCTTCACCCGCCCATCGGTCTCCCATATCGAAGACCAGCAGGTAGTTTCCGTAGTCATCACGTCAATTCCCGCCCGGAAGTCGACTGGCAGGACTTCAATACCAGGCCCGGCAAATTCCAGCACCGCGTTCTTTACCAGCCCCCCCGCAAAAACCGCCCCCACCAGGGCCAGGGCCACATCCTGGGGCCCCACACCGTGACGAGGCCTCCCCCGCAGGTACACCAGAACAATCCGGGGATAGGGCATATCGTAACTCTGCCGCAACAGCTGCTTTACCAGCTCCCCGCCCCCCTCCCCCACCCCCAGGGTTCCCAGCGCGCCGTAGCGGGTATGACTATCGCTACCCAGGATCATCTTGCCACAGCCCGCCGCTTCCTCCCGGACAAACGAATGTATCACCGCCAGATGGGCAGGCACATAAACCCCGCCGTAACGCCGGGCCGCGGAAAGCCCAAAAAGGTGGTCATCCTCGTTGATCGTCCCCCCCACCGCGCAGAGGGAGTTATGACAATTGGTAAGATAATACGGCACAGGAAAGGCATCCAGACCACTTACCTTGGCAGTCTGCACAATATTCACAAACGTAATGTCGTGGGAAGCCAGCGCGTCAAACGAAAGGGCCAGCGACATTCCCGGACCAAATTCCCCCCGGTGATGAGCCGCCAGAATCCCGCAAGCCATCGTACCCCGCCGCGCCGCCGCCTGAAAAACCTCCAGGGACTCCCCGCCCAACCGCTTTTTCAGAATCCCCGCGTGTTCCGGCGTATCCTCAACAAGTTCCCTGCCCTCAAAAAGGTACACCCCATTATCGCTTACCCGCAGCGCAGCGCCACTCAAATTTCCCATAATACGGACACAATACCGGAAAACCGGATTTTAATGAACCACAAACAGCCCGTCCCTGCACCGGACCGTGAAAAATATTCATAAAGGGGGGGCCACTTACCGGACAGAGACCCCGTAGCAGACACACCGTTCTGGCCCCCCCTTGGTTCCAGCCCGCACTACGTGCGGTCTTCCACCAACCCCCCAAAGGGCACAGCGGAACCAGAGGCCCCCCTTAGTACCGGTATCACCGGCGGACTCAGCTCTATGGCAGCGGGGAAATCTTCGGGCCGCAGTAATACTGTCTCACCGTCCATCTGGGCCAGAATGGGGTAAGAGCCGGAAAACTCCACACGGGAAGCGCTAAACAGAAGGGCCTCAGGCTTGTCAACATGGGTACCGTCGTTAAACAGTTCCTTCAGGGCCAGCTTGCGCAGAAGGGACATCTGATTAAGAACACAGACATTACGGTCGTCGGGGAGGATCTTCTTGCGGGAACCGTAGGTCCGGTGCCCGCTGACCCCCATCGCCATAAGCAGGATATTCCGGCGCAATCTTCCCCCCTCCCGGCCCTCCGCGTCCAGAACCCTCATGTCCATAGGAGCCACCGTGTAGATCCGGTCGTAGAGCAGGGCGGCAATATCCACCCAAAGCTTGTAGGAATCGCCGGGGAGTTTCCCCTTCATCTTGTTGGTCATGTGAGTTACAAAGGCGTCCAGCCCGATGGAAAGGATATTAAAGGCCAGGAAGGGCCCCTTTCCCGCCGTCGCGGTAAGAAGCCGCAGGGCCCGTTCCTTTACAATACTTACCGGCCCCGTAAGCAGTTCCAGGGCCCCAGCCAGTTCCGGCGCGTCGGCCCCGTCATTACCCGTACCCAAAGGGAGACGCACAACGGCAAAACGCCCCCGTATTTCCTCCGGAGCGTGGTACAGGGCGCTTTGAACCTCCCGGCTGGTACCGTCCCCGCCCGCGGTAATGACAAGGAAAAAATCCTCCCCCCCGTCCTGTTCCGCGGCCTTCAACAGGGAACGGACCGCCTCCTCCGCATCCCCCGGCCTTCCGGTAAGGAACAGACCCTCACGGGATTCAAGACCCGCCGGCCCGGCCGCGGGGCCGCAAAAGGCGCGAAGGGGATTGGCCTGCGCCCTATCCACATACTCTTTCATGGCCGAATAGTGCCGTTTCCAGCGTGATCCGATGGTAAAGCCCCCCGCCTTGGGGTTGATCACCAGGAACCAGCGGAGATTCTTTCCCGGGGCAACAAGCGTATGGGAACATATCTTCCCCATCATGGCGGTGAACTCGGCTATCCGGAGATTTTCCGCAGGCATAAAAAAGTTTTACACGAAATCAAACACCGGTCAAGGAGAAGAAGAATTGGCGGAAAGAAACTTCCCAATAACGTTCCGGTTGTCCAAAAGGGAACTAAGGGACTGTTTTTGGTGGAGCCGGGTAATTGTCTGGGCAAAAAGACGGGAAATATTCACGCTGACGTACCATTCCCGCTTCAGCACTTCCTCCTGATACACGGCGTTGGTACCGATAATCCTGAAAAAGAACCCCTCCCGGTAGGCTTCGTCAAAATACGAAATGGCGTTTCCGGAAAAAAGAGGCAGGCTGATGGAACAGATCACCTTACCCGCCCCGTGTTCCTTGAGGATCTTCATACCCTCAAGAAGGGTACCCCCGGTACCAAGCATATCGTCCGCCATAAAAACAGTCTTGTCCTTCACGTTTCCCAGCAGTTTTATCTCCGCAATGTTATTATCACCGGCATCCCTGCTTATCCGGGAATAGTCCCGCTCCTTGTAGAGCAGGGCCAGAGGTTTTTTAAGGGTGGTGGCGTAGAACTTGTTCCGGTCCACCGCGCCGGGGTCCGGGGAAACCACGACAAAATCATCGCTTAAAATACCGTCCATCCGGGAAAGGGTACGGATAATCTGGTAACTGGCGTGAAGATTTTCCAGCCGCATACGGTCAAACGAATTACCAATATCCCGCGAGTGAATATCCAGCGTGATAATCCGATCCACCCCCAGGTACTCCAATATCTTCCCCACCCGGCTTGCGGTAAGACCCTCCCGACCCTTGGTTTTGTGCTGCCGTGCATAGGGGTAATTGGGAAGCACCGCCGTTACCTGCCCCGCCCCGGCCTGCCTGGCGGCGTCCACCGTAACCAACACCGTCATCAGGTGATCGTTGACCGAAAGGATCTTTTTTTCACTGCCGTCGTTAAAATTGACCGGGTAGTGGTTCTCCACATCCTGGATGATGTAAATATCCTTACCCCGCACGGATTCAAGTATCTCCGCCTTTACTTCCCCGTTGGCAAAACTCGTAAAGCGGGCGGGAATCCTGAAACGGGGAATATCCCCCGTCTGCCCCGGTGTATGACGGAGACTTATCACATCGTTTATAAAGTTGATCTGCCGGATAACCTCCGCGTTATCCATGCCGTAACGCCGGGCCATGTCACCGGCGATCCCCTGCAGCTTTTTACGGTACCCCTTCCGCAGGTGGGAGACTACCTCATCGGCAAACACTTCCCCCCCAGGACAGGCCAGAATGCCAAGATTTACCGGATTAGAATAATTCATGGATAAGCTATCATGCCACATTAGCCCCCGGTGTTCTAGTCCCGGCAGGGCCAGCGCATCAACAAATACCGGACATAAGGGGAAACGGGCGGTTGTTAGTTCTCCAAGATCGTAATCTCCACCCGGCGGTTCCGTTCCCTTCCCTCCGCCGTGGCGTTGTCCGCCACAGGCCGCTGCGCGCCGTAACCCCGGACCACCACCCGTTCCCCGGAACGGACCCCCTTAGCGATAAGGTAAGAGGCCACTGCCGCGGCCCGCTGGACGGAAAGCTCCTGCCGGCCCGCGGCGCTCCCGGCCAGGGCGGTATGACCGGCTACCAGAATATCCCGGCCCGCGTAACGGGTCAGAATCTCCCCAATCCGGTCCAGCTTGGCCTGTTCGGAGGGGAGAAGCCGGGCGGAGTCCGCCTCAAACCGGATAGCCTCAAGGCTGATGGTAACGCCCTCCGTATCAATTCTTACCTCCGTATCCTCCAGCCCCAGAACATCCAGATCCCGTTTAATCTCCCCGGCCACCTGATCCTTGTCCATCCGGGGGGACTCAAGTATCTCCGCGTGGGCGGTCCCCCGGTATTCAACATGGGTTCCGTCGGAAAGTTCAAAGATCATCCTAAAGCTTTCCTCATAGGCCCGGCTTTGCCCCAGTTCCCGGTCCCAGTAGAGAATCTGATCGCAGGCCCCGGCGATACGCCGGGGCCAGAGCCGCCCCTGTACCGCGGGGGGACTGTAGTCGATACGGTAAGAGACGGAAAAGGCAGGGTATTCCCGCCCCTCCCACAGCCTGGTTCCCACGTATTGGTAATTCGCAACAAACGGGATACGGTAGGGTTCGGCTATGCCGAACGCGTCCGTGAAGTCGTGCATTTCGTAAGCTTCGGCGCGCCAGGTATCCCCAGGTTCAAGGTTTCCGGCGGGAAAAACCGGCACATTCCGCACCACCGGCATAAAGTAACGGTCGTCAATCGTAAGACGGCCCAGACTGTCCCGGTCAAAAACCGACCGGTATTCCCGCTCCCAGAGGAAGACCTCCTCCCCGGCATCCGCCCGGATCGCCCGCTCGGAAGTCTGGAACAGCGCCTCATGCCGCCCCCTGCCCCCCTCCTCACCCAGCACCGTAACGGCGACCTTGTTCAGAATCTCCGCCTCGTGGCTAAACTGCCGGTTCAGGTACACATCCTCGTTCACCACCGAAAGTATCCGGTACGTATCCCCCGCCCGGTGGACATAGCGGAACTCCTCCGCCCCCCCGGTGGCGGGCAGAAGAAAAAAGAGGAAAAGGATATTCCACCGGCACAGACCGCGGCGGCTTTTCAGGATTCGCCGGGCCATCATTCTACCGGACGGTATCGCTTGACGGATCAATCAACAAAACTGATCCGGTTCGGTTCTACCGGATGGGCATTCTTGGTTCCCGCGGGAACCCCCACGGCGATGGCCACAGCAAAGCTATGACCCGCGGGGAATTTGAGCAGGGCGTTAAAGTGATCCTTCCGGGGACCGGTACAGGCAGGGTCCGGCATCCCCAGGATCACCGTCCCCAGACCGATGGAATGGGCCGCCAGGGCAATCGTTTGGACAGCAATACCGCAGTCCAGCCGGGCCCAGCGGCTTTCCGGATCACAGGAAAGAAAAATAACCGCCGGCGCGCCGTGAAAAATGTCCCCCACATCGTTCTTCAAAATCGTGGAAACCTCGGCGTTTATCTCATCCAGTATTTTCCGGTTCTCTGTCACGGAAAAGTGCCAGGGCTGGGAATTCCGGGCGCTGGGCGCTTCCCCGGCAGCCGTAAGCAGAACATCCAACTGCTCCCGGGTGATCTTCTCCGCTTTATACGACCGGATACTCCGGCGTCCGGCAATGGCGCTAAGCACGGGATTAGTCATACAAAACCTCCTGCATCGACAAAATACTTGCACAAAATTCCAGAACCGGCTACAATATCTCCATGCTTTTGGCAATGGCACGCATAACACAGCTCACAGCTCACAGCTCACAGCTCACAGCTCACAGCTCACAGCTCACAGCTCACAGCACACAGCTCACAGCTCACAGCTCACAGCTCACAGCTCACAGCTCACAGCTCACAGCTCACA
>JAITJW010000061.1 GCA_031278715.1 Treponema sp. | reverse complement strand
TGAAGGGGACCTGCCGCTGGAAGAAAAACTCGCCCTCCTTAAAACCCGGTCCGCTGTTCCGGGAGAAAAACTCAAACGTCTGGCCGCGCTGGCCGAAAAAAACGGCATCCCCCTGGCTTCCCACGACGACGACAGCGCCGGGAAAGTCGCCTTTATGAAAAACGAATACGGGGCGAAGATTTCCGAATTTCCCGTGGAGCTGGGGGCGGCGAAAAAGGCCAGGGACGAGGGGCTCATGGTGGTTATGGGGGCCCCCAATGTGCTGCTCGGCGGCAGCCACTCGGGGAACCTCTCCGCCCTGGAGGCGATTCGGGAAGGCTGCGCCGACATTCTCTGTTCCGACTACTACCCCGCCAGCCTGCTCCACGCGGCCTTTACGTTGGAAGCGGAAAGAATCCTGGGCCTGCCGGAAGCGGTACGGATGTTGACTCTCAACCCCGCCAAGGTCATGGGGATAGCAGCAGATTCCGGATCGGTGGACGCGGGAAAAAAAGCCGATCTGCTGATCGTGCAAAAACTCCAGGACTGTCCGCTGGTGTGTCAATGTTTTATTGACGGCCAAAGCGCCGTGCAATACGAATACCGGAAAGACGAAAAATGCTCCGCCTGAAAAACGTAAGCAAAACCTTCACCATGCATATCCGGGGAGGGCTGGTGATTCAAAGTTTTGAAAAGGTCTCTTTTGAAACCCGGGCGGGCGCCCTCCTGGCCGTCACCGGCCCGTCGGGGGTCGGAAAAAGTTCCCTCCTCAAATGCGTCTACCGCAGTTACCTCCCCACATCGGGAGAGATCCTCTACGCCACGGCCGGAGGGGATACGGTGGATCTCGCCTCCGCGGGGGAATGGGAGATTCTCCGCCTCCGCCATACCGAGATCGCCTATGTGTCCCAATTTTTCCATGTCATGCCCAGAGTACCGGCGCTGGAAATTCTTATGGAGCCCTTGGTTATCCGCGGGATTTCCCGGAGTGAGGCCTTAGGCCGGGCGAAGGAGATGCTCTCCCGCGCGGGGCTGGGGAAAAACCTCTGGGACATGTACCCCGCCACTTTTTCCGGCGGGGAAAAACAGCGTCTCAACATCCTCCACGCCATCATCGCAAAACCCCGGATCCTGCTGCTGGATGAACCCACCGCATCCCTGGACCGGGCGTACAAAGAACGGATCATGGAGATGATCCTGGCCCTCAAGCGGGAAGGAACCGGCATGGTGGGAGTCTTCCATGACCGGGACGCACTGCTGGCCCTTTCCGATACCCGGTATGATCTGACCCTGGGCGCTTACTGTCCCGTCAATGCCAAAGACGCGGGGGAAATAGCCCGCGGAGATTGCTAAGGAACTGTAAGGAAACAAGATGTTATATTTTGAGTGTGATCGTCAAGACTTTGTCTGACACTTGAGTAGAACTCATGCAGGCTGTCCGTCAGATACATCATAGCCAATCGGTTTTTCCCGTTTCTCCGCCAAAGCTGCCGCCTCGGCTTTGAATTCTTTCGGGTACACACGCCCTTTTTGGTCTGTTTTACCCATCTTCTTCTCTCCTTCTGTTGTATTACTCACTTATCTTCGTGTCTACCAGATGGGATTAGGTCCAGTTTCTTTCCCCCGGCGGGTCAGGATATGCAGGGCATACTTGCGGTTATAACCGGCAGCCGCCGTAAACTCGTCCAGGATTTTGGATTTGGTTTTCCTGTCGGACTGGCCCTTTTTGGGGTTAGATTAATTATGAGGCAACGCGGGCCACTAGTATTCCATGGGAATAGAGAGTATAGTTTTCTCCAAAACTATAGAGAGAGGTGTTATATGGCGCGTAAAGCGTTGATTTTGTGCGGTGGCTGGGACGGGCATGAACCCAAACTGGTAACCGGACGTTTCAAGACGTTCCTTGAAAGTGAAGGTTTTGAAGTTTCCGTAGCGGAGACTCTGGATGTTTTGAACGATCAGGAACGGCTTGAATCGCTGGATCTCTTTATCCCCGTATGGACCATGAGTTCCGATCCGCCGCCCAAGTTTGACCCCCTGCTGGAAGCCGTGGGAGCCGGGCTGGGGATCGCGGGCAATCACGGCGGCATGTGCGATGCCTTCAGGCTCAGTACCGACTACCAGTTCCTTACCGGGGCAAATTGGGTTTCCCATCCCGGCGGGGACGGTACCAAGTATACCGTCAACATTATCAGTAAATCAAACCCCATCACCGAAGGAATACACGATTTTGAGGTCAGTTCCGAACAGTACTACCTCCATGTAGACCCCGCCAACGAAGTCCTGGCAACCACCCGCTTCCCGGTAGCCCACTGGTTCCATTCGGCCAACGGTGCGGTAGACGTTCCCCAGGTCTGGACACGGCGCTGGGGTTACGGCAGAATTTTTTACAATGCCCTGGGACACCACGACGACGTGTTCAATATCCCCGAAGCTTGGGAGATCATGAAACGGGGGATCCTCTGGGCCGCGGAAGGCAAGCGCATTGCCGTTGAAAAGGGCCTTTCGGTCAGCGATTGGACCAGCAACAAAAAGATGTTTTAGGAGAACGATCATGAGTGTACAGAAAATTGGCATTGTAGGAATTGGGAACATCAGCGGTATCTACCTCAAGAACCTCAACGGCATGTTCGGAAAACGGGTAAAAGTTACCGCCGTAACCGACCTTATCCATGAACGGGCGGCCAAGGCCAACGCGGACTACGGAATTCCCCACATCAAGAAGACTGAAGATCTTATCAACAGCCCCGATGTGGATATCGTACTCAACATAACCGAACCGTATAATCACTACGGGGTTTCCCTGGCAACGGTAAAGGCGGGCAAACACATCTACACCGAAAAACCCGTCTGCGCCGAACGGGAAGAAGCCCAGGAAGTGCTTAAAATCGCAGCGGAGAAAAAAGTCCGGGTCGGTAACGCTCCGGACACCTTCCTTGGGGCGGGCATCCAAACCTGCCGCAAACTCCTGGACGACGGCTGGATCGGCAAACCCGTGGCGGCGGTGGCCTTTATGGTTGGCCGGGGCCACGAGAACTGGCATCCGGGCCCGGAATTCTACTACAAGAAAGGTGGTGGCCCCATGTTCGACATGGGCCCCTATTACCTTACCGCTCTGGTAAACCTTATCGGCCCCGTAGCACGGGTATCCGGTTCCGCCAGAAAAACCTTTGAAACCCGCACCATCACAAGTGAACCCCTCTACGGCAAGATCATCAACGTTGACGTGCCCACCCATATCGCCGGCGTTATGGATTTTGCCAACGGCGCCGTGGGAACCATCATCACCAGCTTCGACGTGTATTCCCACACCCTGCCCTGCATCGAAATTTACGGCAGCGAAGGAACCCTGCGTGTCCCCGATCCCAACACCTTCGGCGGTCCGGTCTACGTCAAGCGTTTCCGCGAAGAAAAGTGGTCCGAAGTACCCCTGCTCAAAAACTACCCCGACAACAGCCGCGGTCTTGGGCTTACCGATATGGCCGAGGCAATTACGGAAGGAAGGCCCCACAGGGCTTCCGGTGAACTGGCCTACCACGTACTCGACATCATGCACGGCTTCCACGACGCGTCGGCATCGGGCCGGTACTACGATGTAAAGAGTACCTGCTCCCGGCCGGAGCCACTGGACAAGTAGTAAGCGCTTCACCGGTTCTAACACCTGGGACTCCGTTCCCAGGTGTTTTTTCTTACTTTTTCTTGACAGTCGAGATAAACCATGGTATCAGTTTGTAGTTTTCGACAGCGTATCACGGAAACACAACAGGCTGCCGGGGGTAAAAGGAGAGTCTGGAGTATGCAGAGCTATTCCCAAAACTCGGTTAGTTTTGGGAACAGCTTTGGAAAAAGCGGCCAAAAGTCCGCTTTTTCCTCTAAATCTAAGGTTGCTTTCCCAAAAACTGAAGTTTTGGGAAAGCCTCTGCATATAGTCCGATCTCGTATACAAAATACCGCTGCATACTCTTATTTCAGGGCTTATTCCTGACCGTCTCCCTTGAGGAACAGCTCATGCCCGGTTCTTTTGAGTATACCGTGAACTACCTCATCGACCTACTGGACCTGAGCGCCATTATTTACACAATAATTATTTTACAAAAAATTTCAAAATTATTTTGAACCAATAACAATGCGCCCCCGCCACGGATGGCGGGGGCGTTTTTGGGGATAAGGCACAACTGGTATCAATCACTCCTGCAGCTTGGTATATGTTCCATTCGCAATTGGATCAGCGAAATTGAAAACTAACATAGTATTTCCATCAATTGCGGCGATGCCTACGTCTCCAACTTTTATTGTTGTATATTGAGAATTTGCGTATGAGACTGTCCATATAACAGGGTTCCCCTTATAGACATACGTCCCTTCGGTAACGGTAAAGGGAGGAGGGGCGCCGTAACCTTGTCCTGCAACAGTGACTGTTACTTTAAATGTACCAGTATTTTCTGTACCTGTTACCTCGCAAACCGCAGTGAATGGATAGCCTTGGAAAGTGCCGCTTCCTGTCCAGGTTTCGTTTACACTAAACGGATTGGTGATGGCACCGCCCGCCGTTTGGGTCGGTGTAAAGGCATCGGACGACCACACGGCGGAATAGTTCCCCGCGGCGTCCTTCACCGTAACGTGGGCTTTGTAGGGCGAATCTTTGGTAAGGCTGGTAATACTGACGGTCGTTGTAACACCCACTGTAACCGTGCCGGTAAGGCCGCTTTCAGCCAGCGCCGAGACGGTGGGTACGGCGGTTGCCGAACCGAGTACCTGCACGTAGTAGGAACCCCCTTCGTTGGAAGTGAAGACGACCGTAGCGGTAGTACCCTCCGCGGTGTCCCCATATTGGGCCACGGCCTGTAAAGAAAGTACGGGCGCGGTGGTGTCTCCGGTAGTACCGCCGGTTCCGGTGTCGCACCCCATAAAAACAAAACCCAATAACAATACCATTACCAGCATTGCCGAAAAAACCAGTTTTTTATTCATATAAAGTCTCCTTTGCGGTCTTTCCCGCCGTCAAATTTTTTATGTGTAACCGCTTATGCGGATAACATACTGGTTAAGGGGATCAGCACCGATGTCAACGGCCCCCAGGGGCCTTTCTTACCCTCGTTCTCAATCTGCACGGCGAAATATACCGTCTTGCCGTTGTCGCCAAAGTCGAATTCGATCAGGTCTTTTTTCCGTTTGGTGTAAAAGGACTTGCGTAAATCGTCGGGGTTCGCAGGGGCGGTTTCGCCCTGCCCTGCCAGGCTGTACCATATCCTGTAGCCTTTGTTGGCGGGGTCGGCGTTGCTTCCGGTAACGTAGATCATCTTTACGCCTAATTCGTGCCGCCCTACAAGGTAGGTTTCTACCGTTACTTGCGCTGTGGGCGTTCCGCTTGGGGTTGGCGTTGTGTCACGGGGCTTGAGGCCCAAGGAGATGTAGTCCGAATCGGTCAGCGGCGGGGAGAGGAAGTAACGCCGCTTCATGTCCCTCATGGCGGCGGTCAATTCATCAAACGCCGTCTTACACTGCGCCGTTGCCACCGGCGTTCTGGTGGTCTCGTTTTTCGCCTCGACAAGGCCGCCGAGTTCCTGCACGGCGGTAAGGGGTATGCCCCAGAGGTGGGCGTTGGTTCCGGTTACGGACACCCAGTCCTTTGCCATTGCCAGTTGACCGTCCCGGGTGGTGGGAAGCCAGTCAGTATAATGAGCCATATATAACCTCTCTTTTGACGGCTTTGCCGCCTATGGTAATCGGGCATGAATATGCGGTATTCATGCTTTTTCCTTCATGTGGGTTTGTTCTGGAAGTAGTTACCGGTGAGACAAAAGTAATTACCGATGCGGTAAAAGTAGTTACCAATGGGGTAAAAGTAGTTACCAATGGGGTAAAAGTAACTACCGGCAGCCTGTTTTTACCCCCGAATGGGGTGATTTCACCTAAAAATGGGAAAAATGGATAAACATTCGGTTTGCTTTCGTAAAAAAAG
>JAITJW010000082.1 GCA_031278715.1 Treponema sp. | reverse complement strand
GGCTTTGCCAGGGTAATGAAGGCCTACAGGGACAAGACCGGCAAAGAGGGAGACGCCTTCCTGATGCAGACCTACGATGTGGTGTGTCAGCTCGCCGCGGTTATCACCCAAGCCAATTCAGCGGACCCGAAGAAGATGCGGGATGTACTGGCGGGAATGAAGGATTATCCTTCCCTGGCGGGCCCCTACAGCATGAATGAGCTTGGCGATGCCATGAGAACCCTTCAGCCCATCATGATTGAGAACGGCAAGTTTGTGAACATTTCCGGCCGGTAAGCTGCCGGTACGGAGCGTAAAGACGAAGACCTGCGCCTTTTCCAAAACCAACCGGGGTTTGGAAAAGGCCCTGTTATCATCCGCGGCCTCTTTGAGGGCCGGCCGCTGTTCTTTCCGGGTGACGCAATAGCGTAAATACATATTTTGAGGATATTTTTATGGAGGTATCACCGTGATCTGTAACAACATTCTTGAGGCGGTAGGCAATACGCCCATCATCCGTCTGAACCGCATGACCGGCCCGGAGGATGCGGAAATTTTGGTAAAATTTGAGGCTTTGAATGTGGGCGGGTCCATTAAAACCAGGACGGCCTACAATATGATCCTTGACGCGGAAAAACGCGGAGCTTTAAAGCCGGATTCCGTTATCTGCGAGCCCACCAGCGGGAACCAGGGCATCGGGCTGGCGCTGGTGGCGGCAGTGCGGGGCTACAGAGCCATTATCATTATGCCCGATTCGGTAAGCGGGGAACGCCGCAAGCTGGTTGAACAGTACGGCGTGGAAGTGATTCTCCGGCACGACGACGGGGATATCGGCAAGGTGATTGACGATTGCCTGCAAACGGTCCTGAGAATGGCAAAGGAAAATCCGAAGATTTTCGTGCCCCAGCAGTTTGAAAATCCCGCCAACCCCGCGGTACACCGGGAACAAACCGGGCGGGAGATCATTGAGCAGATGGAGGGCATTCCGCTCCACGGCTTTTGTTCCGGCATCGGTACCGGCGGTACCATCAGCGGCATCGGCGAGGCCCTGCGCGCCAGGTACCCGGATATCGAAATCTGGGCGAACGAGCCGGAAAACGCCGCCATTCTTTCGGGGGGCAAAATCGGCAGCCATATCCAGATGGGCATCGGCGACGGCCTTATCCCCCGGAACCTGAACACGAAGATATACAACCATGTTGACGTGGTGGCCGATCAGGATGCCCTGCAAATGGCGAAAGATCTGGCCCGCAAGGAAGGGTTGATGTGCGGCATTTCCAGCGGGGCCAATGTATGTACCGCCCTGCGGATGGCGAAAAAGCTGGGCAAAGGGAAGCGGGTTATCACCCTGCTGCCTGACACCGCGGAGCGTTATTTCAGCACTCCGCTTTTTGACTAGATATTGGACTTGTTCAATAACCCGGTTGGTTATTTCACAACTCTCTTCTTTACGACAAGGAGTAATACCATGACAAACAAAGCTGCGGATCGTATGGGCCTTTTGCACACCGAATCGGCGTTTCAGATTCTGGCGCGGGCCAACGCCCTGGAAGCCCAGGGCAGGAGCATCATCCACCTTGAAATCGGGCAGCCGGATTTCAAAACCCCCCAAAACATCATCGAGGCCGCCTGCCGGGCAATGAACGAGGGCAAAACAGGATACACCCCAACCCCCGGCATCCTGCCGTTGCGCGAAACAATCGCCCGCTGCTGCGAGGATTACAAAAAAGTTAAAACCTGCCCGGAAGAAATTGTGGTGGTCCCCGGCGGCAAGCCTGTCATGTTCTTTACCATGCTGATGCTGGCCCAGAGTGGCGATGAGGTCATCTACCCCAACCCCGGTTTCCCGATTTACGAGTCGGTTATCAAATTTTCCGGGGCCAAACCGGTTCCCATGCCGCTGCTGCAAAAAAACAATTTTTCCGTAGACATAGAAAAGCTCAAACGCGACATCAACGGCAAAACAAAGCTCATCATCATCAACAACCCCAGCAACCCCTCCGGCGGCATGATCAAGCGCGAAGATATTATCGCTATCGCCGATATGGTGCGGGACAAGGGCATCTACATCCTGGCGGACGAGATTTACGACCGGATCATTTTTGAGGAGCAGCCCCTGTCCATAGCGGCCCTGCCGGGCATGAAAGACTGGACCATCATTCTGGACGGTTTCTCCAAAACCTACGCCATGACCGGCTGGCGGCTGGGTTACGGTATTATGAACAAAGAACTGGCGGAACACATGACCATGCTGATGGTAAACTCCGCGTCCTGCGCCGCGTCGATGACCCAGTGGGCCGCGATTGAGGCCCTGACCGGGCCCCAGGACGCCGTTACGGAAATGGTGAACGCCTTCCGCGAGCGGCGGGATTACCTCATTGACGCGCTGAACGGCATCGGCGGCATTAAATGCGTTAAACCGAGCGGCGCCTTTTACGCCTTTCCCGATATTTCATCTTTCGGCATTTCATCGTCCGAATTTGCCGGCCGCCTGCTGGAAGAAGCGGGGGTGGCGGCGGCGGCGGGCACCGCGTTCGGCGATTTCGGTGAAGGCTTTATCCGGCTTTCCTACGCCAACTCGCTGGACAACCTGAAAATCGCCGTTGACCGGCTGGCCAAAGTCTGCGGGGGGTTAAAATGAAAATCGTTATCCTGGATGGTTACACCGAAAACCCCGGCGACTTGAGCTGGGATGAACTTGAAAAACTGGGAGAGCTTGCCGTTTATGACCGGACTCCGCCGGAAAAAATAGCCGGGCGCATCGGCGACGCGGAAGCGGTTATCCTGAACAAAGCGCCGGTAACAAAAGAGACCCTGGCCGCCTGCAAAAATATCAAATACATCGGCGTCCTGGCCACCGGTTATAATATTGTCGATTGCGATGCCGCCAAAGCAAGGGGAATCGTGGTAACGAATATTCCCACCTACGGAACCGACGCGGTGGGCCAGTTTGCCATTGCGCTGCTTTTGGAGGTCTGCCACCACATCGGCCACCATGACCGGGAGGTAAAAGATGGCCGCTGGGAGCGGAACCCCGACTGGTGTTTCTGGGATTACCCGCTTATCGAGCTTGCGGGAAAAACCTTGGGCATCATCGGTTTCGGCAGAATCGGGCAGACTACCGGCAGGATAGCGGGGGCCATGAACATGAACGTCATTGCCCATGACGAGCAGCCCACGGATTCGGGCAAAGCAATCGCCGATTATGTTTCGCTGGAGGATCTCTTTGCCCGCTCGGATGTAATTGCCCTGCACTGTCCGCTCTTTCCGTCAACCCGGGGCATTATCAACAAAAACACCATAGCCAAAATGAAAGACGGGGTTATCATATTGAACAATTCCCGGGGGCCGCTGGTGGTGGAGCAGGATTTGGCCGACGCGCTCAACAGCGGGAAAGTCTATGCCGCCGGCCTTGATGTTGTTTCCACCGAGCCGATAAAAGGCGATAACCCCCTGCTTAAGGCGAAAAACTGTATTATTACTCCCCATATTTCCTGGGCGCCCAGGGAAAGCCGGCAGCGTCTGATGGACATAGCGGTGAATAACCTGCGGGCTTTTATTGACGGGAAAGCGGTAAACGTGGTTAATCCGTAAGGGCAGTTCTGCGGGTGTGAGCCGTCCGCATGGAACCAAGAGGTTGCAGGCGGGGCGTCCCATTTCCGCTCCTGTTATGTGCTGCACCCTCTCAAAGAACGTTCCGCAAAATTTTTCGTACACAGCATAATACTTCATCAAAAGTTAAATTCATGGTATACTATGGCTATAGTGGGAGTGCTAAAATGAAACTGCTTTATATGAAGAAATGTATATGGGTAGTGTCGGTTTTTGCACTGTTAGTTATAGGGGCCTCTTGCGGCGCCGCGGCTCCCGGCGGCAGCGATGAGGAGCCGGCGGTTTATACGGAT
>JAITJW010000045.1 GCA_031278715.1 Treponema sp. | reverse complement strand
GAACTAGTTGTGGGGCGGGGTGTCGGGGGTAGAAAAGTCATGCCCCGCATGGGTTTTCTACCCCCGACAGGACCCCCGGAAACTGTTTAATCCCCATTTTCCCCACGCCGCCCGCGGAGGCGGACTCTACAAGCGTTTCCCCCAGGCATTTCCCCGCCCCTGGGTGTGTAAGATTTAGTTAAGGGTCAAGTTTAGCCCTTCAGGGCGGGGAGGTTCATTACGCCAGTTGAATCGCCAGGCAGTTCGTGTACGGCGTGGGGAGTTCCGCAGGCAGTTTTACGGTTACTATGCCGTAATTCTGGGAAAAGGGCGCCGGTCCGTGTCCAAGAAGGGTAACGGACAGCACTTTTTCATCGGGAAGAAGGCTTCTGACCACCGCAACCCGGTTCTCCGGAACCTTCATCATAAAGGCGTAGAGACGGTCTCCTTTCACGGTAAAGCGGAAATCGGTTTCCTGCCAGGAGACCTCGTCTTCCTTGAACCGGTCTATGACCACACCGGAGCCGCCTTCGCCAAAGTTCCGCCAGGGCCGGGTTCCGTAGATCCCCTCCCCGCACAGGGGGAACCATGACGCCAGTTCTTTAAGGATGTACTGAGTTTCTTCATCTATGGTACCGTCGGGCCGCTGCAGAATATTCAACAGCATGGCGCCGTTTTTGGAGACAATGTCGATCAGCATTTCAATGATATGACCGGGTCGTTTGAACTGCTGGCGCACATCGTAGAACCAGTTACCGATACAGGTGTCGGTCTGCCAGGGCCGCGGGACAATGCCGGGGAGCTGGCTTTTTTCGATGTCCAGCACGCCGATCTCGTAGACCTCCGGCCGCCGGTCCTTCTGGGTGTAAATGGCCCGGTTTTCGCCGTGAGCCTGGATAGACTTGTTGTACAGATGGGACACCGCCTCCAAACCGTAGGCATAGTCCGTATCCTGCTCCACCGCCGCGGGCGAAGCTGCCGCCGGGCTGGAACCGCCAAAGGGCAGGCCCCCGTCGGAGTAGAGGAGATCCGGTGTGTACAGGTCGATGAGTTCCTTCATGACGGAAAGCCAGTACGCGTGGTATGTTGAGTTTCCGGTATACCAGCGATCTATTTCGGAGGGCTTGTCCTGGTGGTAATGCTCCGCGTTGTCAAGGTAATAATCCCGGTACGCAGGATCGTTCCCGTCGTAGGGAACCCCCGCATAGGGCCCGTAACGGTCGGCGCCCTTGTTTACGGACCACCATGAAAACGTCGCGCCCATGTGTTCGGTAAGGCCGAAGGGTATCTTCAAGTTACCGGCGGCCCGTTTCCATAAGCCGCAAATATCCTTCATCGGGCCAACCTGCGCAGAATTAAAGCGGTTCAATTTGGAGGGAAAATTGAAAAAATGATCGTGGTGCATGGCCTGGGCAATAAAGTAGCGCGCCCCCGCCTTGTGGTAGAGGTTCATCAGCGCATCGGGATCGAAATGTTCTGCCTTCCACTGCGTAACCAGATCCTTATAGCCGAATTTTGACGGATGCCCGTAATGGCGGATATGGTAGCGGTATTGGTCCGATCCTTCGATGTACATGTTTCTGGCGTACCAGTCGCCAAACATCGGCACGCTTTGCGGGCCCCAATGGCTCCAAAAACCGAGTTTCGCGTCCTTAAACCATTCGGGACACGTGAAATTCCTCAACGATTCAAACGTCGGATTGTACGCTGCCTGGCCCATAAGACCCCCTGTAAAAATAAGTATGTCCAGCCTGGTGTTTTTGGTCAATCGGCCGTATCAGGATAGTCTCAATTGACCAAGCCCCGCCCTTGGCTTAATCTTATGTAAGATTACCCTATGCAAGGAGTGTTCAATGACCAGTTATAGAGAATTGGGCCTGGTGAATACCAAAGCCCTGTTTGAGAAGGCAATTTCGGGCGGCTACGCTATTCCGGCTTACAATTTTAACAACCTGGAGCAGCTTCAGGCCATCATTCAGGCCTGCGTGGAAACCAAATCTCCGGTGATCCTCCAGGTTTCGGCGGGGGCCCGGAAGTATGCCAATCAGAATCTGTTGAAAAATATGGCCAAGGGGGCGGTGGAGTACGCCCACGAATTGGGTTACGACATTCCCGTCGTCCTGCACCTGGATCACGGGGACAGCTTTGAACTGTGCAAGGACTGTATTGAAACCGGTTTTTCATCGGTCATGATCGACGGGTCCCACCTTCCCTACGATGAAAACGTAGCCCTGACCAGAAAAGTTTGCGAACACGCCCATTCCCAGAAGGACTACGTAACCGTGGAAGGTGAACTGGGGGTCCTGGCGGGGGTGGAAGACGATGTTTCCGCCGAAAAGAGCCACTACACCCAGCCCTCCGAGGTTATCGACTTTGTGAACAAGACCAAGGTGGATTCGCTGGCCATCTCCATCGGAACCAGCCACGGCCGGGCCAAATTCAAGCCTGAACAATGCACACGGGATGCCAACGGAATCCTGATCCCGCCCCCGCTCCGTTTCGACATTCTGGAAGAAATCGAAAAGAAGATACCTGGTTTCCCCATTGTACTCCACGGTTCTTCCTCCGTGCCCATCGAGTATGTGCAGATCATCGAGAAATTCGGCGGCAAACTCAGCGATTCGGTAGGTATCCCCGAAGATCAGCTCCGCCGGGCCGCCAAAAGCGCGGTCTGCAAGATCAACATCGATTCCGACGGCCGCCTTGCCATGACCGCGATGATCCGCAAGGTTTTTGCCGAAAAACCCGATGAGTTTGACCCCCGCAAGTACCTGGGCCCCGCCCGCGACGAGCTGAAAAAACTCTACGCCCACAAGAACCAGAACGTGCTGGGCAGCGCGGGCAAAGCCTAGCAGCCATGCGCGAAGTGCAACAAACTGCCAGCAGCCTGTTGTATGCGTGAAGCGCAGCAAACTGCCAGCAGCCTGTTGCGCTTTAGCGGTCAATCACCGCCCTGATGTCCCGGTTGATGGCCTCAAGCTTGCGGGCGGCTTCCGCCCTGGCGGCCGGAAGGCCGTCGGCCTCTACGGGGGCGCAGCAGGTGGCGTAGAATTTGATCTTCGGCTCCGTACCGCTGGGCCGGGCGCTTACAACCGTGCCGTCTTTCAGGTAGAACTGCAGCACGTCGCTTGGGGGCAGGTCAAGGGTCTCCCCCTTCCGGGCCTCACCCCCGGCCTGGGGGTAAAGCCAAAGGCCGGCTTTGATATCCCGGACTTTTTCCACGGCGATACCTCCCAGGAGCATGGGGGGCCTGGACCGGTACTCCTCCATGATGCCCGCCATGATAGCCGGTCCCTCCGGCCCCTGGAAGTACTTGGATATGCCCAGCTCCTGCCAGTAACCGTCACGGATGTAGAGTTCTTCCAGCCGTTCAAGAAGGCTCTTGCCTTTACTACGCCAATACAGGGTCATCTCCGCGGTCAGCGCCGCCGCAGAAATCCCGTCCTTGTCGCGGACATCGTTTTCCACCAGGTAGCCGTAGCTTTCCTCCGTACCGAAGACAATTTTTTTATCAAGTTCCCCCGTATCGCAGCGGCGCATAAGGTCTGCGATCCATTTGAAGCCCGTAAGACACTCAAGACATTCCGCGCCGTAGGAAGCGGCCACCCGTGCCTGCATGCCGGTGGTAACAATGGAGTTTACCATAGCCGCGTTTGCCGGAAAGCTCCCCAGTTCCTTGAGGGAGAGGAAGATGTAGTCCGCCAGGAGTACGCCCATCTGATTTCCCGTAATAAGGGTGTAATCCTCGCCCCTGGGCTTTCCCCTGCTGGGAACCGCGATGCCGAAACGGTCGGCATCCGGGTCTGTGGCCATGATCACGTCGGCTTTTTCGGCCTTGCCAAGATCGATAGCCATTTTAAGCGCCGGCGCTTCCTCCGGGTTGGGGAATTCCACCGTGGGGAAATCCCCGTTGCCCTCCCGCTGCTCCGGCACGGTAATTACCTTAAGGCCCAGATCCCCCAGTACCTTTTCCACATGCATGGCCCCGGTACCGTGCAGCGGAGTGTAAACGATCGTTACCTCCGCGGCCCTTTCCCTGATAAGCCGGGGCCGGAACAGGGCGGCCTTTACCATAGCCTGGTAGGGTTCGTCCACTTCCCTGTCGATGATCTTAAGCAGCCCCTTGTCCAGGGCCTCCTCCCGGTCCATCTCCTTGATCCGGCTTACCCTGTTGACTTCTTCGATGATCCCCACGTCGTGGGGGGGGATAACCTGGGAACCGTCGTTCCAATAGGCCTTGTATCCATTATATTTGGGGGGGTTGTGACTTGCCGTTACCACCGCGCCGGTATCGCAGCTCAGGCTGCGGATGGCAAAGGAGAGTTCCGGGGTGGGACGCATGCCGGAGAACAGGTAGGCCCTGATCCCGTTGGCGGCGAAGATCAACGCGGCGGCTTCCGCAAATTCCGCCGAGTAATGGCGGCTGTCGTAGGCCAGTACCGCGGAAAGGGCCCCGGACCGGGCCTTGTGGGGAAATGTTTTGATCAGGTAGGTGGCAAGGCCCTGGGTGGCGCTTTTTACCACCAGGGTATTCATACGGTTATAGCCCCCGCCGATAAGGCCCCGCAGTCCCCCGGTTCCAAATTCCAGATTCCGGTAAAATCTGTCTTCCAGTTCCTCAAGGGCCGCCCGGCCCCGCTCATCTTCACGGGAGGAATCGGCCAAAAGTTCTTCCACTTCCCTGCGGAACGCCGAATCCCGTTCCCTGGCGGTATAGTCTTGCGCCCGCTCAACAATAAGGTCTCTATCCATACGACTATTATGAACGAAAGCCCGGAAAAGGCAAAGATCCGGGCCGGGCTTGGTACATCGGTATATAAGAAGATCCCCCCGGATAACCGGAGCAGAACCATGCGGCGGAAGCATTGACATCGGCCATGTTTACCGGGACAAAGTAGAACAGGAACTTTTCCTTATGCAAAAAACGGAGGCATTTACATGTTGTATCCAAAAAACAGATTTCCTTCCCTGCCGGATGAGCTTTTTCAAAACCCCGGAGCGGAGTACCGCGGGGCCCCGTTCTGGTCATGGAACACCCGTATAAGCGGCGAATTGGTTACCGGCCAGGCGGAGATCTTCCGGCGTATGGGGTTTGGCGGTTTTCATATTCACCCCCGCACGGGGCTGGAAACGGCTTATATGGGCGAAGAGTTTCTGCGTATGGTAAAGCTGGCCGACGATTTTGCCGTCAAAAACCAGATGCTTTGCTGGCTCTACGACGAGGACCGGTACCCTTCCGGGGCGGCGGGGGGCATGGTTACCGGGGATATTACTACCCGGGCCCGGTATTTGCGCTTGAGTTCCTCGCTACATCCTGATTTTTGCAAGACCAGGGAGGATTTTAACCGGGAGATTGCGGCAGGGGCCAAACCACGGGGCTACTACATCGCCTCCTATGAGACAGAACTTGAGGGGGGATACCTGACTTTTTACCGCCGGACGGAACGGAAAGAAAAGGCGGCGCGGGGACGGCTCTGGCATGCTGCGGTGGAATTGGAACAGGAAAGCCCCTGGTTTAACGATCAGACCTACCTTGATACCATGAACCGCCGGGCGGTAGAACGCTTTATAAGCCTTACCCATGAAGCCTACTACCGGGTTCTGGGCGGTGAATTCGGCAAAAGTGTCCCCGCTATTTTTACCGATGAACCAAACATCAGGGGCAGGATGACCCTCCCCTTTGCGGAAAGTACCGGGGAAGCTACCCTGCCCTTCACGGATGATTTTAACGAAACGTTCCGGGCGGCTTTTGGTTATGATATGCTGGATATTCTGCCTGAGCTGTTGTGGGAACTGCCCGGCGGAAAGCCAAGCGTCCACCGCTGGCGTTACCACGACCATGTGGCAGAGCGGTTTGTCTCCGCCTTTACCGACACGCTGGGGGCCTGGTGTGAAAACCACCACATCGCCCTGACCGGACACTTCCTTTCCGAACGGACCCTGTACCAGCAAACCCTGCGGCTTGGGGAAGCCATGCGGTGTTACCGGGCTTTCCAGCTTCCGGGTATTGATATTCTGATAGACGACAAAGAGCTTTCTACGGCAAAACAGGCGTCGAGCGTCAGCGCCCAGTACGGCCGGGAAGGAACGATGAGCGAACTCTACGGGGTTACCCAATGGGATTTTGATTTTAAGGGCTACAAGCTCCAGGGGGATTGGCAGGCGGCTCTGGGAATTAGCATCCGCTGCCCGCACCTTTCCTTCATGTCCATGGAAGGGGAGGCAAAACGGGACTGGCCCGCCTCCATCTTCTACCAGTCCCCCTGGTGGGAAAAATATCCCCTGATTGAAAACCATTTTGCCCGTCTGAATACGGCCCTGACCAGGGGGAACCCCCTGCGCCGGCTGGCGATTATCCATCCCATTGAGTCGTTTTGGTTAAGCTTCGGGCCCAACGATCAAACACGGGACACCCGTGCCCGGCAGGATGAGGATTTTGAAAACCTCCTCCACTGGCTTCTCTACGGCCTTATTGATTTTGATTTTATCAGCGAATCCCTTTTACCGGGGCTCTGCGAAAGGGCCGATGCAGCCCTCCGGGTAGGCCACATGGCCTATTCCGTCATTCTGGTCCCCCGCTGCCGTACCCTTCGCCATTCCACCCTGGAACGGCTTGAAGCCTTCCGGGCGGCAGGGGGCTGCCTGATTTTTGCCGGGGAGATTGCGGATCTGGCGGATGCGGAACCCTCCGGCCGGGCACGGGACCTGGCGGAAAAGTCCTTTACCTGCGCCTATTCCCGTGACGCCATCCTGAACGCTCTTAGCCCTTACCGGGATATTGAAGTACGGTACGGCAAGACCAGGGCCCTGGTTATGGGTAAACCCCTGCCGGAGGGCCAAGCTGCGGACAACCTTTTCTACCAGATGCGCCGGGACGGTGATGAGCGGTGGCTGTTCCTGTGCCATGTAAACCGCCGCCGTAACCGTAACGGCTCACCGGAACAGTACACACTGCGGATCAAGGGGCGCTGGCAGTTGACGCTGTACAATACCATGAGCGGCGGAATATATCCGGTGGCGGCGGAGTACCGGGGGGAAGATACCTGGGCCGCGCTGAACCTCTACGCCGAGGACAGCGTCCTGTTCCGGCTGGAAACTCCCAAAACGGAGACTCTCAAGCAGGAGACTCCCAAAACGGAACCCCCCAAAGAGAAAGGAAACGGCGATCCCCCGGCGACGGTTTGGGTCCAGCCCGCCCTGCCGGACAGAGCGCCGCTGATTATTGAAGCGCCGCAGGCCTGCCGTTTGTCCGAACCAAACGACCTGATACTGGATTACGCCCGGTGTTCCCTGGACGGTGGGGAGATAGGTCCCCGGACGGAAATACTGCGGCTGGATAATCAGCTTCGGGCTACCCTTGGCTTTCCCCGCCGTCAGGACGCAGCGACCCAGCCCTGGCGTATACCGGACGAAACACCGAAGCACCGTATCCTCCTGTGCTACGATTTTGAGTCCGACATTGCCCTGGAAGGCTGTTTTTTGGGCATTGAACGTCCGGAAGAAGCACGGGTAAGGCTGAACGGAGAAACGACTCAGGGTGATGCGGGGTATTATACAGATAGTTTTATCCGTAAACTCCCCCTGCCCCCGTTCCGGCAGGGACTTAATCGGCTGGAGATCGAAATGCCATTCGGACGGAAAAGTAACCTGGAGGCGCTGCATGTGCTGGGGGATTTCGGGGTCGATATAGGGGGCAGGCCCCGGATCGTCGCTCCCCCGGCACTAAGCGGCTTTGGGGATACTACCTATCAGCACCTGCCCTTTTATACCGGAAATATCATCTACCAGATGAGCTTTACCCTTGACTCTCCGGGATCGGTACGTATTGTGGTTCCCCATTTTTCTGCACCGGTACTTGAAGTAAGCGTAGACGGCATAGCCCGGGGGCTAATCGCCTTTTCCCCCCATCAGCTGCAGGTTGAAGGACTTGGCAGGGGGATCCACAAACTTGAGATATGTTCTTTTGGCAGCCGTTTTAACGGGTTTGGCCCCCTGCATAACGCCAACGATGAATATAACTGGTATGGGCCGGATTCCTACCGTACCACCGGGGATGAATGGACCGAAGCATACCGTATACGGCCTGCAGGGATCCTTTCCCGTGTTGAAGTATACCAGGCGTGCCAGGAAGATAAGGGGTAATGAGTGTCCTACTCACGCTGAACTTGCCGGGATCAAAGTCCCCTGTTTCCCGTCCGGGTAACAAAAAGGGCGGCCTGCGGGCCGCCCGGATTTTTTAGTGATTGAAGCTGTTCCAAAACTTCAATTTTGGAACAGCCTCGATTGCGTTACTTTGTTGCGGAATCGTACTGCGCCTGCCGGATAGCGATATAGCGGTCAGCGCCCATCGCCTTAAGCTGCGCGACGTAGCCGTCCCAGTTGGTAATGGCGCCCCTGTCGATCCACTCTGATGTGGTGGAGATGATGTAGTTCTTTATCGGAACATCAAGGGCCGCCAGTTCCGCCGTCAGTTCGGCGCTAAGACTCATCAAATTGGCCGGTGGCTGGGCCCGCGGGTCCAGGTAGGGCGTGTAGAGCGGGTCCAGGTTGATCTTGGGATCGTCGGACTTGGTTGGTGTCCCGTCGATCCAGTAACCGGGGCCGCAGTCGCCTGAACCCACTATCCACTTGCGGGCGTCAAGTCCGCCAATGCTGTTGTACATGGAGGAAGTCTCCTGCAGGGGAAGCTCCACGTAGGTACCGTCCGCCTCTTTCCTGGTCGTAACGTTAAAAGGACCGAATGTCTTCTGGAAGGTGGCGTCGAGCGTGTAGAACTGGTCCACCCAGCGGGCCACTACTTCGGGGTTCTTGCACTTGGCGGTGATCATGAACTCAGTGGCCTTAACTCCCTCGTTAAGCGGGGCGGCGTAGCGTTTGCCGTCAGGCGCCTGTACCGGGGACATGGCGACAAAGTCCTTGGAGTTTTGGCCGATGGTGGCGTCGGCAACCCAGTCGTAGAGGAAGCCGAACCGCTGGACGCTGGTGTCCGATCCGGTGGCGTAGAACTGGTCGGCGCTCATCGTGAAGTACTCGGTGGGGAACACCCCGGCTTTGTAGAGGTCGATGACCCATTCAAGGCCCTGGCGGAACTGATCGGTTGTCGCGACGTGGAACGCCTTGCCGTTATCTACAAGCCAGTCGGTCCAGGCGCCGTAGGGGCTGGTAAGCTCGTATTTGAAATCTGTGGGGATGCCCCAGATGGTGTACCAGGGAATCTCATCGGCTATGCCGTTGCCGTTGGGGTCCTGAGTCTTAAAAGCCTTCAGTACAGTGGCCAGCTCCGCGGTGGTCTGGGGTATGCCAAGGCCCAGCTTGTCAAGCCAGGTCTTGTTGATAAAGATCCCCGTACCGGCCAGGGGCCGCAGGGGGAGCTTACCGGGGAAGCTGTAGATCTTCCCATCCGAATAGGTAATGGTCCGTTTAATCGACGGATCCTGGGCCATAAGGGCCTTGAGGTTCGGCATGTACTTGTCGATCAGGTCGTCAAGCGGCAGGAACTGGGCCTTGTTCTGTTCGATGATCTCTTTAGACCAGCCGGTGGAACCCCAGAGATTCTCGGGCAGATCGCCAGAGGCCAGCATCAGGCCCCGCTGCTCGTTAAAATCCGTGGTGTAGCGGGTTTCCCAGTTCACAAACACGTTGGTGTCCCGTTCCAGCTGGGAATAGAAGCTGTTGTACACGTTCCCCGATCCGTGGAAGCGGTAACGTACCTGCATCACGTTGATCGTAACCGGACT
>JAITJW010000026.1 GCA_031278715.1 Treponema sp. | reverse complement strand
ATAGGGTTCTGTTTTTCGTATCCCATGAAAATTACCGAAGACGCTGACGGCATACTCCTGGGTTTCAGCAAGGAAGTGGACGCCCCTGATGTTATCGGCAAAGCCATAGGCCAGGGGCTTCGGGAGGCCCTTGAAAAGAGAAAGGTCAGGGTTCCGGGCCGCATTGTGCTCCTTAACGATACGGTAGCCACCCTTCTTTCGGGCCTTGCGGAACTCCCGGCCCAGGGCGGCCTGCTGAGGGGCGAAGACCGTTACGGCGTTCCCGGCGGGCCTATGGTGGGCTTTATTCTTGGGACCGGTTTTAACACCGCGTACCCTGAACGGAGTATCCCTAAAATCGGCTTTGATTCCCCTGAGAACCCCCAGATTGTCGTCTGCGAATCCGGTAATTTCGCCCACCGTTACATGGGTTCCCTGGACAAAGAGTACGACGCTACTACCAAGACTCCCGGAGTTTATACCCTGGAAAAGGCCTCTGCAGGCGCCTACCTGGGTCCCCTTACGTTCCACATCCTCAAGCAGGCGGTAAAAGACGGGGTCCTCAAGTTCCGGAAGTCCGATGAATTCCTGGCCTGGCCTACGCTCCAGACCAAGGACCTTAACGCCTTCATGCACGAGCCCCTGGCTATGCAAGGCCCTGTAGGTTCCCTTTTCGGCATCGATGAACGGGACGCCCTGGCGAGCTTCGTCTACCTCACGTCTATCGTCACTGAACGGGGCGCCCTCCTTGCAGCAGCGGCAGTCGCCGGCGCTGCGGGGAAAGCCGGTTCAGGCTATGACCCCTTTGTCCCTATCCGTATCGCCGTGGAGGGAACCACATACCTGATCTACAAAGGTATGCGGGCTGCCCTGGAATCCTGGCTTCATGTTATGATGAACAGAGGCAGGCCCCGCTCTTACGCGATAGCCCCTGTGGAACAGGCGTCCCTGTTCGGCGCTGCGGTAGCGGCGCTGTCAACCTAGCAGTTTGTTGCGCTTCGCGCCTAAAACTTACAAGTGCAACAGGCTGCTAGCAAGCCCTGCACGGATTCCGCTTCCGGATACGCGCGGCCTGTATCCCTGTGGACGGGGTTTGTACCTGAACAGGGGGCAGGCAGGCTGCGGGGGGCTTATTTTTCGATTTTGCAGGCTTCCAGTTCCCTGAGCCTTGCGCTTTCTACCTTCACCTGGAGGTTCTTCTCCTGCGTTGGGATTACCGTCCCCTTGGGGCTGCCTTTTGCCCGCCTTAGGTACTTTACCGGCGTATAGAACAGGTCCCCTTCGCCGTTGTTTCTGCCTTTGGAATAGAAGATTGCCAGGTTGCCGGCGTCAAGGAGTATGTCCAGAGGTACGGTCTTGCCTGCCCGGTATTTTATGAATACATAGGAACCGGGGTAATCCCTGGCGTGGAGCCAAAGATCGTTCCCCTTCACATAGCGGCGGAGCAGGGCGTCGTTTTCCGCCGCGTCCCTGCCCACAATAATAAGCCAGTCGTTCCGCCTGAACGAAAGTCCGGGTCGTTTTTGATCGGCCCAAAGCGCGGGGGTGGACTTTACGCCGCCGGTCTTTATGATCTTCTGCAAAACCAGGGGGTTGGTCTGCAAAAGAAGGGCGTTCATAGTCTCCTCAAGCCTGTGAAGTTCCGCCTCCCCCCGCTCAATTTCCCCCCGAACATCCTCCAGCCCCCGCTTTGCCTTGCGGTACTGCCCGTAGTAGTGTTCCGCCTGTCCGGGACCGTCTTTGCCCTCCTCCAGCCGGATACGGACCTGCTCGCCATTGTAGAAATTCTCCGCCTCCAGCCAGGTGTCCCCCGGCGCAATGCGGTCCAGATTGGCCAGAATAATGTCCCCGTATTGTTTAAGGTTTTCCGCGGAGGCAAAGTCCGCCTCTTTGACCCTTAGTTTTTCAAGGGAGGCCGAAAGGCGGCCAATTTTGTCTTCCCAGTTCCGCCTTACCTGTTCCCGCAGGGATTCCAGGGAGAGGTTTCCCCCCTGCCCGGCGTAAAAATTGTCGATGCGCTCGTTAAACGACCGGTGCTGCCCATTCTCCCCCGGCGCCGGGGGAAAGTCCCGGATAGTAAATTCCCGGTTCCCGGCTTCCCGCTGGTCCAGGGTTTCTTCCGGCGCGTAATGGCCGCCGGTCTGTTCCCCCCGCCTGGGGAGCCGCCGCAT
Organism: Treponema sp.; assembly: GCA_031278715.1. GTDB lineage: Bacteria > Spirochaetota > Spirochaetia > Treponematales > Breznakiellaceae > JAISFT01. The sequence goes on along the minus strand of JAITJW010000026.1, from coordinate 23,232 downwards.
GGCGTCCAGGATCGTTCCCCCCTCGTCGGTAACAATGACGTTGGCCGCGTTGGACCAGAGCCGGATATAGAGACGGTAGAGGTTTGTCTCCCGGCGTACTCCAAGCCGTACAATCCGGTTATCTCCCAGTTGAACCGCCTCCTCGATCCGTCCGTTAGCGATCCGGGAGTTGAGGAATTCGGCAAAGCGCAGCGGCTTGTCGCTCTTGGGAACGGCCCGGAAGGTTTCGTGGATCCGGCAGGCCCCGGAACTTAGCGAGATAAGCACCGTTTTGCCGCGGTTCCTGCCGTAGACGTGCAGTGCAATCACGTCAAAGGCGCTCTGCAGGACTTTTTGAATCCGGCAGCCCTCCAGTTCCAGTTCGGAGAGGACGCAGTCAATTTCTTTCCAGTTAAGGGACATAACCGTTATAATACAACAAATGAAAAAAATATTCGTTTGCCTGTACGCGCTTGCTGCCGCCGGACTTGCAGGACTGGAGACGGAACCGGCTGAGTCCGGGCCGGCCCTCCGGGAAGCCGCCCGTATTGCCGCCTCTCTTGACGATTCCACCCTTGCCTCCCAGGTGATCATGAGCGGCGTGGACGGGAAGTCCGGCCTGGACCCGGACATGAGGCGGATTCTGGCGGACTGTCCCCCCGGAGCCATTATGCTGTTCAAATACAACCTGGACACCACCCCTGACAAGGCCCGCAGCTTTATTGACGAGTGCCGGGACATTGTGGCCGCCGCTATTGGCGCAAAGACCGCCGGGGCCGGGATCGGGGCCGGGACCGGGACCGGCGGCACCGCTATTCCGCCCTTTATCGCTGCCGATCACGAAGGGGGGCAGGTACACCGTTTCGGGCCGGGCATTAGCCGCCTTCCCGCCGCAGCCGCCTGGGAGGAACGGGCGCAAAGGGAGGGGAACCGGGCGGCTCTGGCGGCACTGGAAGAGGCGGCCTGCGAATCGGGTACGGAAATTCGGGACCTGGGGCTTACGCTGAGCTTGGCCCCGGTGGCTGAACCGCTGAACGATGACAACCGCCTGTTCCTGGAGGATCGCAGTTTCGGTTCCGATGTCGCTTTCACTGCTGCGGCCGCGGCAGCCTATATCCGGGGCATGGAACAGGCCGGGCTGGGCTGTGTAGTAAAGCACTTTCCCGGTCATTCCGGCGCGGACCCCCACCGGGACCTTTCGGTTTTGCCGGGAAGCCGGGAAGAACTTGCCCAGGCGGTACAGCCCTTTGCCGCCCTTATCAGCGGCGGGACCCCCCACATTACGGGGATCATGGTCTCCCACGCGCTGGTCCCCGCCTGGGACTCAGAGCGTATCGCCAGCCTTTCCCCGGCGATCATCGGCCAATGGCTGCGGGGGGAACTGGGTTTTAAGGGTATCGTCCTTGCCGATGATTTTTCGATGGGCGCTTCCGCCTTCATGACAGACCCCGAAGAAGCGGCGGTTCTTTCCCTGGCCGCGGGGGCGGACATGGTCATGGCCTGGCCTTCCGGGCTGCGGAAACTCCGTGCGGCCATCCTTGACGCCCTGGGAAGGGGAACCCTGAGCCGCCGGCGCCTTGAGGAAGCTGCAGCCCGGATCATCGCCGAAAAAATACGCCTGGGACTGCTTTAATATGGCTTCTTCAGAAATTCCAGCAGAGGTTTTTCCCAGCCCTCCGTTCCATCCCCCCCCTGCCCCTGTGAAAGGAACTGCCGGTAGAGACTGAGGATATGCCCCCGGATCATCTCCACCGCTTCCCCGCTAATCCGGGGCAGGGCAGCCGTGTGGTCGCTTTCCCCGTTAAAAAGCCGGGATACAAAATCTTCCGCCTCTTCCGGGGGGAATTGCGCCCGGTCAAAACAAGTCATGGCGTACATGGCCGCGGCCACACAGTTCACGCTGTGCTGTTTGACGTAGAGAATCGCCTCCGTAATGTCCAGGGCCCTCCGCTGACACTCCTCAAAGCACCGGAGACAGTCCGTATCCTCCCCCGTCTCCAGCTCCGCCAGGAAGTACCTGAAACGGGTATAGGTCAAGATCACCACCATGACGTGAAGGCTGGGGACACACATCAGATGGGGATCGAACAGGTGTATCAGGAAGAAACGGAGGCGCTTGATGTAAAAAGGCCGGGCAGTGGTGGAAAGGTTCTTTTGGTAGACCGTTCCGGCAAAGCGGTACAGTTCGCCCATAGTGTCCAGAAACTCCGCCACCATATTCAGGGCCCGTGTACCGAATCGTTCCAGCAGGAACCCAAGCATCCGTATCCATAAACCCACAAAGTCCAGGTATATGTTGACCCAGCCGGGACTGAAGGGGATAAGACCGTCCAGCTCGTGATCCACCGGAGAAACAGGTATCTGCCCCGCCATATTAAAACGCCGGGCCAGGTCGGCCCGGTACTGACAGAAGAAAAAATTATAAAAAATTGAACCGGTACAGCGGCACAGACAGAGCCGCAAACGCCGGTTCAAAAAACCTCTTAACCAAACAACCTGCGCCGGCATACCGGCCACTCTTGCCAACCCCGTCATAGTACACCTTTATCCTAACATACAGGGCCTTCTCTGTCATGGGCCAATGCTTTTCAATCCTCCTGTACCGGATACACCGTTCAACATATACCAGCAGAGTATACCAGCATGGGAGCCTGTTTTTTTGATCACGCCGATATTTACAGCGGCGGGTAACACGCTGCCCTAGTAGTCTGTTGCACTGGCGGATCAGTCCGTCAAAAGATCCTGCGACCCGCAGCCCAGGGCCCGCAGTATGCGCCGTTTGACCGCTCCGGAGGCGCCGGTCAGCTCCGCGATACGCTTGCGCATGTCCCGGCGTTTTGAGTTGATCCCAAAAGGGCAGGTACAAGATGCTTTAAGAATATTCTGCTCCGCGGCGCAGTCGATGATCTGCCGTTCCTCCAGGTAGGCCAGGGGCCGGATCAGTTCTACCGGATATTTCCGGTACGAAAGGCGGACAGGCATCGTGGAAAGCTCCCCCTTGGCGCAGAGGTTCATGAAAAATGTTTCGATAATGTCATCCAGGTGATGCCCCAGCGCAATTTTATTAAAGCCGTTCCCCACAGCGTATGCCAGTAATTCTGTGCGCCGCTGGGTGGAACACCAGTAGCAGTTCATCTTTCTCCCCTCCTTAAGCCGGCCAATAACCGGTACAAAGAGATCGGTAAAGGGGATGCCCCATTCGGCCAGGCGTCCGGACAGGACGGACTTCTTGCAGCAGGAACAGAAGTCGCTTGAAATGTGGAGGGCCGCCAGCTGGTAGTTTTTTTTAATTGCCGGTCTTAGACTTGAAAGGGCCCAGGCCATGACGGTGGAATCTTTGCCCCCGGAGGCGGCGATGAGGATACGATCCCCTTCGTTGATCAGATCCCGTTCCAGAATGACCTTGGCGCAGAGTTTTCTGACGATTTCCCCCGGCCCCGCCCGGCGGAACAGGCGGCCGCTCACCCTGCCTCCTTCCGCTCACCGTAACGCCGGTACAGATCCCTAAGTACAAGGCTTGCAAGGATCATCCCCGCGGCGGCGGTAACGGGGACCGACGAACCGTTGATCACTTTTTTGGAACCGCACCATTCCACCGGCGCTGCAGGATCGTCCCTGTTCCGGGCCGGACAGAGACAGCGGGTGGAGCCGCAGGCAGTCCCCATTTCCCCGCGCGGGGGGATCTGTTCGTCGCTGTAGACCGCGGTAAAGTGGCCGGCAAAGCCCCGTTTCCGTAAACCCTGCCGCACAAGCCGGGCCAGGGGACAGCCGGATGTCTCCCAGATATCCGCGGTTTTAAGCCGGCCCGGATCGAGCTTTTGGGCCATCCCCATAGAGGAGAAGATCGGTACCCCCGCGTTGTACGCTGTTTCGATAAGGTCAAGCTTGTGGGTAAGGCTGTCAATGGCGTCAACCACGTAATCCGCCCTGCCAATGTCAAATTCCTCCGCAGCCTCACGGGAAAAAACCTTTCCCAGGGCCCTGACCGTACAAGCGGGGTTGATCGACAGCAGCCGTTCCCGCAGCGCGTCGGTCTTGAGTAATCCCACCGTAGACTCCGTAGCCTGGACCTGACGGTTGATGTTGGTAATGCACACAAGATCGGAATCCACAATATCCAGGACCCCGATGCCGGAGCGGACCAGGGCTTCGGCGCACCAGCTTCCCACACCGCCGATACCAAAAACAATAACCCTGCACCGGGCAAGGGCTTCCAGGGTGTCCGCTCCGGTAAGGAGGCCCAGGCGCTGGAAACGGGGATCCGCCTTCATCATGAACGGTAACGCTCCTCCTCACTAAAAATACAACCGCAGTATTTCTGCATATAGAGTCCCCGTTTCCGGGCGTCTGTTTGGCCGGCACGGAAAAAAGGACGGAAATCGCGGTAGAAGAAGGCCACACCGTAGCGGACGGCAAGTTCCTCCCCGGTTTTTTTAATATCCTCATGCCGCTGGTAAGGACTTATAAGGAGGGTGGTACTGAAACAGTCGTAAGCCCCCTGCCGGGCGCACTCGGCGGTTTTTTCCAGCCGCAGCCGGTAACAGCAGTTACAACGGCCCGTCTTCGGATCTTCCCCGGCCATTCCACCGGCCTCAGCCGTGTTTGTTTCTCTTAAAAACAAACGGAGTCCGTACTCATCAATTTTCACCAGATCCAGGTTCTTCCCTTGTGCAAAGTTCTCAAGGCAGTCCCGGCGTGAACGGTATTCCGTCCAGGGGTGGATGTTGGGGTTATACCAGAACAGGACGGGTTTTATGCCTTCCTCCTCCAAGCCCGCAAGGCAGCCCGTGGAGCAGGGAGCGCAGCAGCTATGAAGCAGCAGTTTCATAGGGGCCCAAGCTGTTCCTCAACCGCCCTGGCAAGCTGATCGGCGCAGGAAGTCCCCCGGTCTTTACATTGGATTCCCTTGAGTTTCCTGACAAGCTCCGCTCCGTCCATGCCCTCCACCAGTACGGACACAGCCTTGAGGTTTCCGTTACAGCCGTTCTCAAAGGAAACGTCGTAGACTCTGTGATTCCTGATATCGAAACGGACACGCGTAGAACACGTTCCCGTTGTGATAAAATCGTACATGAGGTCCATTTTAAGGCAAAGGGTCCGGCCAAGTCTATTGAGCGCTTCCTGTTTCCATATCGGGCAGCCGGCGTCCGTATTTGGGTATATGAAAAAATCCTTGAACTTTTGGAAGTACGATTACGCTGTTATAACAACCTCACAGTAGAACCCTCAGCACAACCCACGCAAAGATGTATGGCTGAATGTCCAGAACTCAGCAGAAGGGTATTGACGAACCGGAACGTGTACTGGTATGTTTGTCTGGTACAGGCGCTTCAAAATCAAGGTGTTGAAGCGGTTTCTATGTTGCAAGTTTTTTGCGGGAATAGCTCAGTGGTAGAGCGCCACCTTGCCAAGGTGGATGTCGCGGGTCCAACTCCCGTTTCCCGCTCTTATTTTGTCAATGCGTGAAATTGTGGCATACGGCGAAGCGCAAGGGATTGAAGCGGAAATACCGCAGAACCCCGCAGGGGTTCGAGGAATTGGAGCGGAAAGCCCGGTCCCCGGCAGAGCCGGGGATGCGCCCAAATCCACAAGTTTAATCGTGTCGGGATACTAAAATACGGACTTATGCTTGCGTCCGGCCCGGCTCGAACGGGCGACCTACAGATTCGAAGTCTGTTACTCTATCCAGTTGAGCTACGGACGCTTAAATCAGACGAAAAAACCATAAAAACCACAAGGCTAAATGGCTGGCCAATGCAACAGGCTGCCAGACCGCCGGGCATACTTTTTTTACCCAAGGGTGGATGACCGGGTTCGAACCGGCGACGGCCAGATCCACAATCTGGAACTCTACCGCTGAGCTACATCCACCATGATAACTTGAAAACGGTAAGTAAAAACCGCTGTTTTGTCAAGCGCGCATTCGCCAGGCGAACAGGGCCTGGAAAAGGCCGATAAGGAAGCCCAGAATGGCGCCGAAAATGTCGATCCATTTGAACTGGTTGGCCATTACATCCAGGATAATCCTCTCTACCCGGAGCATGTCCATGCTGTTGATCCGGTCCCGCACCATAGCCTGTACGTCAATGGTGGCAAGGAGGGTTTCGATGTGGGTGTCGGCGGCCTGGAACAGTTTTTCCATAAGCAGGTCGTCCAGGTCTCCAAGCTCTTGTCTGGCCTCCCCGTTTTTAGACAACAGACTCTCCAGGGTCTTTTCCAGGGAGCCGGGGGTAAAAAGGCTGTCGCCGGCGTGGGAAATGATCGAAGCGCGTACATCGTCCTGGCGGCCTTTTTGCTCCAGTCTGGTGATAAGATCATCGACGATGGTGGGCATGTTTTCTTTGATGCCGCGGTCAAATTGGCCGGAGCTAATAAGGAGCCGCTGGATGGGGGAAAGGCCGTCAACCATGTTGTTTACGATTTCGCGTCCCTGTTCCACCAATTTGGCGTGAATCTCCGGTTTGCGGAGGAATCCGATAAGGGCGTTCAGGGCCTGGGGGTATATCTGTTCCGCGGCCGCGGTAAAAATCTCCGGGATTCGCCGGGTGTAGCGCGAAAGGATCAGGCGGAATTTTTCCCGTAGTTCCGTTCTGGCCAGCCGTTCCCGCAGAATCTGCGGGGTAAGGAGTTCCCGTTCCACCATAGCGCCGATACTCTGCGCCAGCCTGGCCCGCTCTCTGGGCAGGATGCCCGGAGTAAAGGGGATACGGACACCGAACAGGTAACAGGGTTTAAGGGGCCGAAACAGCATTTTTATGGCAAGTACATTAGTAACAAAGCCGATAACCGCCCCGGCCAGTGGGGGGATAAGCAGAAGAAGAATTCCGTTCATTGGGCAAAGGACTCCGATGCGGTCCGGGCCTGGGCTTCGCTGGGGTACAGGTCGATGACAAGTTCCGGCAGCCAGCCCCGGGAGTCCGCTCCCTGGGGGGCTTCAACCAGCACCCAGGACTCAGGGGCTGTCTGATCGGCGGTCGCGGCGCCGGCCCGGCGTTCCAGAACCCGGACTACCGAACCTCGCCGCAGGTACCCCAGGGAAAGGGCCTGGCTGTCCGGTTTGTCCACCATGTGGGTATAGGAAACGTTAATTACGCCGTATCCAATCTCTTCCCGGGACAGGGGGGACATGGCGGGCGGGTCCAGGCGTATTACCTCGGTCTTATTGCAGGAAAGGGGAAGGAAAAGAATGACCATAAGGGCAAGGCGCCCCACCCTTCTCAGGCGCCTAATCCCTTGACGGCGGAAATGAGCAAAGCATACTCTCATATAATGAAGACGATAACGGTTTTTTGTATTTTCGTCAGTATTGGAACCTCTTTTTTGCCTCTCTACGCCGATTCCGGGCAGGCCAGTATTGCCCGGCTAAAAAATACTTTCCGCTCTTATACGCTTTCGCTACATCCCCAATTCGGTATGCTGTGGGGTCAGGCGGAGGAACAGGTCTACCAGGACGAGGATTCGGAAGGGCTGATAAGCCAGCTCCTCTGGGATATCAAACCTCTATGGTACACGGGGATAACTATGGAATTCTCCCAGAAAGACCCAACCGGGGAACCCGGCGTTTTCGGCGTCCTGTCCACGAAATTCGGCATCCCTGCAATCTCCGGCATCATGGAAGACCGGGACTGGCTTGCCTCCGGAGGGAAGCTGAGCAATTATTCCCGGCACGACAATGTTACCAACGGGGGCATAATGCTGGATCTGGCAACGGGGTTGAGTATTCCTGCCTGGGGTTTTATGACGATCCGTTTCTTTTTTGGTCTTTCCTATACGTATTTTTCCTGGAGTGCCTACGACGGGTATTACCGGTACGGAAAAACTACGGGGGGCACATACCCGGTTTATATGCCCCTGACGGATTCCGATCCGGCGGTTCCGATGAGCGGGGCGGTAATATCCTATTCCCAGGAGTGGCTTTTATTGCCCCTTGGCCTTCGTATTTCGATCTTCCCGAACCGGCTTTTTTCCGGCGTCCTCTACTGCAGCGCCGGCCCGGTGATTCTTTTTTCCGGCAGGGACAACCACTACCTGCGAATAAATACCGCCTATTACAGCCAGTTTGCCGATGAAACGGGCGGCGGTTACATTCTGGAATCCGGAGGGGAATTCAGGTTTTCCCCGCTGGAAAAATTCAGCCTCCTCTTGTGTGCGTCCTGGCGCAATATTACCACCACCCCCCACGCGAAATCTTTCGGCAGGTACGCCGGTAACGGAAACTGGAATTGGGATTTTTTGGGCAATGTTGCAGGCGGACGATTTCAAAGCCTGGATCTAGGGATTGGCCTTGAGGTACGATTTTAAGGTGGGCAGTATTTTGGTATCCGAGGGGGCAAAATCCAGTTGCTCTATTTCCTCAATGGACGCCCACTTCCATTCTTCATGCTCGTTCAAAACAAGGGCTGCCGCGGGATCGGCGGTTTCAAACCGGATCAGGTAGGCCCTTAAGTTCCGTTTAACGCCGTTGTGGGTAAACACGGCGCGGGCCAGTTCTTCCTCTACCCGTATGGCAAGAGAGAATTCTTCCTGAAATTCCCGTACCAGGGCTTCTTCCCCGGTCTCCCCTTCTTCGGCCTTACCGCCGGGGAATTCCCACTTGTTCCCCAGGCTTCCGCCGGGAAGCCGGCGGGCGACAAACAGCTTATCCCCCTGCCGGGCAATTCCCGCCACGGAAACACCGGAGGCTTTCATGTTCGTATCCTGAATAAAACGATGGCCGGCATGGGGAATAACCACACGCCAGGGCTAAAGGAGCAGAACCTGGGGAAAAATAAAATGGAGGATCGCGGCGATCATGGCCACAAACCCAATCCATTTGCGATTCACCGTGATGATCTGGGTCATCCTGCTGTCGCCCTCTTCAAAAAAACTGCGGCCGTGGTAGTAATCAAAGAGGAGGATGAACCCGGTTACAAGCCCGGTAGCCGCGGGGACCAGGTCTCCCACCACGGGAATATCCCCCTGAACCGGGGACAGAAGCTTAAGCAGCCCGGTTACAGCGCCGGCAATACCTAATATCAATCTGAAGGTTTCATTTTGCAAGGAAAAACGGATTTCCGCCTCTATGGTACTTGCCCCTCCTCCCCCGTTGTTCGTGAAAAGGACAAAGCCCGCGGCTGCGTTAAGTAAAATAGACAAAAAATAAAACTGAATCATCCTGCCCTGCCTTGAAATACAAACAAAACCATCTAAATTTTACCTTGTTTTGATCTTAAATGCAAGGCTGCCCCCTTCTCCCGCCCCTTCGTGGGAAATGCGCACTAAAAACTGCGATCCCTCAAAGGGTATGGAAAAGCTGAACTCTTCCGGAGACCGGGAGCTGAAATTGAGCCGGTAGGGGTATACCGCCGCTTCGGCGCCCGAATCCGCGCCTTCCAGCGGGGAAACGGCGATATCCAGGGGTCCTGTATAGGCCGCCCCGCCGTCCTGCCGGGTTTTTTTGAGGCTTACTACGACGACCCCCTCGTAACGGACCGCGTGTACCGAAACCCGGTTGCCGTAATAATCCCGCGCCCCCTGCCCCAGGCCGGAAATGTTTATCACCAGGGTGATAAGCACAAGGGCTACCATAGTCCCAAAGAGGATAGCGTTGGGCCTGGTGGAAAAGAGGGGGCGGATTAGGTTGAATTTGGGGCCTTCGTTTTCTTCGTAAAGGGCCCGGACACCGGCGGGGGCCTTTGAGAGCCGACGGTTACGGGAATAGTAAAACAGCGGCTCTTCCCCGCCGCCGCGGTTTTCGCCCAGGGGCATACTTTCGTTGGGCTGACCGGGGGTTTCTTTTTCGTCTGTTTTCTCGTCCATCAGGTTCCTCGTTCGTCACCAGGCCGGTCCTCGTAAGCCGGAAGCCAGGCCCGGCCCGCCAGATCCGCCGCAATGTCCGCAAGTTCCATCGAGTCGGCAAAACGGTTCCGTACCTGCGGGCCGGCGGCCGCGCGGATAAGAAGGCTTGCCCCCGCCAGGGCGCAGGCAAAGAGATCGGTCCCGGAAGCCCGGCAGCGCGCCGCAATACCGGCGCAAAACCCCGCCAGCAGGTCCCCGCTTCCCCCCGTGCCAAGCGCCGGGTTCATGCCGTCCAGTACCGCCAGTCTTCCGTCAGGCGATGCGGCAATCATCAGATGGGTTTTGAACAGGAAGACCGCCCTCTTGTCCCGGGCCAGGGCAAGGAGAACCGGTACGGGCTTGGCAAGGAGTTCCTCCCGGTCTATCCCTGAATAGGCCGCCAGTTCCCCCGGATGGGGGGTAAGAAGGGCGTTCCCGTGGAATACCTTGTCCTTTGCCAGGAAGACGGCGTCCGCATCCAGTACGAGCGGGACACCCTGTTCCTCCAGGACCAGCGCTTCTTCCAGGGAACCCAGCCGGTCGGTCCCCCTTCCCCAGCCGGGCCCCAGGAGCAGGGCGTCCGGAACAAAGCGGGATTCCCGGCCGGTATCGACCATGATGGAGGTAGCGGACGCTGCCAGGATGGGGTAAATGGGGGGATCGACCAGGAGCCGTACCAGACCGGCGCCTGAGACCTGGGCGCCCCGGGCGGCAATCCGGGCCGCGCCAACGGCGCCGGGGGAACCGGCCCTGATCTCCACGAGGCCCCGGCTGTACTTGTAAGAATCGGCGGGACAGGGGGGAATAAGGGTACGGCAATAATCCCAGTTTACCAGGTCCGCCGCACGGTACTTTTCCGTCAGTGCTGCGGGAAAAATACCCCCCACATGGAGAATACGGCCGCAGCGGGACCTTGCCGCGGGGTTGTACAGGCAGAGTTTCTCCGGCTCAATGGCAAGCACCGCGTCCGCCTCCACGATGGGCATGCCGGGCTTCCAGTCGTCGGAAAGGCCGCTGGGCAGATCCACGGAAACAACGAACGGGCGCTCCGCGTAGTAACGGACCCGCCGTGCCAGGAGGACGGCGTCTTCGCGGAGCGGTCCTTTAAGGCCCGTACCGGCGATGCCGTCTATGATAAGCCGGGCCTTCCCCAGGGGGCCTTCCGGATAACTCCGCATCTCCGTTTCCAGGGCGGAATCGGAAAAAACAAGGCTCCGGACCCCCATTTTTTGAAGTGATGCGCAGGCCTCGGAACGCGGGCTCCGCTCACCCGGTTCGCCGTCCTTTGTCATGATGACAAGGGCCCGTTCCGCCGCCAGAAAGCCACTGAGGATCAGGGAACGGAGGATAACCAGTGCATCGGCGGCGTTGTTCCCCGGACCGGCAAGAACTAGCGTGGGGACGGGACATTCTCCAAAAAAACGGGGGAACGCGTCCACGAGAACCTGGGCAGCACGGCGTCCTGCAGCCTCCACAAGGGCAAAATTGTGAAAAGACCATTCCGCAGCCGCTTCCGCGTCCATCGCACGGGATGCTGAAGCGCCGGCAAGGGGCTCCCGGCCCCTCCCGCGGAACTCCGGGGGAAGAATCGGATTACCGGATCGCTTACAGGGATTTATGGCTATCCGGTTACGGGGTCCATTCATGGCCATGAGGGGGTTCCTTCTGTCAGTATTCTGTCGGTACGCCACCAGACAAGCTTCGCCTCGTAATCACTGACCAGAATAGCGGAAATAATACCGTCTTCTGAAAGGTCAAAGCTGTTCAGGTAGAGTTCTTCCCGGTCCACGTTGATAAGCCCGCGGCTCTGTTCCAGGCTTGCAGAGGGTTCCACCGCCGTTACCGGGGGAACCCCGGCGCCGGAGCTGGAAGGATTTTCGGCAAGACTGTTTTCCCCGTTCCGGCGGAGGATGAGGATGGAATAGCCTTCGTCAACGGGAAACGAGAGAAATACCCTGCCCCCCCTGGCAATACCCATCATAGAGTAGAGCATCCACAGGGTCTCACGGCGGCCGTTTACAAAGGCCGTCTGTTCCAAAAAAGGAACTTCAAGGCAATCCACATAGGAACCGGTTTCAAGATCCATCACCCAGATCAGGGAACTATCCGGTTCCGTTCCCACACGGGTATCGGTGGAATCGTCATAAATGTCCCGGTAGTAGTCAACCTTGAGGTAGAGTTCACGGGAATCCGGGGCGGCCATGATGGCGTCTACCGACGCGGAAACATCAGGCCAGTCCAGGGGCGCCGGTATGTCGTTGTTTTTCAGGTTGATCACCAGGGGACTCCTGATGCCGGAAGCGTACCAGTACACTACCCAGCCCGTAGTCTGGCGGCACACAACCACGATCTCATCCTGCACGGTCGTGTAAATTCCGGCAATCCGGGAGAATGGAGTTCCCCCTACCCCTTCCTGGCCCAGGTACTCCACAAAACGGCCGTCCTGGTCAAAATGGAGGACTACGCAGTCCAACAGGGCCCTGGTACCCGCGTCATAGTAGTAACGCTCAACGGGAAGCCGGTCTTCCACGTAGATGTGTTTACGGGAATCTACGGCGATCTGCCCCGGTTCCCGCAGCGGATAGGTAAAAGCCCAGCGGGTTACGATGGAATCCTCCCCCTTGTTGGTTTTCAGGCTGAGGGGGGCGTTGTTGGACTCATCATTGTAAATCATAAACAGGAGATCGCCATAGGAGTTGTAGCGGACCACTTTACCGCCGTTCCTGTCGGATATGTAAAAAAGGCCCTCCCGCATGGCAAGTCCCACCCGGCTCAGGCCCCAATCCCCCTCCAGTCCGTAAAGGGCAAGCTGATCTTCCAGGCGGCCAATCTCCAGGGAAAACAGATCTTCCCGGACAACGGAACTGAGGCCGCTCCGGGAACAGGCTCCCAGGGACAGACAAAACAGAACGACAAAAACAACAGGTTTCACGAAAAAACCTTAAGCCTCCCGCCGGTCCTTGTCAACTTCCCTGATTCAGTTCCTGATTCAGTTCCCTGACTCAGTCTGGGTACAGGGCTGTGATTGATCCTTAACGGGCAGAGACTTTATCGTAACAGGACGAGGTAACAGCATGAGCGTTCTCAAGCGTATCGTTACGGCCCTTATCCTGCCCCTTCTCTTCGCCGCCGCCTTATATTCCCAGGAGGAAGGGCGCTACCCCCGGGGGGCTATTCTTGACGAGGAAGCCTACAGCGCCCTGCCGCGCAAGGCTCCCCTGACGGCGTGGGCCTACGAGAACCTGCCTGAAATGTTTTCCCTTAAACAATACGCGCCGCAACCCGGCGACCAGGCCGATTACAGGACCTGCGTGGCCTGGGCCTCGGCTTACGGGGCGCGTACCATTTCGGAATCCGTTGCCCTGAACCGGATGAACCGTGTGGAGACAACGCAGAACGCGTTCTCTCCGGTGTACGTCTACCGCAGGATCCAGCCCGACGATCCTGAATGTGTGCGGGGGGCCCAGATCTACTGGGCCCTGGACCTGATGAAAGCTTCCGGGGCCGTGAAGATGCTGGACCTTGAGCGGGCGACTGATTTCCACCTGGTCCAGCTTTCCTCGTACAACGGGAGCAGGAAATACCCCATCGCCGATTATGTTACCCTGTTTTCACGGGAGGAACGGGGCAAACCGGCACTGGTAACAAGGCTGGTAAAGAAAAGCCTTGTGGAAGGAAAACCCGTCATTATCGGTATGAACACCCCCGAATCTTTTCTGGAGGCGAAGGGCGTATGGCGTCCGCTGGAGAGTCCCGGCATCTATTACGGCGGGCACGCCATGTGCGTTGTGGGTTATGACGATAAAAAAGACGGCGGTGCCTTTGAGGTACTTAACAGCTGGGGCAGGAAGTGGGGCAACGGCGGTTTTATCTGGATTCCCTACAAGGTTTTTGTCGATTTTGTCATGGAAAGTTACGAAATGGTCGAAAACCTGGCGGCCTATACCAATACGGTGGAATTTGCCGGTTTTGCGAGTCTTGAGATTACCGAGGGTTCCCGGCGCAACACCGCGCCCCTGACGGCCAGGTCCCCCGGTGTTTACCAAAGCGCCGAAGTTTTGGGGAAGGGGACCCAGTTCAGCTTCACCATCGGCTCAAGTAAAAGCGCCTACGTGTACGCATTCACCGCATCCCAGTCTGCAGAAACGGATACGGGCATGGAAGCGGGTGATTTTTTCAGCCCCGTACTCTTGTTCCCCCAGGCCGGCCTTTCGCCGCTCCTCAATTACAGCGACAGCGTGATAAACCTGCCCGGCGGTGATAAAACCCTCATGCTGGATTCCGAAGCCGGCACGGAGTACCTGATCGTGCTTTACGCCAAGCAAACGCTGGACATCCGGACCATCATGCGCCGCTTTGAAAATGCCGAAGGCGGCGTCAGCCAGCGGCTTGAAGGGGCAGTGGGCAAGAATCTGTTGACCGGGCTTGACTACAGCGAAAAAAACGCGGTCTTTAGCGCCGAAACCGATAACCGCAGGGCCGTGGCCGCCCTGGTCCTGGCGATAGATCACCGCTGACCATAGGCGGACTGCCCATCGTAAAAAATCCGGCGGGAACGGGAACCATCTCCGGGGCCTCCGGCCGCTCCGGAACCGCCCCTATTCGGCGTCCACCCTGATAGTGTAGGACTGATCGGGTTCGTCATTAAGACATTCCACTTTCAGGTAGTAAGTTCCGGCTTGAAGCTGGACGGACAAGCGGGAATCCAGGTCTTCGCCCCCGTCATCGTCTTCATCAATGGAATTATAGTCCGAATCGTACAGTTCAATGTACGTGTCAAGGCGGCTTGAACGGACGCCCCGTGTCCGAATGGTGTAACGGCCACGGCTTACGCGGAACTTTACCCAGTCAACATCGCCGCCGGAATGGAAGTTGTGCTCCTGCACCGTTCCGATGCTTATATCCCTGGCCACGGCGAACTCGTTGTCGTCCTCAAACTCGTCGGGCCTAAACTGGACCTGATCGACAAGGTAGGCGTGAAACCCGTAGGTCCCCGTAGTACTGCCATAACCCCTTACTTTGGCGATATAGCGGGTCCCCCCGCGGACGGTCTGCCGGATGTGGGCGTTGTTTTCGTCCCCGCCATCGTCATCTTCGGCAATTTGGCTACGGGTGCCTGCCTCGTAGAACTCCATAACGGTATCAATGTCCCCCCTTGTCTCCATTGTCAGTACGCCGTCCCTGTCCGGCACAAGCAGGAAAAAATCCTCATCTTCCGAGTTGTGCAAGGTACGGTTGATATATGGCGCGTCCTCTCCCGATCCTATCGTTACAGAAAGGGCGTTGTCCCGGCTGTCGGGCTCATAGGCATCCCGAACCGACGAAGACGAGGAATCCCCGCCCAGGGAGACGGCGGAAAGAAGATCGATAAAATACTCATCCCGTTGAAAATCCGAATGGAGAATTGCCATGATTGAATTGTCGGAAGTCCGGATGAAGCGGGTATACACCCGTATCGTAGCGCCCACCTCGATAATTTCACCCGAAAGAGTCCATTCCACACCCGTTTGGGGGCCTTGAACAATCTGATAGGAACGGCCGGTAATGTTGATCAGTTCCTCCATAAGCTGGGCGTGCCAGTAGTCGCCCAAGGGCGGAATCATATCCCGGTAGGTCCACTGGCCTATGCCGACCTGCCGGGCCTGTTCCGTGAGGAGCCTTCTGTTCACCTCGACACCGAGGGTTTTGACGGTCTCGTCCAGTTGAACCAGGG
Source organism: Treponema sp. (assembly GCA_031278715.1). GTDB lineage: Bacteria > Spirochaetota > Spirochaetia > Treponematales > Breznakiellaceae > JAISFT01. The sequence continues at coordinate 7,724 of JAITJW010000026.1, read as the reverse complement.
AATTCGCCGAATTCTGCCCGTATAAGGCGGAAATAGCGCCGAAAAACATCAAAACTTTCAGTAACCGGGACATACACACTCCTTACGACAAATACAGTCAGGCGAATACTATAAACACCCGCTGCCCCCCTGTCTACACGACACACGCCACACGACCGCGACACGGGCAAGAGGGCTAAACCGGGGAGGATAGCTACCACGGCTCACATTATATGCGCCGGCCCTGGGCAAGAGGGATCGGGACCTCGCGGATCTCCTTAAACACAAAGGAACTGAGGGCCGCGGCTATGGCGGTAGTGATAATGTCGGCTATGGGCTGGGAATAGATGTACCCGTTGAACTGCCACAGACGGTTGAGGGCAAAAAGGAGGGGCAGGTACACCAGACACTGTCTGCCCATCGTAACAATCGTAGCCAGCATAGGTTTACCCAGGGCCTGGTAGGTTACCATAAATGTCATCTGGATACCCAGAAACGGAAGCCCCCACAGGAACGCGTGGAGAAGTTTGGTTCCCGCCTGAACGGTCTGCGTGTCCCTGATAAACACATAAACAAGGGATTTCCCCAAAAAGGCAAAAAAGACGGTAAAGAAACAGCAGAGGACAGTCGTGTAGATCATCGTGATCTTAAGACCGCCGCGCAGCCGCTCAAAGTTCTTCGCGCCGTAGTTGTAACCCGCAAAAGGCTGGTACCCCATTGCCAGGGCCATGACCAGCGTAAAGCAAATACTTGACACCCGCATCGTAACGCCGCTTCCGGCCACAACAAAATCACCGTAAGCGGCGGCCACCCTGTTGGTAAATATGGCCGATGCGGTCATAACGATGTGGGACAGGGCCGCGGGGATACCGATCTTCAGCGTTTCCGCGTACATGGTCCGGTTGGGCTTAAAGTCGGCGGGCCTTATGGAAAGCATCGTCTTCTTCGACAGGAAGTGGGCGATAAAATAGATGACCGAGGCGATAATACCGATAACCGTTGCCCAGGCGGCGCCGGCCACACCCCAGCCGAACCAGAGTATAAAAACAGGATCCAGAACGATGTTCAGGACGATCCCCAGGAGCATGCCGTTCATAGCCTTGTCCGTGGCCCCTTCGCTGCGTATCTGGCCTGAAAGGGCGATATTCACGATGGCGAACAGAATAAACGCGGAAATGATCGAAAAGTAATCGTCGGCGTAGCGGAACGTAATATCACTGGTACCGATAACCTTCAAAATCGGCGTTTTGAATATAAAAAGCACAACGGTGATAACAAGGCCGAACACAATCGTCGTATAAAACGAAACCGCGTTGGTGCGTTTCGCCTCCTCAAGGTTTTTGGCCCCCAGCACGCGGGAAATATAACTTGAGGCGCCGACGGCAAATATGTTCCCGAAGCCCTGGGAGATCATGAAAAGGGGCATCGTAAGGGAGATACCCGCCACCATGTTGGGATCTCCGGTCTGGCCGATAAAAAACGTATCGGTCATGTTGTACACCATCTGGGCTATCATACCCAGCATCATGGGCAGGGCCAGCCTGATAATACTGGACCCCACCGGTGCCGTTTCCATAAGTTCAAGGGCGGAAAATTTTACCGTACTCATGAGCGGTAGTATACCGGGCGGCGTCTTACTGGTATACCCGTTCCACAAGACCGTCCCGGCGCAGGAGAAGCCGGGTTTTCCCATCGGACGAAGGACAGGACAGCGTAAAATCGCGGCCGCTCAGCTCGATGTCTATCCCGTCCGCCTGAACATCCGGGGAAAACGCGCCGGTTTCATCGAAGATCGCATGTTCCCGGTAGTAGACCCGGCGCAGCTCCCACTTCAGGTACTCATCCGGGGGAATGGTGAAGGTCTCATCTTCCCGGCAGAAAAACAGGAAGCCCCACAGTTCAGGGTAGTGGATGTTGACAAGCCCCGTGGGGGCCCATACCCAGTTGTCTTCGGGACAGGGTTTGCCCGTAGCGGGATTTATCCGCTTCTCGTAGCCATTTTCGGTAATATCCACCGGCCATTGGACCCGGGAAAAATTCACCCGCCAAAAGTCCCCTGGCCGGGGCAAGGCGGCGCCTTGGCCGCAACATTCCAGGAGGCTTTCAAAGGGCATTTTAACCTCCACACTCCAGCGCCGGTTGTCCGCGCGGGGCCTGTTTATCTCCCCTTCCACCGCCACCGCGCTTTCCAGACCCTTAATGTCAAAACTGTTGATAGGCCGGCCCCCATCCCGGTACGGTTTGGTCAGGAGCAGGTCCCAGACCGTGTTAAGGACGTTCATCTCGAATTCGGCGTAGACGTGGGTATCCGAATCAGGATCGATAAAGATCTCAAAGTCGTTATCCCGGAAGATAACCGTGTCCCGTTGAGTAACATGGCCCCAAATTTCGGTTCCCCGCAGTTCCGCGCCGATGTACAAGGCCCCGTCGTCCCAGAGGACCTTTGCCCGTGTTTGAAAACGGGGGGCCGCTTTCCCTTCTCCCTCAATGTCCCGGAAAAGTTCCGTCCAGGGCGCGTCTTTCCAAAAGGCCTTATCCAGGCTGCCGTCCAACACCAAAGGTCCCCGTGCCCGCCGGCACTGATACACCGGAGGCGCAAACCGGGCGATCCGGGGTTCGGGTATACGATAATTCACCATAATTTCTTTATCGCTTTTCCCGAAGCCCCTGTCCAGTCCTGACGGTACATTCTTGTCAACAAGAAGGTATCCGGGCTACAGTAGAAATATGTTAGAAAAATTCATAAAGGCCATTTTCGGGTCCCAGCACGAACGGGACCTGAAAAAACTTTTGCCTATACTTCACGCGGTGAACGAAAGAGAAGCCTGGGCCACTGCCCTGAAACCGGAGGAGTTCCCCGTGATGACCGCGACCTTCCGGGAACGCTATAAAAACGGCGAAAGCCTGGACGATCTTTTGCCGGAGGCCTTTGCCCTGGCCAGAGAAGCCGCCCGCCGTTGTCTGGGAGAGCGGCCCTACGATGTCCAGGTCCTGGGTTCTATTGTGCTGCACCAGGGGAAGATTGTAGAGATGAAGACCGGGGAGGGGAAAACGCTGATAAGTGTGGCGGCGGTTTACCTGAACGCCATTCCCGGCAAAGGTATCCACGTAGTTACGGTGAATGACTACCTGGTAGCCCGGGACGCCGCCTGGATGCGGCCCATCTTTAGTTACCTGGGCCTTTCGGTGGGGACGATCCTGTCCGACATGGATAACGGACGGCGCAAGGAAAACTACGGCCAGGACGTAACTTACGGGACCAATAACGAATTCGGTTTTGACTACCTCCGGGACAATATGTGCCGGGATCTGAGGAGCAGGGTCCAGCGGGGACACAACTTCTGCGTAGTGGACGAAATCGACTCTATCCTGATCGATGAGGCCCGGACCCCGCTGATCATCTCCGGCGCGGCGGAAGACGACACCTATAAATTCGCCGAGGTAGACCGCCTGATTTCCTCCCTGGAGGAGGTAAAGAAAAAAGAAAACGGAGAATACCCCGACGAGACCCAGGGCGAGGAAGTGATTGGGGATTACAAGCTTAACGAAAAAAACAAATCCGTCTCGTTCAGCAACACGGGACTTGCCAACATAGAACAGGTGCTGCAGAAGCGAGGGCTTATTAAGGGCGCCATTGTAGATGAGGGAAATTTTGAGTTTATCCATTACTTTACCCAGGCCCTGCGGGCCCATAAACTTTTTCATAATGATGTGGACTATGTGGTTCAGGACGGGCTGGTGCAGATTGTGGACGAGTTCACGGGGCGGATCCTCCACGGCCGCCGCTACTCCGACGGGCTCCACCAGGCCATAGAAGCCAAAGAACGGATCAAAATTGCCCAGCGTAACCGGACCCTGGCAACCATTACCTTTCAAAATTACTTCAGACTGTATGAAAAAATATCCGGGATGACCGGGACGGCCGATACGGAGGCGGTGGAGTTCGGGAAAATATACAACCTCGACGTGGTGGTAATCCCCACAAACCTGCCGGTGGCCCGGCAGGACGAGGACGATGTGGTGTACCTGAATGAACAGGAAAAGTACAACGCCCTCTGCGACGAAATTGCCGCCGCCCACAAGAAAGGCCAGCCTATGCTGGTAGGGACGGTCTCCATCGAAAAATCCGAAAAACTGTCCCAATTGCTGACCCGCCGGGGGGTACGCCACGAAGTGCTGAACGCGAAGAACCACGCCAGGGAGGCGCTGATCATCGCCGAGGCCGGGGCCAAAGGAGCGGTAACGATTGCCACCAATATGGCGGGCCGGGGGACGGACATCAAGCTGGGGGGAAACCCGGAGTACCGTGCCCGCAAGCGGGCGGGAACCAACGCCGGCCCCGAAGAATACGCGGCAGCCTACCGGGAAGAGTACGAAAACTGGCAGAAAGACTACAGAGAAGTAAAAAACCTGGGGGGGCTTTACGTTATCGGGACTGAACGGCATGAAAGCCGCCGGATCGACAACCAGCTGCGCGGCCGGTCCGGCCGCCAAGGGGACCCGGGGAAATCCAAATTTTTCATTTCGATGGACGATGAACTGATGCGCCTGTTTGGGGGGGAGCGGATCAAGGGGATCATGGCGCGACTGGGCATGCAGGGTGGGGAACCCATTTACCATCCCCTGCTTAACCGCAGCATTGAAAACGCCCAAAAAAAAGTGGAGGAGCGGAATTTCGAGATCCGCAAACACCTGCTTGAATACGACGACGTGTTAAACCAGCAGCGTAAATTTATCTACGAACAGCGGGATGCGATTCTGACGGACACAAACCTGAAAGCACGGGTTAACAGCGCCACCGCGGATATGGTGGCGGACATGATTGGCGAATTCAAAGAAACCGCCCGGCGGGATCAGACGACAGCCCTGAAGGAACTGGCAGAATCACTGCGGGCAAAATTCAACTACCTCCTGAAGTTCGAGGAGGCAGACCCCAAAAACCCCGAAGACATGGAAGAGAATATCCGCCGTGATCTGGAAAAAGATCTGGAAGAAAAAGAGGCCCTGATCACAGCCCCGTATTTGAACCTGTTTATCCGGGAGCAGTACCTGGCCGCCATCGACCGCAAGTGGCTGGACCACCTGGAAAACATGGAAGCCCTGCGGGAGGCTGTGTACCTGCGCAGCTACGCGCAGAAGAATCCCCTGACCGAGTACAAGGTTGAAGGCTTCCAGATATTTGAAACGATGATCGCCGACATCCGGCAGGAGATCGCCGGACGGCTCCACCTGATGCATATTCAGACCGCCGGCCAGCGGGAACCCGCCCCCCCTCCAAACAACGGTTCCCGCCAGGCCAGCACCAGCGCCACCCACGGCAGCATGGGGGCCTTTGGCGGCATGGCGGGAGGACAGCGCGCCGGGCAGCACCCCGGGCGGCCCCAGGGGGAAGTAGTTACGGTGGTCCGCAGCTACCCAAAGGTAGGCCGCAACGATCCCTGCCCCTGTGGTTCCGGGAAAAAATACAAACACTGCCACGGGCGCTAGCAGGCTGCTAGCCGACCGGAACCCCGCAGCGACCAAAGAGAGCGGAGCATATACAGACCCTGCTGTGTGCAGTGCCGCTTTTTTACAATGGTTAATATTTTATTAGAATTCTATCATTAGAATATCTTCTTTCCCCTGATCCAATACTGCACTAAGTTCATTGTTTATTAAATCATTCCCGCTTTTATCAATAACCAAATAACTTGAATATAGAGCTATTCCCAAAACTCGGTTAGTTTTGGGAATAGCTTTGGAAAAAGCGGCCAAAAGTCCGCTTTTTCCTCCAAATCTAAGGTTGCTTTCCCAAAAACTGAAGTTTTGGGAAAGCCTCAATAACTAAGATTAAATTCTGTATCATTGTTAATAAACTGTTATGCGAAGCGCTGGTGTACTCCATATTTACTTTTATACTAATTCCATTCTATTTTCCATATATTTCTTCATTTATTATTTTATCATATTTTTTATTTTCTTCTTCCAGTAATTTCATTTTACTATTCTGTTTTTCAATTTCTAAGTCCAATATTTCTTTTTGTAATTCAAGTCCTCTTATCTTGTTTTTCTGAGTTTTTTGTTTGTATGACAAAATAATTGCCACAATTGGAATGGACAATCCAACAAAAGGTATTAAAACCCCAATATATTGTAACCCCATATTATGCTCTCCCTGTTTTTATATAATATAAAATTTTTTTGATTTTGTCAATGATTTTTACAAATTTTAGCCAACATTGCACATAACGTCTCGCTGTATAGACCGCCACCACACGGCAATTTCAAGGGTTTGGCGGCCCGGATAAAGGCTTTGCGAAGCATCGCTTCCACAGGAAGCGCGACCAGGGCCGACAAACTATGCCGGAGTAAGGAAGCCGCTTTCGCGGCAATATCAACGTGGGAATGTTCGCCAACGAAGTTGGAGCGCGTTCCCCAGCATAGCTGAGGTCCCCAGCTGTGCTGGGGAGCGGAATGACCTAGACTTTATGATTATTGAAAGGACTCTTCCGGCAATATGGTGGAAAAGGGATAAAAGTGGTACCATGGGGGCATGGAAACTTCAACAAATCAGCTTTATGAGGACATAGTAGGGGTGTAGCCCCTTGGGTAGTAACAGTGGTCATTTAAGGATGACACGGCACGGAACATAACCATCAGGATTGAATACGGCAGGACAGCAGGGAAGTACCGCTGGAGTGCCCGGTCTGTGGAAAGAGCGCCAAACTGTATGACCGGCGGATAAGGAGCTTGCGATATCTTGACACGTGCCAATACGAGACGTTTCTTGAGGCATATATGCCGCGCCTTAAGTGTAAGGAGGACGGAGTAGTCCAGGCTGTAGAACTGAATACAATAAACTGGTGATTACACATAACCAGAAACTAAACACTATACAGCTTGGATAGGCAGTATAAAAAAGGCGGTCGTAATAACCGCCTTTCAAAAAACACCCTTTTGTTAATAACTTATTTCACTTACATTTTGAAAGTCATCAAGTGAAAAAGATTGACGCGTGTTTGACACTTGTATTTTTTTAAGATTACCGCCGGCGGCGCTTGCTTTTCCCGATTCAAAGTCCCAGGACATATTGCCTTTACCGCTTACACCCGACGCGAAATACTTTGGCATTAGCAAGACATAATAATCGCCGCTTTGCGCCGTCCAGTTTGTGCCCTGTTGATTTTCATTCCACCACCCCTGCCCTTTTCCAGAATAATCAAATGGTTCTTTGAACTGGACGCTAAAAGGAGAAGATAATGTTTCAATGTTGCCTGGTAAACTACCGATAGCAGTTGGTGTCGGGAACCCGTTTTTATTGGCGGCGTTTTTCCACGCGGTAAAGTTTGATTCACTAACTAACCAAACACCGATGCCGTCATAAATACCTTGTGTTTGAGTAGTGGCACACCCCGCAAATACAAACCCGAAAACCAGCACTACGCCGATTAAACCAAAAATCGCTTTTCTCATTTTCACACCTTCCAAAGTCATATTCTTTTCAGGGGCAACGCCCCCATTGAACCCGCAATAAACCCTTTACCCCAAACCCGCTGTTTCATTAGGCGGAGCGGGGGCAGAGTCCGCATCGGCAAGCATAGCATTTTCCCTTTGAAGTTTCAAAAGGTGTTTTGCGTTCTTCACTAATCCCCGCCTTTCTTTGCGGGATAAAAGGTGAAAATCATTGCTATAATCGTAAAATTCCCCTTTGACCTCTTCTTCTTCCGTCTTATCATTCATATAAACCCCTATGGACGCTAATCATA
>JAITJW010000136.1 GCA_031278715.1 Treponema sp. | reverse complement strand
CTGCTGGATGCCCTTGAGCGGGAGCTTGGTTCCCTGCGTTCCGGGAGCCGCCGGGGTCTGCAGGAACGTTTTGACGGGTCTATCGGCGCTTCTTCGGTACTGTTCCCCTGGGGCGGCGCAGAACAGGGGACCCCGGAATGTGGTATGGCGGCGCTGATTCCTTCTCTGGAAAAACAGAGCCGTACCGCCAGCCTTTTCTGCTTTGGCTGCGATCCTGATCTTCTGGCCCACAACCCCTATGCGGGGGCAAAGGGTTCTATCAGGGAGGCTTTGGCAAAGTTCGCCTGCCTGGGCGGGGACTACCGGGACGCCTATTTAAGCCTGCAGGAGTACTTTGAGCGGCCTGAAAACCCGGAGACCTGGGGCAAGCCGGTCATGGCCCTGCTGGGGGCCCTGGAAGCCCAGATAGAACTGGGGGTAAGCGCCATTGGGGGGAAAGACTCCATGTCCGGCAACTACCGGGACCGGGATCTTAACATTGACATTACCGTACCCCCTACCCTGGTGGCCTTTGCCGCGGGCACCTGTGCCGCCGCCCTGGTCCGTTCCGGCGCCCTCTGCGGTCCGGCAGGGGCCCCGGTCATCCTGTTGGCCCAGCAGGACAGTTACGGGGCCGCGGGAAGCAGAGCCGCGGGAGACAGGACCGCGGGAGACAGGACCGCGGAGGACAAGGCGGACAGGGACACGGGGGCCGGATCCCCGGAGCGGGGTGAATGGGATGCGTTCCGGGCCAATATGACGGCCTTGAGGGAACTGGGAGAAGCCGGGCTGGCCCTGGCTTCCTATCCGGTACAAAGCGGCGGGGTAGCGGTAAGTTTGGCCCTCATGGCCTTTGGTAACAATACCGGAGTGGAGGCGGACGCGGCCTCCTTTCCCCTGGCCGGGGGGCCCGGCTACCAGGGTTCGGTCCTGGTTTTGTTAAAGGCGGTCTCAGGCCCGGCGGCGGCCATCCTTGAAAAGGCTGGCTGCTGGGCTGTGGCGGGCTATACGCTGGCGGAACCGGTCTTCCGTATACGTTCCGCTGCCCGGATTGCGGAAGTCCCCCTAATGGTCCTCCGGCGCTTCTATGAGCGTGCCCTGGCCCGTGTGTACCCCCAAACATCCACCGGGGCAACTGTGGCAGATGAGATGGAGAGGGGGGAAGGCGGACAATCCCCGGTCCCGCTGGCGGCTGTCGGAGACTTGGCGGCGCCCCGGCGGTGGGCTAAGAACTTCGCCGTGGAAACCCGCTGCGGGGCGCCGCTGGTGGTGTTGCCGGTGTTTCCGGGAACAAACTGTGAATGGGACATGGAACGGGCTTTCAGGGAAGCGGGAGCCAGGACCAGGCTGGTTATTTTCCGCAACCGGAACCGGGAGGATATTGCGGCCTCTAGCGCGGAACTGGTCAAGGTCCTTGCCGGCGCGCAGATCCTTGCCCTTTCCGGGGGCTTCAGCGCGGGGGATGAACCGGACGGTTCGGGGAAATTTATCGCCAATGTGCTGCGCTCACCGGCAATCGCGGGGGAAGTAACAAAACTGCTGGAACAGCGGGACGGCCTTGTGCTGGGTATCTGTAACGGCTTCCAGGCCCTTATCAAACTGGGGCTTGTCCCCTACGGCAAGATCATGGACGCCGGTGAAAGCATGCCCACCCTCAGCTTTAACCGTATAGGCCGCCATGTGTCCCGGATGGTAAGAACCAGAGTCATGTCCGGACTTTCCCCCTGGCTTGCCCTGGAAGAACCGGGGGCGATCCACGTAGTGCCGGTAAGTCACGGAGAGGGCCGGCTTGTGATCCGGCGGGAGGAAGGGGAGGATCTGTTCAGAAAGGGACAGGCGGCCTTCTGTTATGTTGACGCGGCGGGGAATCCGACTATGGCGGAACCGGACAACCCCAACGGATCGGACTTTGCCATAGAAGGCTTGTGCAGCCCGGACGGCAGGGTTCTGGGAAAGATGGGCCACTCCGAGCGGCGGGGTGATTTTGTACACATCAACATCCCCGGCAATAAAAGGCAGCGGATATTTGAGGCGGGGACCGCGTATTTCCGCTAAGAGTTTGTTGCATGTGCGGACTCTTTGCATAGTGGATTTTTGTATCAGGGCCTTACGATTTTTTCACCGGGCAGGTATTTTTCCAGAATTACCCGCAGTTCACTTAAAATAATGGGTTTGGCAAGAAAGTCGTTCATACCCGCGTCCAGAAACTGTTCCCTGGCTCCGGGCAGGGCGTTTGCCGAGAGCGCAACAATAACAATGCCGGCAAAACGACCGCCCAATTCCCTGATTGCCCTGGTAGTATCCAGCCCGTCCATGCCGGGCATCATGTGATCCATAAAAATAATGTCATAGTCAGTCTGTTTTATTTTTTCAATGGCCTCTTTTCCGCTATCGGCGGTATCCGTAGTAATTCCGTACTGTTTCAGCAATCCTTCCACTACCGCAAGATTCACCGGGTTATCATCAACTACCAGTATCCTGGTATTTACAGCCTTAAAGGAGATGGCCATGTCCCGGCGGGTTTCCGCGTGCCGTTTCTGGTAATCTTTTCTGCCATTCAGCATATCCGCCAGGGTACTTATCAGCACAGGACGGTTCAGCGAGTTTGGTATAAGACTGTCGTATTTTTCCGATACTTCCTTGAGAAGTACAAATTTTGGGCTGCCGCTGTCCAAATAGTCCACAAATTTATCCTTGCCGGAACCGTCAAGAAAAACATGGGTAAAACCGCCGGTTTCCAGCAATTTACAGGTCTGGCCAATTTCTTCACATACCTCACCGGGAACATCCAGATCTTCAAGCATATTCCGGAATGCTCCGGCGTTATAAGAAACAGGCTCATAGCAAAGTACCCTTAAACGTCCTGGATTATCCACTGCGGCCAGCTTTCCCCGGTGTGGCCCCTTACAGACAACATAAAAAGAAAACGTGGAACCTTCACCATACACGCTTTCTACATTCAGGCTGCCGCCCATCAATTCTACCAGCCGGTTGGTTATGGCAAGTCCCAGACCGGTACCCTCGATACTCCGGTTTTTGTGGGTATCGAAACGTTCAAATTCGGTAAACAGGTCTTTCAAATTATTTCCGGCAATGCCTATCCCCGTGTCTATAACGGAAAAATTGAGACGCAGCCCTTCATCTTCGGGAACCTCCGGCCACACACGGAGCTGAATATGGCCTTTCGGAGTAAATTTGACGGCATTGGTAAGAAGATTGATCAGACATTGCTTAAGCCTGACTTCATCGGTATTTATAAACGGTGGTATGTCCTTTGAAATGGCGGTAGTAAAGGCAAGCCCTGCGGTTACGGCCTTAAGGCTGATCATGTTGACCGTATCGTTGATAAACGTAATAAAACTGAAAGACTGGGGAATAATTTCCATTTTCCGGGCGTCGATTTTTGAAAAATCGAGAATATCGTTGATGATGTTCAGCAAAGATAACGCCGCCCCCTTAATGGTATCCGCCCTGGCTACCTGTTCAGGGTCCAGGGGATTCTGGAGCAGAAGGTCGGTCATACCGACGATGGCGTTCATCGGTGTTCTTATTTCGTGGCTCATGTTGGCCAAAAAATCGCTTTTGGCCCGTGCCAATGACTCCGCCTCGTTCTTTGCCTCCATAAGTTCGGTAACATCGATCCATTCAAAAAACCGTGAATATTTTCTTTTTTCAAGAATGGTTGAACGCATCCAAAGCCAGTATTTTTTACCGCCCAAGACAACCTCAAACACATCTGCCACATGTTCGTCCCGTTCCATAATTTCCTGAAGGATTACCCTTATTTCACCGGGAGGGAATATATCAAGAAGGGGACGGCCAAGAGCATATTGCCCTTTGGAGATACCAAGCATCTTTAATAAGGTATCGCTGATATAATCAACTTCGGCATTTTCATTGACAATAACCAGGAACGAAGGGGTAGTCTTTAGCAGGGTTTCAAATGTGTTTTTAATTATTTCAATCCTGATAACCTGACTCTGGATCAGAGAAGATACACTGTAAAGAAACAAGCCAATTACATCATAGATAACAAATTCCAGTATACCCTGATACCAGGGATAATCCGGTCCCATAAGATCAAAACCGGGGAGGAATACCAACGGTATTAAAACAACATTGGTAAAGCCAAGGTAGATCAGAAGGCCGCGGGGAAAAAGAAAAGAAAAACTGACAATTCCCCAAAGGATAACAAGCAGAATAAAAATACGATCCGATCCCATTATCAGGACAAACACCAATTCAATAAGTACGGGAAGAGACGGCAAAAACCAGGATTTAACATCCGGCCCGTGCGTATAGGACAGGCCGGTACAGGTAAAACAGATTTCTGTTAAAACCGTTGCAATCAGGCGGCCAATCCGTTCCGTTCCGGGGGGAAGAAATACAAAACAGTAAACCAGTGCAATGGTTGAGTAGAGCAAAATTGCAGCAACAATTATCAGTTGGATAATCCAATTGGTCATCCAGGGCCAGGTTATATTTGACTTGCTCATACTGTTGAAATTCCAAACCGGTCTATCATAACCTGGTCAATACCCGGACAGACAAAGTCTACCGCGTGGGGGATAATCTCATAATCAACGGCGGCATCGTAGAAATGTTCACCATCTATGCAAATATGCATAATCTGATCTGATGATATGTTAATGTTTTTGGCCCGGTAATGGGATATGTAACGGGACCATTTGGTATAACGTCCGCAGGCATAATCAAATGTCAGGGTCGGCAGTCTAAAATACGGCACCTGCTGTATCAGGTAAACGTCCAGAACACCATCGTCGGGACGGGCGTCTGCCGCCGGGTTTATGCCGCTGGCCAAATAGGGAGCGTTGGCTACCAATATACTGTGGTAGCTTCCGTTCAGGGGGTTCCCGTCAAGTATAACCCGGTAGGACTGGGTATTTTCTTTTTTAACGCAGTAGTAAAGGGCCAGTATAAGGTATATTCCTCCCCTCCGGGTAAGCCAGCGGGGTAAAAAATCCATATTCTCTATGATACTGTCTCCGCGCCGGGAGGCGATAGCCTCCACCCCAATATAACCGGCGCAGATACTATAATTGTTCCCGCATTTTATAAGATCAAAGGAAGCAACACCGGAAAAAACCAATTCTTTCAGGGAGCGGAAACGCTCCATTTTTTCTTTTCCAAAGAACCACAAAAAAGTATTGTCTATGCCGAAGGGCCAGCATGCCACTTGCACATTGGGCAGTCCGGCCACACCATTGATAACTTCAAACAACGTACCCATGCCCCCCACCGCGTATACCCGCACAATCATGTCCGCACCGGAAACATACCTGTGAACAAAGACTGTCGCATCCCGCTTCCACCGGGTGATATGAATGTCGTATTTAATATGGGGAAAATTGGCAAAAAAAGAACGTACCTCCTGACATATTTTATCGATCCGTCCCTTAATAAAAAATGCCCTGGGATTGATTATGAAAAGATGCCTCATAAAGCTCCATTCTCCGCATGTAGTGTATCCTCCGGCTTAAAATATTCCAGCAAAAGGCCCATGTCATGTTCCGCCTCGTCGTAGTCCATGTACTCAAGGGCATCGGCAATCTTTTCCAGGGTTTCCCCTGTTTGCGGCGGGGGTTCCGGTTTTCCTTCTATCCGGGTACAAGCCTCCCAGGAATAACCCAGCAGGAACGTAATATGTTCAGCGGCCCCGGAAGCGTCAAACATACGGGAAGCTTCCAGGGCTTTTTCAAGACCGGTAAGCAAAACCGGGATGCTGCCCTGACCGTTGGAGGGGATTTTCTTTTTTGGGACAATGGTCTCAAGCTGCGCGGTAAAGACGATAAGTTTTTTCTCAAACATCGGGTATTCCCGGACGCAGTACCCGGCATCCCCCGCTTTGGCGGCAAATTCCAGCCCCTTGGCTTCCTCACCAAGTTTGCCGGCGCCTATGGCGTTTAACGCCCCTTTTATCCCGTGAACCTCAATACCAAAGGCCGGAAGATCGGTTGTGTAGAGGGACCGCATGGTTTGTACCTTTGCAGCAAAGGACCTGGCAGATATTCTTAGCAATTCTCCGTACTGTTCCTCAACACCCCCCGAATGAAACAGTCCCTTGTCCACATCAAGGTCCTCAATGGCCCGGGCGGCTTTGATTACCGGCAATTCCTCTTTCCGCACCGGCTCCGTGAACCCGTTATCCGCAGAAACCACAGGTAAGTCAGAACTATGCATATCAACTATCTCCTGCTGGGTAAGCATAAAGGATATTGTCTCCGATAAAAAGAGCAGGGCTGCGTCACTGTGGACTACGGGCCCCGTTTTGTCATCTCCCTCCAGAATGATATAGCCCTGCAGTTCATCTGCAGTCAGAAACGGAAGAATGCAGAGAGACTTGACATGGGCCCCGACAAAACCTATTTTCTGCTCCTGCAGCGCGTTGGCATTAAAAGAAAGGTACTTTTTGCCGGAAACAAGACCGGCCACCTGCCGGTGATACAAATATTTCTCCCCTTCCGTCTTTTGTATACCTTTGTCCGGCTCAAAAAATGCCAAAATTCTGCCGGTTTCCCCGGCTGTAAGTACCAGCGTAGCCTTACGAACCATAAAAAAATCACTGATAAGGGGCATTATTTCATCAAAAACATCTTCCATGCTCCCGCACCGGTACAGGGCCCGCTGCAACCGGGTATACATATCCAGCAGCATCTGTGTTTGTTCCCGCAGCGTGATATGTATCCTAAACTGTTCCACCATGCGGTAGAGGGAACGAGTCATGAAACCTATTTCATCTTTAGAGTCTGACCAGGCAATTTCTGTATCAAATTTTCCACGGGATATGGCGTTACAGGCCAGGATTAGGTTATGGACGGGTTTTGATACACGCCGGAAAAAAAAGACAAGAAAACAGACAAAAATTATCAAAGAAATGCCGATGGAGTACAGGACCGTTCTTAGAACAGGAACCATTGCATTCCAGACATTACGCTCCGGTATGGCGGCATATATATAAACAAGTTCGTCAAAATCCGTAAGTCTGACCGGTTGAAACCAGGCAAAGGCTATGGTTTGCAGCAGGGGGCTGTATTTGCCTGACAGGGCGACCGCCTCTTCCCGGCCCAGGGCCTCTTCAATCATACCGGCATCGGCAAAGCCCAATTCAGCCAGGGACTTCCCCACATCATCGGCCTTTTCGCAGTAACGCAGGATGCCATTTGACGTAAATATGGCCGATGTTGCGCCGGGTACCATCTGCGGCCCCAGAATTTCACCGGACAACAGGATATTCTGTTCCAAGGAAAACGCATAGTCCACAGCTGTGTCCGGTTCCCCCATATTCCGGACGCCGGGAAGTGCAGGATCGATGTTTTCCAGATCTTCGGCAATGGTTAGCACCGCCAGCTTGTCCATATCAACGTACCTTTGAAAGCTGATTTCATTGAACCGGGCAAGGTTCCTGGCTTCCATCTGTGCATCATTGGCTTTATCGTAAAAAACAGATTGAACAATAAAAACCGATCCAGCAATATGGAGCAGCACAATGGGAATTACTGCAAAAAGAAGGAACCTTGACCAGATTGTGTTTTTCACGCCCCTGCCTCCAAAGTATATCTCCACGGGTGATTTTCTGCAAATTATAAATTCAAATCAGTTTCCCGAAAAACCAATGCTTTAGGGAAAGTCCCGATACTACCTGAAAAAACCCAAACGTCCGTATTTGTACCACTTTCCTGAATTACGTTTGTTTGCCTGATCGATTAGCCGGAAAATATAGGCAGCAAAGTTGTCGTCATCCCCCGTTTCCCGGGAAGAAAAGCCCAGGGTAACGTAGGGCTCCGCGGCGGATGAGGCAAGCAGTCCCTGGGTAAAGGCCCGAAACGCGGCGGCAGCGGGAAGGCCCAACAGATCCGCCTGATCATCGCGGCCGGATCCCAGATCGGGGGCAACCAGGGCAAGCACGCCGGATCGCCGGGCCCGGAAAATTCCCGCCAGTTCCCTGACCAAAAAAAACCAGCCTTTAATGTGATCATTTACAAGAATCTCAATATCCAGGGGTTGCAGTTCGGCTGCAGGACGGCGGAACGAAGGGGGGCTACAAATAAGAACGGCTTCATCAATACGCTCAAGCTGACGGGCTGCGGAAAGGGTCAAGGTACGGGCAGATATGGGACTTCCGGGATTCCAGGTCAGGGATATAGCTGCGGAACCGGATTCGGCAGGCGAAGCGGGGGGGGTATATGGGCTGTCCGGACGAAGACCCCTGATCTGGCCTGAAAAACGGTTGGGCAGTAAAACCTGGGCAAAACGTTCTACCCGTTTTGCGGCCTGGGCTGCAATAGCAGCGCAGAGCAGCGAATCATTGCCCACAATCAAAATTCCCCTGGTCATTGTCAAAGTGTACCCGCAGGTACTTTCTGCCGCAAGGCCGCTGTAGACAGCCTGCTTCAATCGGGCACACCTACGGGCACACCTCTAAAAAGGCTGCCCGTTAACCGGGCAGCCAAATTGTCTTTCCCTGCGCTGTCGCAGTGAGGATCCTGTAAGCTTACTTTACGGCGTTGCGTTTGATCTGCAGCAGTTCCTGCAGGCCCAGACGGTTAAGCTGGGCGACATAGGTGTCCCACTCACGGTCAATGTCGGCCTGGCCGCTTACCCATTCGGCCTGTTTCTGTTTAACG
>JAITJW010000124.1 GCA_031278715.1 Treponema sp. | reverse complement strand
ATTATCACTGTGGTGGGTTCCGACAAGGTCGGCATCATCGCCAGGGTCAGCGCCTTTCTGGCGGAACGGAACATCAACATTGAGGATATCAACCAGACGATCCTGTCGGGCAACTTTGTCATGATGATGATGGTGGATCTTTCTTCCGGCGCCCAGGATCTGGACGGGATCAAGCGCGAGCTTGCCGCCCTGGGGGATTCCCTGAACGTGTCCATCAGCGTGATGCACGAAAAAGTCTTCTCGGCCATGCACAGGATATGACATGCTTTTTACGCCATTTGAAATAAAGGAAACGGTGGACATGTTCCTCCGTTACAAACTCGACATCAGGGCCATCACCCTGGGGGTGTCCCTGCTGGACTGCGTCTCCTCCTCCGGCGCCGGGGCCCGCAGGCGCATTCGGGAAAAGCTGCTCCGGGTTGCGGGTCCTCTGGTAAAGACGGGCCGGGAGATCGAGGTGGAGTACGGCATCCCCATCATCAACAAACGGCTTTCGGTGACCCCCCTGGCCCTGATCGCCGGGGCCTGCGGGGAGGAAAATTATGCCCCCTTTGCCCGGACCCTGGACGAGGTGGCCGGAACGCTGGGGATCGATTTCGCGGGGGGCTTTTCCGCCCTGGTGCAGAAGGGCCTTTCCGCCGGGGACGAGCGGCTCATCGCCTCGATCCCCGAGGCCCTTTCTTCCACGGAGCGGGTCTGCGCCTCCGTGAATGTGGCGTCTTCAAGGAGCGGCATCAACATGGACGCGGTGCGCCGGATGGGGACGATTGTCCGGGAGACGGCAACAAGGACCGCGGACAGGGACGGCATCGGCTGCGCGAAGCTGGTGGTCTTCTGCAACGCCCCGGAGGACAATCCCTTCATGGCCGGGGCCTTTCATGGTCCGGGGGAAGGGGAGTCATGCCTCAATGTGGGGGTCTCCGGGCCGGGGGTGGTGAAGGCCGCCCTGGAACACCACCGGGACGCGAGCTTTGACGAATTGGCGGACATCATCAAAAAGACGGCCTTTAAAATTACCCGCATGGGCCAACTGGTGGGCATGGAGGCGGCCCGGCGGTTGGGGGTTCCCTTCGGCATTCTGGACCTCTCCCTGGCTCCCACCCCGGCGGTGGGGGATTCGGAGGCCCGGATCCTCGAAGAGATGGGCCTTGAATCCGCGGGAACCCACGGAACCACCGCGGCCCTGGCCATGCTTACCGACATGGTGAAAAAAGGCGGCGTCATGGCTTCCACCCATGTGGGGGGCTTTTCCGGGGCCTTTATCCCCGTCTCCGAAGATGAAGGTATGGTGGCCGCGGTCCGCTCCGGTTCCATCAGCCTGGACAAACTGGAGGCCATGACCAGCGTCTGCTCCGTAGGACTGGATATGATCGCCATCCCCGGCGACACCCCGGCTACCACAATTAGCGCCATCATCGCCGATGAAATGGCCATCGGCATGGTAAACAACAAAACCACAGCGGTCCGGGTAATCCCCGCGCCCGGCAAAAAAGCCGGCGACTGGGTAGAGTTCGGCGGCCTTTTAGGAGGAGCACCGGTCATGCCGGTTAACCCCGCTTCCAGCGCAGCCTTTATTGCCCGCGGCGGCCGCATCCCCGCCCCCATCCACAGCTTCAGGAATTAAGGACCTGTTGCACTAGCCCTGTCCCCCGGCGCCCGTCAGTAGTTTTGCGCCTTAATCTGGAAATAGGCCCGCGGATGTTTACAAACCGGGCAGAGTTCCGGGGCTTTCTTCCCAATCATGATATGACCACAGTTAGCGCACTGCCAGATCTGGTCCCCCTCACGGGAGAACACCAACCCCCCTTCAAGGTTGGCCAAAAGTTTCCGGTACCGCTCCTCGTGTTCTTTCTCGATCTTCCCCACCATCTCAAAAAGGAGGGCAATGTCGGTAAACCCTTCCTCCCTGGCCGTTTTAGCAAAATCCGCGTACATACTGGTCCACTCGTAGCTTTCCCCACCCGCCGCGTCTTTCAGATTCTCCGTAGTGGCCGGCACATCACCATCGTGCAGCAGCTTGAACCATATTTTGGCATGCTCTTTTTCGTTCCCCGCAGTCTCCCGGAATATCGCGCCAATCTGCTGGTACCCCTCTTTCTCCGCCTTGGAAGCGTAGTATTGGTACTTCATGTGAGCCTGGGATTCTCCGGCAAAAGCCGCCTCCAGATTTGCCCATGTTCTTGACCCTTTGATCTCTTTCATAGTTATCCCCCATTCATTAAAACCGGACAGACAGCCCCATGTCGAATTTTTAAGGCCACCGGTTTTTGAATTATACCACAGTTTCTCCCCCGGATCATCCCACCTGCCCGTGTGGACATGAACTGAGGACCGCCGCATACGTTAACTACCGGCTGCCGGTATCCCGGCACAATAAACCGGTAAATTTACATCGGAATTTGGGCGCTTTCAAAACCAGCAGCCTGTTGCAACAGGCTGCTAGACAATCTCCTCCAGCTTGTAAGGCGTCTCCTGGTACACACAGTTAAGCCAGTTGGAAAAGAACAGGTGGGCGTGGGCCCGCCAGCGGACAACCGGGGCCCGCTGAGGATCATCGGCAGGGTAGTAGTTTTTTGGAAGGGCGATAGGAAGCCCCCGTTCCAGGTCCCGGCGGTACTCCCGGTCCAGGGTAAGGGGATCGTATTCCAGATGGCCGGAGACGTAGATCTCCCGTCCTTTACGGGCCGTACTGATAAAGACCCCGGCTTCCCCGGTTTCCGATTCAATGGTCAGCGCCGGACAAGCGGCAATCGCCTCCCGGTCACTGGTGGTATGCCGGGACTGGGGGGCCAAAAATTCATCGTCAAAACCCCGGAACAACGGCATGTTCGGGCATCGTACCCGGTGGGAAAAGATACCGAATAGCTTATGGTCCAGCGGTTTTTTTTCAATACCGTAACGCCGGTAAAGTCCCGCCTGGGCCCCCCAGCAGATGTGCAGCGTAGACCAGACATGGCTTGCAGAGTAGTCAATTATCGCCGCCAGTTCGTTCCAGTAATCCACCTCTTCAAAGGACAGGGTCTCTACAGGGGCGCCGGTAATGATGAGTCCGTCAAAGCGAAGTCCCAGGGAGATAATCTCCTGGGTACTCAGGTAGAATTTTTCCAGGTGCCCCGGCGGCGCGTTCCGGGATTCGTGGCTACCCATACGCAGAAAAAAAATATCCACCTGCAGGGGACTGTTCCCCAGAAGCCGCAAAAGCTGGAGCTCCGTTGTTACCGTAGTCGGCATCAGATTGACAATACCGACCCGCAAGGGTCTGATATCCTGATGCTCCGCGCGGTCAGTGGTCATGACAAAAACGTTTTCGGAACTTAGTTCCTGGTAAGCCGGGAGATCCCGGGGTATCTTGATAGGCATCTTGTTTTGTACCCTAGCACAACAAGGGCACCATAAAAAAGCCCTGCCAAACGGCGGACAAAGGTGGCGCCATACAGTATCACAACCGCTTGACAAAAGGGCCTTTGCATTTAAGGACAGGTTAGGTATAGTAGACCGATGGACAGCGGAGTAGGCATTGGCATCGACACCGGCGGTACCTATACCGATGCGGTTATTTACGATTTTGCGGAACGGAAGATCCTGGGCGCATCCAAGGCCCTGACCACCAGGCAGGACCTGTCCGTAGGTATTCTGGAAGCCCTGGATAAACTCCCCCCGGAACTGCTCAAATCGGCGCGAATCATGGCCCTTTCCACAACCCTGGCGACCAACGCCTGCATCGAGGGCAAAGGGGGCCGGGCCCGGCTCGTGTTCCTGGGCGGCGACAGAAAGGTCATCAACGAGTCAGGCGGAAAATACGGCCTTCCCCCCGCGGAAGATATGTATATACAGGAAAGTTATACTAAATTTTCGGGGGCCATTGAGCAGGAACCCGACTGGGAACTTTTCAACAATGCCGTTGCGTCACAGTTCAACCATCTGGACGGTGCGGGGATCGTTGAAATATACGCCATAAAAAACAACGCGGTCCTGGAAAAGAAGGCCAAAGAACTGTTTCAGCGTATCCACAAGATCCCGGTAGTCTGCGGCCATGAGCTTTTCTCGGACCTGAACTGCCTTCAACGGGCCTCCGGCGCCCTTCTGAATGCCGGACTGTTCCCGGTTATTCAGGAATTCCTTCTGGCCATAAAAAAATCCATGACCGAACGGGACATAAAGGCCGCAGTGGTAATTGTCCGCAGTGACGGGACCCTTATGTCGGAGGAATTCGCCGCCCTGCGTCCGGTAGAGACCCTGCTCTGCGGTCCGGCGGCCAGTATCGCCGGAGGAACATGGCTTTCAAAGGCGGTAAACTGCGTGGTCATCGACATGGGTGGGACCACAACCGATATGGCCCTGGTAAAAAATTCAGTCCCCGTTAAAGCGGCTGAAGGCATCAGCGTTGGTAAATGGCGGACATTCGTCCAGGGTTTCTCCATCAAAACCTTCGGTCTGGGGGGCGACAGCGCCGTACACTACGATGAAACCAAAGTCTTCCTGGAAGATTACCGGGTCCTCCCCCTCTGCGTCGCGGGGGCCATGTACCCCTCCGTTATCACCGGACTGCAGAACCTGGTGGACAGCCAGACCCCCCACGACAAGTACCTGCACGAACACTACCTGCTTATCCGCGACATCAAAGATGGGGAACGGTACACGGACCGGGAGAAACGGTTCTGCGATGCCCTGCAGCAGGGACCCCGGATACTCCGGGACGCGGCAGAGGCTGCCGGTACGGATATATACAACCTTCAGGTCTCCCGGCTTGTCAAAGAAGGGGTGGTACAGATATGCGGCCTTACGCCGACGGATATTATGCACATCAGGGGTGATTTCTCCGCCTATTCCGTGGAAGCTGCCCGCCTGGGGGCGGAATATACGGCCTTTAATCTGGGCATATCCGTAGAAGAACTCTGCGACCGCGTCTACGACGAGGTCAGGCGGAAAATATACCTCAACGTTGTAAAGATACTCCTTGAACATCAGGATAAGTACTACATGAAAAACGGCGTTGACCGGGAAGCGGAATGGCTTATCCTGCAAAGCTACGAATCCGCAAAGCGGGGGCACCGGGACATGCCGGTTTCCACGGCTTTCACAACGGATTATACCCTGGTCGGCATCGGCGCTCCCATTCGTATATTTCTGGCGGATGTAGCAAAACTGCTGGGGACACAGGCCATTGTCCCCGAACACTACGAGGTTGCCAATGCCCTGGGCGCGGTGGTAGGAAACATCTATGTCTCCTACCCCGTAACCATCCATCCGAACTACGGCCCCGGCGGAATTGAGAATTACACGGTTTTCGGTTTTACCGGGAACCAGGTTTTTACAAAGCCAGAAGACGCCGAGCTTTTCGCCGCAGAGGAAGCCAAGGCCGGCGCCCGCGCGGAGGCGCTTAAACGGGGGGCCCACGGGGAGATCACCGTAACCTGCGACTTCGATAGAAAGGATGTCCAGGCAAAGAGCGGTTCCGTGTACATGGGGACCACCGTAACCGGCTACGCCACGGGATCCGTCCAGGGCATCTGATATGTCCTTCCCCGGTACACACTACCGGAAAGATGCGGGGAGGGCTGGCGCCGGGATACGCCGGCCCAGCAGGGCCCTTGCAAAATCCCGCCGGAACGGGTATAACAATTCCATAACTGATGATTTTTTGTGCAGGGCGACCTTGCCGCCCTATATGAAAAAATTCACACATAACAGGCTGCCAGGGGAATTAGCTCAGTTGGTAGAGCGGTAGGTTCGCAATCTACAGGCCAGGGGTTCGAATCCCCTATTCTCCATATCCGTATACTACTCCAATGCTGTCTATATTCCTCAGATGAGGCTGTTCCAATTGGAATATTAAAACTGCTGTTCGGGGGAGCATTCACCGCTCCGGGCCTGTTCCAGCCGTTTTGCGGCATCTTCCCAGGCGGCGGTTTTTTCGCCGATTCTGTGTTCCGCAGTTTTGAGTTTTACCTGCACTGACCGGGCCTTTTCCCCGGAGGAATAAACCGCCGGATCGTTTAGTTCCGCCTCCAGCCGGACTTTTTCCGCCTCCAGTGTTTCCAGGGCCGCCAGTATCTCTGCTTCCTGCCGTTCCAGCCGCCGGATAGCGGCCTGTCGTTGTTTTTCCGCTTCCCGCCGCTCGGAAGCTTTAATAAGAATCACCGGTTTTAAGCTTTGTTTAGAACCTGCCGGCAGGGCTTTCTCAGAACCTTGCAGGTCCTGCTTAACGCCTTGTGGTAAGTCCCCGTCAGGTACGGGGCCGGGGCCCAGGGTTCCGGTGGTTCCCGGCGCGGGGTCCGGATTGTTCTCCAGAGTCCGGAAGCCGCCGGGAAGGGTCCCGGTTTGGTTCTGTTCCAGCCTTTCCCGTTCCAGCCGGTCCAGGTAGTAGCCGTAGTTCCCGTAAAAAAGCCGGGCCCGGCTTTGGGGCCGGAGCAGCGGACCGGAACGGGCATCCGTTTTTCCGGCGGTCCCTCCCTCTTCTGTCAGAATGGCAAGTTCCAGGGTTTTGGTGGACAGGGCCTCCATAAAATTCCGGTCGTGGGACACAAAGATAATGGTTCCCCCAAACGAGGTCAGGGTATCCAGCAGGATATCTTTGGATTGCAGATCCAGATGGTTGGTGGGTTCGTCCAGGATCAAGAGGTTTACCGGTTCCAGGAGGATCTTCAGCAGGGCCAGACGGCTCTTTTCCCCACCTGAAAGAACGGAAAGGCTCTTGTACACATCATCACCCCGGAACAGAAAGGCCCCCAGCATGTCCCGAAGCCGGGGGATCAGGGCGGTAGGGGCCTCGGCCTCTACAAATTCCAGAACCCGCCGGCTGCCGTTCATGGTCTCCGCGGCGTCCTGGGAGAAGTAGCCTACCCTAATCCCCGCACCGTAACGGTACAAACCCTCAAAGGCGGTATCGGCCCCGGCGATAACCCTGAGCAGACTGGTCTTTCCCGCCCCGTTACGGCCCACCACTACCAGCCGCTCCCCGGATTCCACCGTCAGGTCCAGGCCGGAGAATATCTGCCGTTCCCCGTAGCTCTTGCCCAGCCCTTCCAGGCTCAGGGCGATGCGGCCCGCATGGGGAGGCGGGGGAAAATTGATGCTGATCCGTTTAAGGTTTTCGGGAATTTCGATACGTTCCATCTTTTCAAGCCGCTTGATCAGCTCCTGGGCAAAAGCCGCCTTGCTGGCTTTGTAGCGGAAACGGCGGATGAGGGCTTCGGTCCTGGCAATCTCCTCTTGCTGGGCCTCGTAGCGTTTGACCAGGCTTTCCAGTTCCTGCTGCCGGATCGCTTCATAGGCCGAATAGTTCCCCGCGTAACGCTTCAGATTCCCCTGAAAAAGCTCGTAGACCTCGTTCACCGTTACATCCAGAAAGTAACGGTCATGGGACACCAGCAGGTAACCGCCGGAAAAATCTTTAAGCCAGGATTCCAGCCAGAAACGGGCTTCAATATCAAGGTAGTTTGTGGGTTCGTCCAGGAGCAAAATATCGGGCCGTTCCAGCAGCAGTTTAGCCAGGGCTATCCGCATTTGCCAGCCCCCGGAAAATTCCCCCGTGTCCCGGGTAAAATCGTCCCTGGAAAAGCCCAGCCCCTCAAGAACCATAGAAATATCCGCTTCCCGGCGGTAGTAGCCGGAAGCCTCCACCGCCTCCTGCAGCCGGTGGTATTCTTCCAGCAACAGGGTGGTTTTAGCGTCGTCGGATCGGGCTTCCTGCAGGATTCGGCCTATCTCATCCGCCCTAAGCAGCAGCTCTTCCACCACGTGATACGCGGTTTCCGCCTCGTCCCGCAGAGTTTTCCCGGTGTGGACAATCCCCGACTGGGGCAGGTAGGATATCCGGCTCCCCTTCTGAATAGCCCGTTCCCCCGAATCACAGGGGATAAGGCCGGTGATCACCTTCATCAGCGTGGTTTTGCCCGATCCGTTTACCCCTGTCAGCGCCGCCTGAGAACCGGACGCCAGGTGCAGGCTCACGTCTTTAAGGATGTCCCGATCCCCAAAGGCCAGGGAAACACGGGAGAACTGTACAAAAGCCATCAGGGGACCATGACAGGCGAAACAAGGCCCCGGCAGGTGTTCAGGCGCATCACAGGTTTGCCCGGTAGAAGTAGATGACGATAGGAGAAGACGCCCGGCGGACCACCAGGTTACCGTCCATGCTGGTTTCCGGGGTGTATTCAATCCGCAAACCCTGGGTATCGAACAGGTACATAAACCTTACAGGAGCGGCGATTCCGTCAAACTGCATGCTAAAAGCCCCCTCGTAACGCTGCAGCATAGCAGTG
This sequence comes from Treponema sp., assembly GCA_031278715.1. Lineage (GTDB taxonomy): Bacteria > Spirochaetota > Spirochaetia > Treponematales > Breznakiellaceae > JAISFT01. Next base: position 5,247 of record JAITJW010000124.1, on the reverse strand, counting down.
GCCAGGTACAGGTTCATGATGATGGAACCGTTTTGCCGGGCGTTGGCGGGGATCACCTGGGGAATAAGAAGCCGGTTGCCGGTCCAGTTAAAAGAACCGTCCGGACTCAGGGCCAGGGTACCGTAGTTGCTGCTCGTAAAGACCGGCCCCTGTTCGTAGAGGCTCCGGAACAGTTCCTCCCGCCGGGCGCTTTCCTGCACGATAAGGTCATCCGGCGCCGTGGCCAGGGCCACAAAAACCAGGGTCCGCAGCGCGCCGCCCCCATCGGTAAACTGCACCACCAGTGTAGTGTCCGAGCGGAGGTTCATCTGCAGACTGGTTCCCTCGAAGCGCCAGGTCCGGTTCCCCAGGGTCCTGATTCCCGTGTACGAAAAAGTCTGATCCAGACCGGAAACGTAGATGCGGGCTATGCCTGCATCCTGACCGGGGAAGAATCCCCAGTGCCGGGAAAGATCCTCCATGTCAAAACGTCCGCTGTTCACCATAGCGCCGTAAGATTCAGCCGACCAGGTCAGGGCCAGTACCCGGTCCAGCTCAGGGTCTTTGTCGGTCTCCTGGTCCCCCGCTTCTACCACCAGCGGACCGGCATTATGCTCAAAGAACCTCAAGCGGTAGGAGAAACAGTAGCCCATTGTGCCATCGTCGGTCATAACCGCGTACCAGTCTCCGGGTAAAGGGTCTCCGCTGGCGCCTACGGCGGGATTCCCCTCCACTTTGGCCAGTACCTTGATGATTTCGGCAATTTTTAGCCGGTATACCCGTTGGGCGCTGTTATCGGGACCGCTGCGGATCGGCAGGCCGTCCTGCAGATTCTCCGCATAGGTCCGCCGGTAGTCTCCTATGATCTCCGCTCTGGCCTCGGCCTTTTTTTTGCTCCCGACCAGTTCAAAATGGGACAGGGGGACTTCGAATTTATCGGGACTGTCCTTCCCATTCCGGTATTCGTCGGGGATCCCCAGCACCCACACCTTGTTGATATTGGACCTGATATACACGGGAAGCACCGTACCTGAAAATATGGCCGGTTCCTCCGAAGACCACAGGAGTACCCCCCAGCCCAGACGACCGGAACAGGTGGTGAGGAAGGACAGGCCGGCGAATACGATAGTGGAACATGCGCTGATATACCAAAGGGGCGGGAAACCTTTTCCGGTCCTGCGTAAGGCAACAGGGGATAATCGCGAACTCATAGTTCCGTTAGTATACATGGAATTCCCGAATCCACCAGCGCAGGGAATGGGCGGCCCAGTGAGAGATAAGAAGCTGCAGCCGCGGGAGGTTCCCAAGCTCGCTGTCCAGTACCGCTTCGGCCAAAATAGTCTGGACCGCGGGCCTGCTGTAGCTGCCGGGGATGTCCAGAATCCACCGCGAAAAGGCGCTTCCGTCCCCGTTCCGTATAAAGGTACCGATGACAGCCTGGATGTTCCTGGCATGTTCCTCAAGTTGTTTCAGGCCGGGATTGTTGTGATCCCGGCGGTGGCCCAGCCCGGACTTCCGGTAAAATTCAAAAGCCGCCTCCGCCTCGTCAAGGGCAAGGGCAAGAGCCGCGGCATCGCCGTTACCGGCGGTATCAACCACGGCGGCGGAGTTTTGGAGTTCCAGAAACCGGACCAGAACAGGGTAAAAAAGATTTTGAATGTCCAGTATGGAGGCCAGGGCCAAAACCACTTCGTCCCGCAGGTAGGGCGGGGGATTGGCGGATTTTAGAATATCCAAAAGTACCCCAATGGAGTTGACCGATTTGTAGATACCAAATGCCTGGACTCCCATAATTTTAAGCCGGGGATTCGGGGTTTTAAGGATCAGCGCCTCAATATAAGGCCGGAACGGTTCGTCCCCCAAATGTGCCAAGGCTACTATCGCTTCCCCGGCAAGCATGTAATCTTCCGACTCCGTCAATTCCCGCAGCAGAGGTATTGCCGCAGAAATCCTGTGGTCCCCCAGGATCCGGGCGGAAATGTAGGCAGTAGTGTAGGGGTTGCCGGTCAGATCCTCCATCAGAGCCCGTTCCGCATCCTCCCCCAGGTCTTTAAGATTCTCCATAGCCCGCAGAGCCTCTAAGCGGATGGCAAGCCGCGGGGAACGGGCCCGGACCAGAAGACCCTTAATTGCCAGTTGGGAGGGACTTTCGTGAAGCCGGCCCAGCAGGGCCTGTTCTTCGCCGGAATCACGCGCCCGGTTAAGCTTGTCCAGCAGCGTAATGGCCTTAAGGTCCCGGAATGAGAAGATCACCTCCAGGGCGCCCCGGAAAGGCAGGGCCCCCAGGGGTGTAAGACGGCGCTGCATAACAATCACTAAAATGGCCAGGGCAATAAGAACGGAGTAGAGTATCTTGAAGGCCGCAAAATTAGAAAATCCTATGCCGGACACAGTATCCAGCAGCAGCCCCGCCGCAAAAGACCCCCCGGCGCCGGCAATTCCAAAAATAAAGTAGTAGATAATCCCCATGTCCAGCATCAGGGACAGGGGAATAAGACCTAAAAAATACGTCTGGGCAATCCCCTCGGAACCCAAAAACCCGAAATTCATCGTAAAAAACAGGAAAGAAAGAAAAAGTACGGCGCTGGTAGCGTTATTGACGACCCCCGCGGGAAAAAACACAATGGGGATCATGCTTGCAAGACCCGTAATAACACAGATGATAAAAATAGGCTTGGCGCCGATCCGGTCCACCAGGAATTTTATCACCATGCCGATCACCAGATTGCCCAGCCCGCCGAATACAGTATACAGGGAAACCATCCCGTCACTCTGATTAAAAATCTCACGGGAGTAGACCACCAGAAAGGCCCGGGACACCCCGGATACCAGAACCACAAAAAACAGAATAAGTACAAAAAGCTTAATCCCCGGCAGGGCCAGGGCTTCCCGGAAAATATGGACAAATTTTTTCCGTCCACTCTCTTCTTCTACAGGAGGTTCGGGAATATCCCGTACCATGATACCGCTGCTTACCCCGGTGATAATCCCCAGGAACAGAATAACAGCGTAGAGAACAAGGGGCGGATCCCGGCCCAAAAGTACCGCCAGGGCAAAGCTGGAAAACATCCCCGCGGCGCTGTTGATAATCTGAATCTGGGTCATGTAAGAACCCCGGTCAGGACCCTCGGACAGAGAACTTAGGATTGGATTGTTACTGATCAGCCCAACCCCCCGGATAACATGGAACACCCCCACCCCCACAGCGGTAAGCACCAGGGCCAGATCCCGGTAACCGGCCAGGGCTGCAAAAGGGGCGGCAAGGGTGATCGTCATAGCCAGGGTCCGGCCAATCCATGCCGTGCTGAAAATCCTCACAATGGAAAAACGCCGGGCCAGAACCTTTCCCAGGGGCAGAAAGAAGAAAGAAATGTAGAGCAGGGCATTGATAAGCCCGATAAACGTGGAGGACACATGCAGGCGCATAATAAACAGGGTGATCACACTTCCCATCAGGAAATTCCAGGAAAGGGCGTTAAAAACAGTGAACAGATTGTAGCGGTCTCTGGCCTTACTCAGCCTGAAGGGAGAAAGAGACATACGTAAGTATTACCCCCTATTGCTATTCTATTTCAAGGGCCTCCGGTAAACAGAGTCTGTCCATAATGTAGACACATTATGGACAGACTCTAAATAATTTGTCTGAAATCCAAGCGCCATGCAGCGCCGCCCCTCTATATATACAGATACATCAACGCCCAGGGGTTCGCCGCCTGTCCGCGGCAAGTCCCCTGTTTTGGAGGAATTACCATGCGTTTTATGCAGATCCTGCTTCTTGCCATCGCCTGCCTGATCGTCGCCACAGGCTGCCTGCTTCTTGCCGCAGGCTGTGCCGGCCGGGAGTACCGGAGCGGGCCGGAAGCCGCAGCCTGGCAGGACGGGCTGTGGCAGGGAAAGGGCCGGGGTTACCGGGGGGACATACAGGTACAGGTCCGTACCGCTTCCGGCCTCATCCAGGAAATTGTGATAACTTCCCACAACGAGGACCTTTTGACCGGGGGAGTGGCCCTGGAGGAACTTTTGGAACTGGCGCTGGATTACCAGTCTACCAGCCTTGACGCCGTCTCCGGCGCCACCGTCTCCAGCACCGGCTTCCTTAGCGCAGTAAACGATGCCCTGAACCAGGCCAGCGGGTACCAGTAGCCGGTTACACCGGCCAAATGACTACGTCATTTGGCCTTGTTAAAAAGACCGCCACAGCTTCATAGTTGAATCAGCCCAGGGTAACTGTTTTTCGCCTGCCGTTTCCCTGTGGTCGCGGCAATTCTTCAGTTCTCTTCTGAAAAAATTAGTAACATCATCTTCAGTAAATTTATATTTTGAAGACAAGCTTTCCCCATAAGAAAATATACTTTCCCATTTCTTTTTTCTTTCTATTTTTAGCGTAAATTGCACATAACGGCTATGATAGATGCCGCGATACGGCAATATCAACGTGGGAGTGGAATGACCCAGGAATTTGTTGCGCCCCGCGCTTAAAATCTAAAAGCCAAATAGCGTAGCCATTTGGCCATTGCAACAGTAGTTTTTCCCTATGTCCTTAGAATTTTTTCGATAGCCTTTCCTTTAGATAATTCATCAATCAATTTATCCAAATAGCGGATTTTTTGCATGACTTTGTCTTCGATTTCTTCTACACGATAACCGCAAATTTTACCGGTAATTTTTGAAGCATTTGGATTGATCTGAGGCGCCTGTGTAAAAAATGTTTCAAAATCAATATTCTTATCTATTTGTTGCTGTAATGTCTGTTGATTATATCCTGTCAGCCAACAAATAATGGCATCAACATCTTCTTTGGTCTGTCCTTTTTTTTCCGCTTTTCGAATATAAAACGGATAGACACTTGAAAAACTGGTTTTAAATATTTTTGGGGGTTCCATGGTTCATTAACGATATACTTTTTTGATTCTTTAATCAATACTTTCCAACAGATTTTAGCCTAAATGCCGCCTAACGTTTCGGCTGTATGGATGCCGTCACGCGGCAATTTCAAAGGTTTGGTGGCCCGGATAAGGGCTTTGCGCAGCATCGCTTCCACAGGAAGCGCGACCAGGGCCGACAAACTGTGCCGGAGTAAGGAAGCCGCTTTCGCGGCAATATCAAAGTGGGAATGGAGCGAAGCGGAATGACCTAGGCACACGGAACCCCGAGGGGCCTTTAGGCCCCGAAGCGCATACCGACCTGTTAGGCGAAGTTGGGCGTACTTTATATTTTATATGTCCTTAATTTTGTTTCTTGAGATATTAATTCAAAATCATGATCTTT
>JAITJW010000109.1 GCA_031278715.1 Treponema sp. | reverse complement strand
CCTACAACGAGACGGTTTACAGCATCGAAACCACAGTCGAAACCGGGGAAAACGGGCTGAAACAGATACCCCTGCGGGCCCTGAACATCATCGACGACTGGACCCGGGCCATCACCTTCGCTCCAAAAGACGTTGACGATGAGCGGCTCGTTATTATGGAAGAATACCGGTCCCGCCTGGGGGCCTCGGAACGGCTTTACCGGCAGATGCTGCCTATACTTTTTAAAGGCTCCCCTTATGCCGTCCGGCTCCCTATAGGCGTTCCGGAGATCATCGAAAATGCCTCTGCTTCCAAGCTTGAAGGTTTTTATAAAACGTGGTACAGGCCCGAAAACATGGCCCTTATTTTCGTAGGGGACTTCGACGGAGCGGCCCTGGAGGCCTCTCTGGAGGGGAATTTCCCCATAGCGCCTTCAAAAGAACCCTTCGTCAGGCCGCATTATGAGCTGCCTGAACCCAAAAGGGGGAGCTTCCAGGCCTATGTCTTTACGGATCCCGAACTGCCCCAGACCAGAGTGGATCTCTACTACAAGCAGAAACCCCAAGAACAGCGTACAGATCTGGCCGGGTACCGCCAGGGTATCATCGACTACCTGGTAGAAACCATGCTCTACCTCAGGTTTGAAGAGGCCCGCAGCAAGCCGGAAACCGCCTATGTGGCCGCCGGGGCGGGAAACGTCCGTTTCACCGCTAAGTCCCGGTTTTATATACTAGCAGGCCAAGCCAAAGCCGGAGCCGCCGAAGGGACCCTCAGGGAACTCCTTACTATGAAAGAATCCCTGGTCCGTTACGGTTTTACCGAAAGCGAGGCCGATATAGCCCGGCGTTCCCTCATCTCTGACATGGAACAGCGAACAGCCGAAAAGGACAAGCAGGAGTCCTATACCTATGTCAACTCCTTTGTCAGCCACTTCCTTACAGAGGAAACCGTTCCGGATGCGGAATGGGAACTCAAAGCCGTTCGGGAACTGCTCCCCGGTATAAACCTGAACGAAATCAACGCGGCTATTGCTTATACCTTTGCCGATAACGACCTTAGGGTCTTTGTGAGCGCCCCTGAGTCCGAGAAAGACAGCCTGTTGAACCCCGGGCAGATTGAAGCCATGGTAAAGGAAATCAAAAAGGCCGATATCGCGCCTCCGGAAGCCGTTACGGTAAACGGCGAACTGCTGGACGAAATTCCCGTACCGGGGATCATTGCCGCAGAGTCAAGGGACGACGAAACCGGCGCCCTTAGGTGGCGGCTTGGCAACGGCATGGAACTCATACTCAAGGAAACCAAAAACCGCAATAACGAAATCCAGCTTTACGCCCAGGCCAGGGGCGGGACCCTGAACGTTCCTCCGGAACAGGATACCTCTGCGTCCCTGGCTGCGGAAATGCTCAATGCGTCAGGGCTGGGCCCCTACTCACGGCCGGAAGTAACAAGAAAGCTGGCGGACAAGCAGGTGAGCCTGTCCTTCTGGGCTTCAGGCTTCATCAGGGGCTACCAGGGTTTCGCCGCCCCAGGGGACATAAAAACCCTTTTCGAAATGATCCACCTAAGCTTTACCCAGCCGCGTTTCGATCCCAATGCGATACAGGCCCTTCTGGACAACTGGCGGACCATGCTGGCCCAGGAAGCGGAGGACCCTGATTCGGTTTTTTCCAAAGAGATCATCAGGACCATATACGGGAACCCCAGGCTGTACCCTATGGAGATCGCCGATCTTGACCAGGCGGACGTGAAAGAAGCCCTTGATTTCTTCCTGGCCTGTTGCAATCCCGGGGATTATACCTTTGTTTTTACCGGCAACATCGATCCCGCTGTTTTCCGGGATCTTGCCGAAACGTACCTTGCGTCTATCCCTCCGGGCCCTGGTTTTAACGACTGGGCCGACATGGATTACCAAAGGCCGGAAAAGGCTGTAAAGGAAGTCCGCAAGGGCCGGGAAGAACGGAGCGGGGTTTACCTGGGCTGGTTTGTTCCTGCGCCGTATTCAGAAGAACAAAGCGCCGCAGCGGCGGTACTCAACGAATACCTTAACATAACGCTTAACGATGAAATCCGTGAAACCCTTGGGGGCGTTTATTCCATATCCAGCGATATTTCTCTTTCCTTCCTGCCCCGGGGGGAACTGAGCGGGGAACTCTCCTTTATCTGCGATCCTAAACGCGCCGAAGAACTTTCCGCCGCTGCGGAAGCCCTGATCCAGAGGATCGCCTCCGGAACCATCGATGGAGACGCCTTCGCCAAGTCCCAGGAGGCCCTGATCAAAAGCCAGGAAGGGGCGGTTCAGAGCAACTTCTACATAGCCCAGAGTTATGCCAACTCCGCGGTGATTTACCGTTCTCCCCTGAACCGTCTGGACAGAAGGCCCGGTTTGTATCAAGCTGTTACGTACAAGGATATTCAGGATACCGCAGGGCGGCTTTTTAAAGGAGCCGCAGTCCGGGTAATTCTGCACCCCGAACAATGGGAGTAAAAAACTAAGGAAACGCGATTAGCGTCATTTAATCAGCGGTTCCCTGAAGCCCCAGGGGCAGCAAAAAGCACAAAAAGCAGGTGTAGTATGGTTAAAGAAACTTCGTTTTACAGCACCCTGGTAAAAATCGCCCTGCCCCTGGGGCTTCAAAACCTTATCACCTTCGGCATCGGCCTTGCGGATAATTTCATGGTCGGGTCCCTGGGGGACCTGGCCCTGTCGGGAGTATTTCTGTCCAACCAGGTCCAGTGGATACTCCACATGCTCTGCGCGGGCCTGAGCGCCGCTATGGTGGTCCTGGCGGCCCAGTACTTCGGCAAGAACGACGCCAAAAACGCTAAAATCGTTGTAACGATTACCATCAAAATCGCCTTTACCGTTGGGGCGCTCCTGAGCGTACTGGTATCCGCCTTACCCCGGAACATTCTGGGGCTCTTTACGGACAATCAGGCTGTCATTTCCGAAGGGATGCAGTACATCGGCATCGTCTGTTTTTCCTATATCTTTTTCTGCTGCAATAACATGTTCCTGGCAGCTATGCGCTGCGTTCAAAACACCCGGATAGGTTTTTTCAGTTCCCTCACAGGGTTCTGCGTCAATGTATTGCTCAACTGGATACTGATATTCGGCCATTTCGGATTCCCGGCCCTGGGAGTCAGGGGCGCGGCCGTCGCCACCCTTATCGCCAGGGCCAGCGAGTTCGCCGTCTCGTTTTTCTACGTGCGGTTTATGGATACGAATCTTGGGTTCCGCATAGGGGATCTCAAACTCTGGGACAGGCTGCTCCTGGGGGATTTTTTCAGATACGGTTTTCCGGTGATCCTGGGGGACATAACCTGGGGCATAGCCGGAACCGTCCAGGTAGCGATCCTGGGCCGCCTTGGTTCCGAAGTCCTGGCAGCCAATACCATCGCCGCCAACCTCCAGCAGCTACTGAGCGTGGCCGTCTACGCCATAGCCGGCGCTTCAGGGGTTATCATCGGAAGAACCGTAGGCTCAGGGGACATGGAAAAAGTAAAAGCCTATGCACGGACCCTCCAGGTGATCTTTGTCGGTTTCGGCGTCCTTACAGGCATTGCGATCTTCCTGCTTAAAGGCCCGATACTGGCCCTGGGTTTCAAGGCTATTTCACCCAGGGCCTACCAATACGCCGTTCAGTTCCTCACGGTCTTCTCGGTCATGATCGTAGGAACTTCCTACCAGATGTCGGTGCTCACGGGCATAGTCCGGGCAGGGGGCGCCACCAGTTTTGTCCTGTTAAACGATCTTTTCTGGGTATGGGTGGTAGTTATCCCTTCGGCCCTGCTTTCAGCCTTCGTGTTCCATTTCCCCCCTGTGGTAACCTTCTCCTGCCTTAAATGCGATCAGATTCTCAAATGCTCAGTAGCGGCAGTCAAGGTTCACCGCTGGAACTGGATGAAGAAGCTGACAAGATAGGAGTATTCCCCTTCAGGCTGCGGCGCGCGCGGACCGCCCCGGCAGGCGCCCTACCCCTTAACCGAGCGTGTTTGTTCAGTCAGCTCACCGGCTCCTTGATGAGGCCGAAGAACATCAGGAACCGGTTAATCTCGCCGTTGTACACGTTGAACAGCAGCCAGAACACCAGGGCCATAACCGCCGCGCTGGTGATGGTAGGCATAAAGGTCGTCCCCACAGCCCTCCAGTATGCGGGATCCCGCATGAACACCCATGCGAAATTGTCCGGGCATGAACGCGGAGCGCCCATGCCCGGCCAGCGGGTTTTACCTGCTCCTGGGAATTTCCGGCCCCAAAGTATATTTGCTCAAGTCCATAGGATCGAAGTTCAGCAGGAGGTACCTCGTGTGTTCGCCCCGGTCGATAGAAGCCTGTATGCCGTTATTCTGCCGGTCGGCCAGATCCCTAAGAAGGGCCATAGCCTCCGCGCGGCCAAGCCGCTTCTGAATTATGTCGTCAAACGTAGCGTTATCACGGAGGCCCTCATAGCTCCAGGACCCGTTCACATAGGGCAGCCCATTCCATTGGTCGATGTCGAGATGGACATTCGCATAGGGGTTATTGGCATAGAACGCAGGCAGCGTAGCCCGTTCGTTGACTTCCGGAATCATGGAATTCAGGGCCCCCCCGCTCACCAGGACCGCAAGATGATCAAGGCCGTGGAAGAAATCGCGGTACACTATCCAGGCTTCCTCCGGATGGGCGCTCCTGGCGTTGATGACAGCCCTCCCGGTAATGCTGACGCCTAGCTTTGCCTTGTAATTCCCCCCTGGTACAGGGATCTTCGCCAGGGCGTAATCAACCGTTGTGGGGAACTGCGCGCCTTCCTGGTACACCATCGGGTCGAAACCGTAGGAGATGTACATCCCGATTTTCCCGTCCGCAAACTGCGCCCGCAGGGGGTCTATGTCCAGGGATTCGGAACCGGGGAAGGCAATGTCCGGCCCAAGAAGCTGCTGCCAGGCCTCCAGCACCTGCCAGACTTCTTCGGTAGCCCAGTTGTAGATTCCCGTTACCGGATTGTATCCCCCGTAGAGGCCGTACCCGGTGGTAAGATTCAGCATGGGGGAAAGGGAACGCCCGTAGGCCGAACCGGGGTTCTTCATGTTCATGGCAAAGCCGTAGATACCCTCCCCCTTGAGCCGGGCCGTGATCTGCCGGGCAAACTGGATCATTTCTTCCAGCGTTTCAGGCGCACGGTCCGGGAGCCCCGCTTGTTTGAAAATGTCCCGGTTCCAGATAAGGCGGTTCCCCGGGTTGGCCGTGGTTCCCGCCTTGATCCATATCCCGTCAACAACCGTCTGGCCCGGAACCTGGTAGGGGCCGAATATCCGCAGGAACTCCTGATCGGCTGGGGTGGTGTGGGTTTCAAGCCAGGGGCCGAGGTCGAGGAAGTAGCCCTGCTGGCGCAGGCTGCCGCCGTAAGCGGCCGCCGCCACTTCGCTGTAAATATCGGGCAGGCCCTCGCCGCCGGTCTGGACCGTCAGCTCGATGGCCTGGAGCATGTCGTCCCCGAACATGCGGCTTTCTTCCAGGTAGATGTTGTCCGTGTTTTTCTCGTTATAGGCCCCCCGCAAAGACTCAAGAATGGGCTGGGGCCCCCGGTCCGTCGACCACACGGTGATCGTTACCTTCTCCGCCGTTCCTGTGGTGGACTTTTTGCATCCTACCAAGAGTACCGCGGC
>JAITJW010000018.1 GCA_031278715.1 Treponema sp. | reverse complement strand
TCCCAGTCGCCGTAGTATTTCTGGTAGCCGTCGTCAATCTGGATCACGTCAACCGGCACGGTTTCTTTCAAAGCCTTAAAGCCGTTGATGGTAGCCATGATGGTTTCTTCTGTAATTTCGTTATAGTAATAGTACCAACTGCACCAGCCCACCAGGGGTTTCTTATGGGTCCGGGCGCCCAGGAACGCAGCGTTCCAGCGGAGGATGGTTTCGATGCCGGGCCGGGAGTCCCCAAAGAGGATCGCCAGCTCCTGGGCGTTCCGGGTCTGGCCCGGATCAACCAGGATCTCCGTCATGTTGCCCAGGGCAGCGAAGGCAACATCGTGTTCGTTCACCTTTACGTCATAGGTAATGTCGGACTCCGGGTTTCCCACAGCGCCAAAAATTGCCCCCCGTACCCCTTCGTCCCGGTAGAGGGTGAGGAAATCGGTGTAGCTCCGGTAGCGGCCGTTGGTATGGCGCTCATCATCTCTGACTGCCCCTTCAGGAAGAGGCATCTTAAAGCCCTTCCAGGTTTCGATAGCCTCTTCGTTCCGGCTCTGTAGAACATCGGCCAGGGTACCGGTGCGAAGGTCTGCCTGCATAGCCGAAAGCCACCAGTCGCTCCCGGCGCCCTCGTAGGAAAGGGTCCCACCCAAGAGGCAGAACTCCTTAAGCCGGACCGGCTCCGCACTGCAGTTTTCAAAGGACGCGCCAATGCGCAGCCCCCGGCGGCCTTCCAGAAAGCCGATACGCCAGGTAAAGCCGTAGTCCCCCTGCCGTACCGTGTAGACCTGTTCCGCGATGGCCCCGGTAAAGCACTGGTCGCGGTACTCCCGTTTGGCGGCGCGGGACAATTCAAGGGAAATCTTAACCGGCGTTTCCTCTTTGCCGGTCAGAATGACGCAGTAGGGATCGCTGCCCTTAAAACCGATCCCGTCCGTTTCAAAGGGCGCCGTAATCGTGGCGCCGATGCTCAATGGCATAGTTTCCTCCGTGGAAGAACTTCAGGTACGAAGAACTTCATAGTAGTAATTCTGAATGTAGTATTTCTGAAAACGAGTGATATGACAAGGCTGTCCGGCAGGGCCGGACAGCCTTGTCCACGGGATACCGCCGGATACCCCTTATTTTGTATACTTGGCGTAATCCGCAACCGCTTCGGTATATGCCTGGCGGTACCACTGGTCCGCCTGGTCAAGGCCGCGGCCTTTCGCCTGTTCCACCAGCTGCGCCCAGAGCCGGTCAAACTCCGCCTGGTCTTTGGCGTAGATCATCTGCCAGGCCAAGGGTCCTATCACTTCATTAACCCGGTTCTGGATGATCTGAATGTTATCCGGGACCGACAGGGAAATCGAAGGAACCGCAATGGCCATATTATGCCGTGTAAAATAGTCGATGTCGTCCGTTGCGTTCATCAGCCGCTTCCAGTCGGCCACCAGGGTGTTGTCCGCAGGGGCGTAGTCCTTCTTGACCCAGTCCTGGCCGTTGAGCTGCCTGTTGTACACAGGGTGGATAGCGCGCCAGGCGATTCCCGGCGGAATACCGCCCCTCTCCAGCCAACCGGGATATTCCTCCTTACCGTTTATGACATCCCAGCCCCGCCGGGTGTAATAGGGCTCGCCGTTTTCATCCAGGTCCCACATGACCCCCCTGCGGCCCTGCTGCATGAGCAGGATACCGTCAAAAGAGTACATGAAGTCGATAAAGGCCAGGGCCTTGTCCAGGTGCTTCGTATTCTTACTCACAACCCAGGACCGGGCATCGCCGGTTAGCTGGCCGCCAAACTTGGTGTCCACTACCTTTTCGGCAGTAAAGGGAACCAGGCCGTAACCTATGCCCGCAGCTTCCCGTTCAGGAGTTCTGAACTGTTCCGTAACGCCCCAGGGCCAAGAGGAAAATAGCACCCGCCCGGCCTTGCCTTTGGCCAGATAATCATTCCAGCCCTGGGTGATGGAGTCCGGGTCCAGGAGCCCTAACTGGTTGGCGTTGAAGTAAAACTGCAGGGAGCGTTTATAGGCGCTGTTCTCATCAACAATACTCCGGGCGCTGTTCCTGACCAGATCGAACTCCGTGAATCCGTACTTCTGGATACCTACAAAAGCATCGATGTCGCTTGGCGGGGCAGAACCCCAGTCGGACCAGAGGGAAAAGGCGTAGACCCGCTGGCCCGCCTCGTTGGTGGGGTGGGCGTCCTGCATCCGTTTGAGGAGGGGGAGATAATCCTCAAGGTCCGCGACAACGGGCATACCCAGTTCTTTGTAGTAATCCCAGCGGATGTAGGGGCCAAGATTCACGGTTCCCAGCGCCGGGTTGGAGCAGATATCCGCACCCATACCGTAGAGGTTACCGGTTCCATTACTCATTTTGTCCCGGCGGTACTGCACCGCGTTGGCCAGGTAGGGGCCGTAGACATTGGGAAGCTTATCCCGGTGATCGTCCCAATTCACCAGCAGCCCCGCCTTTATCATGGTATCCACGGCGGTATAGGCTTGCACAAAGAGGATGTCCGGCAGGTTTCCTGAGGCGATAATCGCATTCAGGTCCTGGCCTGAAACCGCGTTGAATACGATCCCCAGGTCCTCTTTCCAGATATCCGAAAAGAACCTGCCCTCATAGATACCCGCGGAACTGCCGCCGCTGACAAGGCCGTAGGCCTCCAGGGTTTCCACCCCTGAAGCGCTTTGCTGCCGCCTGGCGCCTGCCAATACGGCTGCCGGTAAAACCAGGCAGAACACTACGAACAGCGCCGGTAAAACCAAACCTTTCCTTCTCATAAAAACCTCCAGAAAATAAAATGTATGATAAACAGCGCGCTTCCCGCGCCGCATTATCCCTTCACCGCGCCAATCATGATGCCCCGGACAAAGTACTTCTGGAAAAACGGGTACACGCACAGTACCGGCAGCGTTATGACCATCGCCACCGTCATCTTCACCGCCGTACTGGTCAGCGTTACCGCAGGAGCGGAAACCGTCCCACCTGAAGCCAGCATAAGCTGGATATTCCGGGCCAGTTGTTCCGCCTCGTTGAAGTACTGCCACAGGATGTACTGCAGGGTGAAAAGCCGCTGGTCCCGGATGTACATCACCGTGTCCATAAACGAATTCCAGTGCCCCACTGCCGTGAATATGGCAATAGTCGCCAGAATCGGTGTGCACAGGGGCAGCATGATCCTGAAAAAAATGTGAAGGTAACCCGCTCCGTCTATCTCCGCAGATTCATGCAGGGATTCAGGCACGCTTTCGATATAGGTCTTTACCAGTATCAGGTTGAAGACACTTATGACGCCGATAATGTAGACAAGAAAATTGTTGGTCAGGTGGAGCCGCTGCATGTTCAGGTAACCGGCCACAATCCCCGCATTGAAGTACATGGTAACGATAAAAAACCGGTACACCCACTTGCGGCCCCACAGTTCCCGCCGGGAAACCGAGTAGCCAACAAAGGCCGTACACAGCACGTTCAGCGCGGTTCCCAGGATCGTCCGCAAAAGGGTAATAACCAGGGCGTTGGGCAGCAGGCGCAGCTTTAGTACATTGACATAGTTGCTGAAGTGTATCCCACGGGGAACAAACATGATCTGCGCCGCACCCACCAGGTCGTTGGAACTGATGGTGTTGATAAAAATATAGTAAAAGGGGAATACGCAGAGCAGCGTAAAAAGTCCGTAGAACATATAGATAAAAATGTCAAAGCCCAGGTCCAGGGCACTTCTTCTCTCTTTCATTTAGAATATCCTCTCTTTCCTGAACAGCCGTGATCCGCCGTTGGCAAGGAACAGCAGTACCAGGCTTACCAGGGACTTGAGCATGCCGATGGCGATTGCGTACGCATAGTTGATCCCCACAATTCCCTGGTTGAACACGTACAGGTCAAGGACTTCGATATGGGATTTGTTCATGGCGTTTTCGAATACGTAGTACTGTTCCATGCCGCTGTTGATGAAGTTCGCAATGGAAAGGATGAGCAGCACGAAGTAGGTGGGCAGCAGTCCGGGGATGGTGATGTACCAGATACAGGCGAAACGCCCTGCGCCGTCCACTTTGGCGGCCTCGTACAGTTCCTGATCGATGGACATGATGGCCGCAATGTACATGATGGCGCTCCAGCCCAGGCCCTTCCAGGTTCCCCACAGCCACATCGTCAGCCAGACATGGTTTTTTGAGGACAGGAAGGCTATGCCCTGGTCAATCATGCCAAGGGAGACCAGGAGGCGGTTGACGAAACCGTCGTCCACAGAAAACATGGCGAAGGCCACCGCGTAGACCAGGACCCAGCTGATGAAGTTGGGAATGGTGGTAAGGGTCTGGACCAGTCTCCTGAAACGCAGGTTTCGTATTTCGTTGAGGAAGATGGCGAAGATCATGGGCAGCGGGGAGCCGAGGATACCGATAAGGCTCATGGCGAAGGTGTTGCGCAATACCCGCAGGATGTCCTGGAGGGCGTACTTGTCCTGGATGATGAGGCGGAAGTTCTCAAGGCCCACAAAGTTGTGAGGGCCGATGGGGAGGCCGGGCTTATAGGCGTAAAATGCGTAGATCCAGCCTGAAAGGGGCAGGTAGGACAGGAGGAACACCAGCACCATAAAGGGAAGGGTCATAAAGAAGAGGCGTATGCCCCTGGAACGGTGGATACGGGTCATGGGCGTCCCCCTTGGGAGCGGGGCGCAAGAACGGGGAACGTGTGAAGAAGTAAGCCGCTTACATCAATACAATGGGGGGGGGGGGGGGGGGGTATAAACTGGACGCTTTCGCACCCAAAACAGGGAATTACCCCGCTTTTTAAAAAAAAAAACGGATTTGCCCCTTCTGACTGGAAAACTTTGTATGCCGCCAAAATACGATAATTAAGTTATTGAATGCGGCAATACCAGCTGCCCCGCTCCTCGCTCCTGCCGTAGTATTCATAGGCAATCCGTGCGGTTTCCTGTTCCGCGCTCTTCTTGTTCTTTCCCGTACCGGGGCTAAAGGTCTGTCCGTTTATCGTACCACCTGTCTTTGACGAAAACCGGCCACGGCGAATCTTCCGTTCGACCACAGGAACAAAGACGAACTATTACCCTGATTACACTGAAACGCAGGATAACTTCAAAGAAATTTAACCACTAACCACACGAACGGGGCGTCGAGCCTTCAGTCCGTTATAGCCTCGCTATCCGCGATTATGCCCGAAAGATTACCCTGCCCTCACATGAACCACACAAATTTTGCTTCAATAATTGAGATTTACCGGTATTTTCAGTATAGTTTGGGTGAAACAAAAAATTGAAGAAATAAAGGTTGGTCTAATTCCGTTCGCGTCTGTTCGTGTGGGCGGATCATAGGTCCGACGTGGTTAAATTCTTCTTCGTGGTAAATGTAAAATTACTGAGGGCAATGACGGAGGGAACCGCGAGGACGGCGAGAAGGGTAAAACCGGCCGTAAACATCTGTCCGTAAAAAGCCCAAAAAACGGCGGCCGCGGCAAGGGGCATAAAGAGAATGACAAGTAAAAGGGGAATTATCAGGGGAAAGGAACTTCCCCGGACGAGCCGCATAAAAAAAGAGATACCCAGGGCAAGCAAGGTCCATAGCAGGGGAACAAAGACAAGGTAAAGCGGATCGTTTTGGGCGCTCCACCCGACGGCCCTGATTATCCCCGCAGGTATAAGCGCAAAAAGGACAAATTTGGCGGGATCCGCCTTGCCCTTAAAAAACCCCGGAACGGCCAGAAGGACAAAAAACAGAAAGGGCAGGGCGGCGGGGATTAAAACAATATTGATCAGGGTAAAAAACCAGAGTGAAAGGCCGAACCCCGCCGCGTTAATAGGGGGATAGAAAAGATAATGAAGAACCGAGACTATGCTTCCCAAAACAAAGGCCAGTATCCCGCCGGAGTTTCCGCGGCTTTCCGAATTCAGGGAAACCCAAAGAAGCAGAACCAGCGGCGTCCAGAACAGGCAGAAAAGGCTCATGTGAAAAATTTAACACACAGCGCCGGATTCCCGCAAGTAGACGCCGGGTCATTTCGGCAATTTTACATTTAAATTCGGAATTTGGGCGCATCCGGCCGCTGTTGCGGCCGGACCGGGCTTTTCGGGGCTCCGCGCTTCCGCGCTCCGGCCCCGGCGCAATGCGCCGTGGCTGCTTGCGCACCCCTCCAATCCCTTGCGCGGCAG
>JAITJW010000181.1 GCA_031278715.1 Treponema sp. | reverse complement strand
CCCCGGGCCAGCGGATATTGGGAACCCTGATATGCCGCAGGGCCGCGACAATATCGTTCCTGATCCCCCTGGTGTTGGGAATGGACGCCGCGGCTTCCGGGTCGTTTCCCACCCAGTAGCCGCCGTAAAGGCAGCGCCCCAGGTGTTCCGAAAAGCAGTATTCCCCCGCTGTCTCGGGGAGGCCGATGGCAAAACCCGCCTGCTCCGTGTTGTTTACCTCCAGTCATGCAGTGTAAATTCCCAGCCTGATTTTAAGCTGTTCCACAAAATATTTGAAGTTGTCAAAGCTTATGTCCAGGTGTACCGCATGATCCAGATTTGGTATATAACCGCTCTGGTGGAAAAGAGGATCCACCCGGTCAAGTTCCGCGTCAATTGCTTTTCTGTCTTTGGTCAACGCCAGTTTGTTAATGCCGCCGAGAAGGCCGATATGGGGATACTGCTTTTTTATTGCCACTACGTCGCAGCCCGCCTGTACCTCAAACGGCAGAACCATATTGATACCGGCCTCGCTTAACACGGTCATCATCACGTCCATGTTCCCGTCGGTGTCCACAGATACAATGGGTATATTCCGGTCCTTCGCAAAGGCTACGATCTTTTTGTAATTCGGCGTCATAAATTCCCGGAACATTGCCGGCGAGATAAGGGGCCCCTGTCTGCCTGACATGTCTTCCCAAATATGTATATTGTCTATCTGTATATGCCGGGCTGTTTCCTCGTATATGGCAAGCCAGAAATCCGTGAGGTAATCCATCATATCGTGGATAAGTTCCGGCTGGTCATAAAAATTCACCAGCAGTTCTTCCACACCCATCATGTCCCGCAATGTGCCGAAAAGCCCGTAGGGGTAACAACCGATTCGAACCTCCGAGTCTGACTCGGTGAAGCGTTTTACTTCCGCCTCCCAGTCAGGATAACGCTCAGGAGAACGGGGGTTCAGCCGTTCTTTTGTCTTCTCCCAGCTCTCCCAGTCGCTGACCGCGGGCCTGATAAATTTCGGTAGAGAGTAGCTACCCGCCATAACTTCCAGAATGGAACCGGCTCCGTCCTGGATGATTTTTGTCCTCCCCCGGTCTTCCAGTACCTTGGACTCAAACGCCGGATAATAACCCAGGTTGACCCCGATGTGGGAAAATACGCCCCAGCCCCTGTCAAAGCCGAAATACGTATTGTAATCAGCGTCCTCAGGATAGCCTTCCCGCTTCCACCGCTCAACGGTTTCGGGCCAGGGGTCAAAAATAGTCAGGGGCAGGCGATCCACATCCTGACCCAGTATCGAGCGGATCATGCGTTCCCGGTTGTCCAGTTTTAACGCGGGATCAATTCTTCCGTTGACCGGCATTATAGCACCCCCGCGGCTGCGTCGATGACGCGTTTAGTGAATTTGATCATACAGAGCCTCCTCATAAAAACCCTCCATACATAAAAATGTTTTTCATAAAGCCTGTTCCATACCAGCCTGGTTTGGAACAGGCCCAAGCAACTGAATTAATACCCCATAGCCTTGGTATAATCCCAGGCAATCTGTAGATCTTTAACCGCGTCCGCAGAGGTGCAGGGCGCCCGTTTTTCACCGTTTATTGCCTTGATGAAATTGGCCGCCTGGTTCCGCATGGCGCCGATATAGGGAAGCACCGGCGTGGTGTAGTATTCCCCCGCCGGGGTATTCCGGTACACCGTTACCTTTCCGGCACGTTGGGCCGTCAGGGGCGCAGGAAGCTCTACCTTGATGAAGCCTTTTTCAAAACACGCCAGGTAGGATTCGTGCCATTCCTGGTTCGTCGAATACGGCCACTTTTCCAGAATACCCGGAATACCGGACGCGCTCTCCACCAGCAGAAGAAGCCCGGTCTTGTCGGTATAGGTAAAGTGGAAATCTTCCCCGAAGAGGAAATGCATAAGGTTCACCTGGTGGATTTCCCCGTTCACAAAACCGGTGATGAACTTGTGGAATTCATCGCTTACCCCGGCGGGCCTGGCCTCGGAGACGCTTTCTTTGACCTTTTCATCGGTCATGATGCCCTTAAAAAGGTCCGCGCCGGCAACCCAGTCTCCGGGGGGCACGGTAGCCCGCAGGTACTGGAACTTGCCCACCTCGCCGGACTGTTTCCAGGCACGGATCTGGTCCACCGCGTATTCAGAGGCCGGGTCAGAACGTTTCTGATTGGCAACCATGTGTATCTTGCCGGTTTTGGCAGCGATCTCAACCAGCTTCGCGCCGTTCTGGGGATAGGTGCAGAGGGGCTTTTCCGTAAGCAGGTGCTTTCCCGCTTCCAGAACCTTCGGTACCGTTTCCGTGTGAAAGGCAAAAGCCTGGCTTGCCACTACCCCCTGAACCTGGGGGTCCGACAGGAGTTCCGCTTCGGTAGCGTAGACCCTGGGCACGCCGTAACGGGCCGCCACCAGTTCCGCCTGTTTCTTCTTCGCGTCGCAGAGGCCGACCACTTCGCAACTGTCAAGCTGCATGTAATTCGCCAGGTGGGCGTACTGGCCCATCCAGCCGCAGCCCAAAAAAGCAATCTTCGTCTTTGCCATACTATTCCTCCGTTACTCTTGGGTAAAAATGTAGAGCCCCTCTTTGCCGGGGGCTACAATATCCGGTTTGCCGTTGCCGGTTATGTCGGCAATCCAGAAGTAGATACCTACTCCCGAATGGCCGTCCGCCGGGTCTCCGCAATCGAGTACATGGCGGTAGAAACCGCCGTCCCTCATCTTGTAGTAGCAGACGAACACATCCCCGTCGTCCCCGATGTCATTGCCGCAGTGGGCCATGTAGCGTTTGCCGGTAACCAGTTCCGGTTTCCCGTCGCCGTCGATATCCACCAGCTGCATGTCGTGGTACTGGGACCAGGCCCCATCGATGCAGTGGGGCGTCCAGGTCCGCTTCCCTTCGCCGTCAATGCCCTGCTCATACCAGTACAGGCCGTAACCGTGGGCGACCCCGGCAATGAGATCGTTCTTCCCGTCCCCGTTCACATCGTAGACCAGAATAGGATCGCTCATAGCCCCGTGCATCTTGTACTCTTCGGAGAAGTCCCAAAGGGCGTAGGGGTCCCGGTTTTTCATGTGCATGATGCCGTCAGTCCGGATGATTTCCGGAAGGCCGTCGCCGTCAATGTCCCCTACCCCCAGGCCGTGGATCCCCAGGCCGTGGTCACTGGTTTCGCTGCCGATAACGTGTTTTTCAAATTTACCGGTTCCCTTGCCGTCCTTGTCCCGGATCAGCTTGACAAAGAAGGTCGGTTCCCAGGGGCAGATAGGCAGAATCTCAAGCTCCCCGTCGCCGTCAATGTCGTAATACCGGATGGTTTCAACGCAGGTGAGGGGCATGATCTTATGGGTTTTCCATTCCCCCCCGGCCTTGCCGGGATTCTGCCGCCAGAAAAGCCCGTTATCCCACCAGCAGCCGGTGATAATATCGGTCCACCCGTCGCCGT
>JAITJW010000161.1 GCA_031278715.1 Treponema sp. | reverse complement strand
TGCCGAGGGGTTTAATACCCCGCCCCTTGGGGCGGTTAAAAAAGGTATTAAACCCCGAGTGCAACCACCATTAGAGAACAACATACCCCGACCGCTTGCGGCGGGGTTGTTGATTTTTTACGCTTTTTTTAGTAGCCGCAAGGACCCATGAACCCTGGGCATAAACCTTGGGCGGGCAACAGCCTGCTACAGGGCGGCAAGGACGGCCTCAATTTCGGCGATATCCGAATCCGGGGTGGAGGCCCCGGCGGAAAGGCCGATAGTCCTGAAGCCGGCAAGCCCGGCGGCAAGGGCGCCGGTTTCCGCGGCGGTCTCCACAAGCCAGGCCGGTTTGCCCAGGGACAGGGCAATGTCCACAAGGCGGCGGGTATTGGAAGAAGAACGGCCCCCGGCGATAACCAGGGCGTCCACACGGGAACAGAGTTCCCGCAGGGCCTCCTGCCGTTCCCGTGTGGCGGGGCAGATGGAATCCACAAGCGTAAGGCCGGGAAAATAGCGGCGGATGGCTTCGCCGATACGGTCATATTCCCCGGCGCCGATGGTGGTCTGTCCGATAAGGGCGGCCCGGGCGCCGGGTTTTTCCTGCAACAGGGCGGCAGCGGCCAGGGAAGCCTCCGCCGGGTCGGAGACCACAAGGGACTGCGGGGCGTAAGCCCGGAGCCCGGCCACTTCCCCATGCTGTTTCTCCCCGGCGATAAAAAGAGAAAAGCCCGCCTCCACAAGGGAACGGGCCTCCAACTGGTTTTTCTTTACCCGCGGGCAGGTGGCGTCCACCAGGGTCGCGTGACGGCGCCGCAGTTCTTCTTCCAGGGAAGGGCTTACGCCGTGGGCCCGGAGGATCACGGTAAGCCCCCCCAAGTCCGGGGGAAGGGCCTCTTCGTCAAGAATCTCAAGCCCCCTGCTTTGCAGGGACGCTAGAACCCCGGGGTTGTGGATCAGGGGGCCCATCGTGCGGACATCCCTCCGGGGCCCGGAAGGGGAAAGTTCCGCCTCCGCCAGTTCTACGGCCCGGCGTACCCCCATGCAAAAGCCCAGGACACGGGCCCGGATCAGCTTCATTACACCGGTTTAGGCCTTGACGGGGACTTTTCCAAGTTTGGCGGCGGGATTTACACCCGTCTTTTTCTGTTCCCGTTTTTTCATCTGAATATCCCAGAAATACACAAAACCTGAAGCGATAAAGATTGTGGAATACACACCGCTGAACATACCCACCAGCAGGGCCAGGGCAAAATCTTTCATGGAACCGGTGGTAAAGATAAAGAGGAAAACCACCGCCAGCATCGTGGTAACCGTGGTTATGACGGTCCTCCCCAGGGTCTCCGAAAGGGAACGGTTCAGTACCGTTACAAAGGGATCGTCGGGGTAGATACGCCGGGTTTCCCGAATCCGGTCAAAGATAACGATCGTGTCGTTGATCGAATAGCCCAGGATCGTCAGGATTGCCGCAATCGTGGTGGTATTAAACTCCATCTGGCTCCACACCACAAAGGCCACCATGATAAGACCGTCGTGGATGATAGCCAGTACCGCGCCGATGGCAAACTGGGGCTTAAAACGGATAGACGAATAGCCAAGGATCAAGAGCAGCGTAAGGCCCAGAAGCATCCCCGCCTGGTCGGTAAGGTTTTTGGAAAACCGGGAACCCACATAATCGGAGCGGATCACGGCCACCCCGCCCTGGCCAAAATAGGCTTCCAGTGTGTCGATGATCTTCTCGGTGGGAACGCCCTCGGTTTCATCCTCGTCCAACCGGATCAGAAAGTGACGTTCCGCGTCCTGTCCAAGCTGCTGAACCGAAACAACCTTACCCAAACTGATAAGGGATTCCCGGACTTCCCTGATGGAAACAGGGGTGGAACCCGGAGCAAGGTAATGAACCACAAAGGGATCTTCCCCTAAAAGGGGATTCGCCTGGGCGCTGAAGATGAGATACTGGGACCGGGTAGTGGCGGGGGCATTGAGTACGACACTAATCCCCTCAAGGCCGCCGGAGGAACTGATGGCTTGTGTAAGGGTTCCCAGCGTGTCGTACTGGGCAAAAGGAAACGACACGGTTCTGGATTCTACCCCCACACCGGAAACAACGATGTCCAGCCTGCTCCGATCAAACGATACGGTAGCGGAACCCTGCCCGGACCAGCCGAGGCTAAAAGCCGTGGGGGCAAAACGGATCTCCTGGATGAGGCCGGCCTGAAAATCCACCCCCATGTTGAATCCGCCTTTAACGATATAACCTATAATGCCGCTCAGGGCCAAAATACCGGATATGACAAGGGCAGGAAGGAAAAAGCGTGAAAACCTGATAATACGCTTCATCATTTTACCTCCCCGGCGGCCAGAGCAGGTCCCCGTGTTTTTCCGGTCCAACTGACCGATATGCTCTTGCTTCCCAACACATCGGTACTAAAATCAAAAATCAGCCGGGAAACAAAGAGGCTGGTAAACACCGAGGAAAACACGCCGATAGCCAGAGTTACGGCAAAGCCCTGTATGGGACCGGAACCCAACTGGGAGAGGAACAGGGCGGCAATAAAAGTGGTGATGTTGGAGTCCATGATTGCCCAGAACGCCTTGTCAAAGCCCCCGTCGATCACCGCCTTTCTGCCTTTTCCCAGCCGCATCTCTTCTTTCATACGCTCGAAGATAATCACGTTGGCGTCCACGGCCATGCCGATGGTAAGGATAAAACCTGCAATACTGGGCAGGGTAAGGGTGAAATTAAAGGCGGACAGCACCGAAAGCATAAGGTAGATGTTGAGGATTTGGGCCACAACAGCGTTGATCCCGGCGACTTTGTAAAAGATCAGCATAAAGAACATGACCGCCCCAAAACCGGCCACCAGTGCAAAAAGTCCCTGCCTTATGGTGTCCCTTCCCAGAGAAGCGCCGATACTCTGCTGGTTTGCCACGGTAAGTTCCACCGGCAGGGCGGCGGTTCTGAGGGTGAGGGCGATATTATTCGCCTCATCATTCCCAAAGCCCGTAAGCCGTACCGCATCCCTGATGGGGGATTTGATGATGGCCTGGGACTTAACCCGGCCGTCCAGAACAATGGCCAGGGGTTTGTCCACATTGGCGGAGGTAAGTTTGTAAAAAATATCCCCCCCTTCGGAGTCCAAAAGGAAGGTAACCTCCGGCTTCCCGTCCAGGCTGCTCCGTTCTACGACGGCACTTTTGATATGGTTGCCGTCAAGACCGACTTCTTTTTTTACCGCCGTATAATTCTGAAATTCGTCAAGACCGTACCGGTCCTTGGCGTATACCCCAAGTATCTGGACATCCGCGGGAACTACCGAGGAGTCCAGCAGATTACCGTCATTGTCAAACGTAGATGCCGGATGGGTATCGTAGTAACGGTTAAACGTCTCAGCGGCTTCCTGATCCACAATATGAAAGGCAAGGCTGCCTTTCCCCATGATAATGTCGTTGATCCGCTCCGGGTCCGCACTGCCGGGAATTTCCACGTAAATTTGATCGGAACCCTGCCGGCGGATCACAGGTTCGGTAAGGCCGAAACGGTCAATACGGCTGTTCAGAACTTCCAGCGCCCGGTTTACCGCGTCCTCAGGATCGTCGCTGTCCAGGGTACGGCCTACCTGCAGGACGATTGAAAGCCCCCCTGAAAGGTCAAGGCCCAACTGGATGGCGCTTTTCTGCAGGTCCTTGAGTTTGAGGATCGCATCGGCGTAGTGGGATTCAATGGCGTCCAATACCTCCACCCTACTCGGAAAGGCGGAAAGTACGGTCAGGACATCCCATTTTTCCGGGGCCTTGCGTTTGGCTTCTTTGTACAGTTTCTTTGCCTCAGGGATAAGGAAATTCAGCTTTGCCGGCAGTTCGCCCCCCGTCCGGGCCAGATCGATAAGCTCCTGGAAATCCCCCCGTGCCATTCCGGAGGAATAGTTCTTGATCTGTTCCCGCGATTCCAGGGCAAGGGTCTGCTGTTCCTTGGGAACGAGGAAATGCCAGCGGATACTGGGAAAGAGGAACAAAAAGCAAACCACCACCGTTATTAAAACGATGAGGAAGCGGTAACGTTTATTCATGGATGATTCCTGCCCGGCTTCGATTATCCGGCGCGGCCGTACAGCCGCCCCTATTACTTGTCATTGACTCCGTCGGCCTCCCCGGCCTCTTCGGATTTCTCATCCTGCTTGTCTTCAAGCTTCCCGCTTTTCTCGTCTTTAACCTCTTTGGCGGCGCTTTCCACACTGGAAATGGCGCTGCGGTTAAACTCCAGCTTCACATTGTCATCCACCTTGATGATCACCGAATGATCCCGTACGTTTTGAATGACCCCGTGAACACCGCCAATCGTAATTACCCTGTCGCCCTTCTTCAGGGCGTCAAGCATACGCTGGGTTTCCTTCTGTTTTTTATTTTGGGGACGGATGATGAGAAAATAAAAAATGGCAATAATGGCAATAAAAGGCAGGAATTGCAGGAACGCGGCGCCTCCCGTGGAGCTGCTTCCTTCAGGGGCGGCCATGAGGAGGGAGAGGGCAAATGATTTCATACATAGACATCCTTACAGTGAAAAATAGTGTAGCAAGAACAATAGCACGATAAAAAACAACGGGTCAACCGGCCCTGGGCAGGGCCGGTGCATGTTTTTCAGTAGGAATCGAAGAGTCCGGGTCCCTGGGGGATGGGGGGTTTATCTTTGGGGGAAGAACGCTTAAACGGCAAGGTTTCGGTTGTGGATGTCATGCTGCTCAGAAGTTCCTGCCAGTCCTTGATGCGGTTCAGGGTTTCCAGGGGGGTAGTGGTGTTCAGATCCAGCAGCTTTATCTCACGGGCCAGAACCAGGAGCGCCGGGGGAATACGGGTCGTGCCTTCCGCCTGAATACCATCGGGTTGAATACCGCCTGACTGAACAGCGTCCGCTTGCATATCGGCCAGGAAAGCTCCGGCGGGTAAAACGGCAGGCGCCGGTACGACAGGATGAAGCCCCATTTCGTTTCCCTGTTCCATGACAAGCTGGGCCCGGCGCAGTACCGGCTCCGGAATTCCCGCCATGCGGGCCACATAAAGGCCGTAGGATTCTTCGGAAGGGCCTTCTTTAAGGCGGCGGAGGAACCGTATCTCCCCGTCCTTGTTGAGGACCTCCATAGAACGGTTTACAAGGCAGGGATGCTCAATACGGGAAAGCTCGTGGTAGTGGGTGGCAAAGAGGGTACGGCACCTGACGCGGCCCAGCAGGTCTTCACACACCGCCCAGGCTATTGAAAGCCCGTCCCTGGTACCGGTTCCCCGGCCCACTTCGTCCATGATCACAAGGCTCCTGTCCGTGGCCGTATTGAGGATGTAGGCGGTCTCGTTCATTTCCGACAGGAACGTGGATTCTCCCCTGGCCAGATTGTCCGAAGCCCCTACCCGGCAGTATATCCGGTCCGCTATTCCGATACGGGCCTCCCGCGCGGGGACAAAAGAACCCGTCTGGGCCATAAGAACGATAAGGGCCGCCGCCCGCAGATAGGTGGACTTTCCCGCCATATTGGGGCCGGTTATCAGGACAAAGGAAAAACGGTCCTCCGGTATCTGATCGCAGCCCAGGATCACGTCGTTGGGGATAAATTCCCCCGCGGGCAGGTGGGCTTCCACCACCGGATGACGGCCTTCGAGGATCGTGAGGCCCATACCGCGGTCTACCTGGGGGCGGACCCAGTGGCGGATCGTAGCGGCACGGGCCAGGGACTGGGCCACATCCAGTTCCGCCAACAGCACCGCCGCCGCAAAAAGATCCTCAAGGCAGCTTTGGGCCTTTGCCCGCAGCGCAAGGAACAGATCCCGTTCCAGGCTGATGATCCGGTCCTGGGCGCCGTTAATGTCCGATTCCAGGGAGGCCAGGCGGTTACTTGTAAAACGTTCAGCCCCGGCAATACCCTGCCGGCGGATAAAATGGGACGGTACTTTGCCTAAGTGGGCTTTGGCAACCTCCATATAGTACCCGATGATCCGGTTGTACCGTATTTTAAGCCCCGGAATACCGGTTTGCTGTCGTTCTTCTTCCAGATATTCTTCCAAAAGCTGCCGGCCGTTATCCCGAAGTTCTTTCATCTGGTCCAGTTCTTCATGGTAGCCGTCGCGTATCAGGTTTCCTTCGGTAAGGAGGATCGAGGGCTCTTCTACCAGGGCCCGGCCCAGGAGGTCCCTAAGCCCCAAAAGCCGCGTAAGATTCTCCTCCCCGGAATTGGGGTCGCGCTGTCCATACAGGGCCTTGGCCCGGGGGCTTTCAAACGGCAGATCGAGGTTTCCAAGTTTGGCGCAAACCAGGTCCAGGGAGTCCAGGGCATTTTTTACCGCCAGCATATCCTTGCCGTGGGCCTTTTCCATAGCCACCCGGCTGCTTAAGCGTTCAAGGTCCGGGGTTCTGGTCAGGAGATCCCGTAAATTTCCCAGCTTTCCCTGATCCCGGTAGAGGGTTTCCACCATGTCAAGCCGGGCCCCGATTGCCGCGGTCTCCTGAAGGGGGTGGAGGATACGCCACTTCAAAAGCCGTCTGCCCATAGAAGTCCTGGTTTCGTCCATTACTTCCATCAATGAATAACGGGAATCTTCGTCGTGAAGGTTCCTGATCAGTTCCAAATTCCGCTGGGTTGACTCATCTATACCGGTGTACTCGCTGTCCTGGTAGGCCACAATGCCGCGGATGTGGGGGATCGTGGTCTTGGCGGTGTCGTCAAGGTAGTCCAGCAGAGCCCCGGACGCGAGTATCTGCGCGCTTGAACCTTCAAGACCGAATGAACGCAGGTTGGACACCTTAAACTGGCGGCACAGCCGCTCCCGGCTCCGGTCCTGGTCAAACAGCCAGTCCGCCCAGCGGTTTACCACAAGATTCGACCGTTCCTGGATTGCACGGGCAATGTCCCCCTTTCCTTCCAACAGGGATTCCTGGACGATAAGTTCGCGGATCTGAAGCCGTTCAAACTCCTGACGCAGCCTTTCGGCACCCCCGCGGGGAAAGGATGTAACCCGAAAATCGCCGGAAGAAATATCAATGCAGGCAAAACCCAGGGAATTGAGGTGCAGGGCCAGGGCCGCAAGGTAATTTGCGCTTCCCTTGTCCAGGTAATCCTCGTCAAGGGCGGTACCGGGGGTAACGACTTCCACAACCCGGCGCTCTATCAGACCTTTTCCCGGCTCGGACAGCTGTTCACAGATCGCCACTTTTTTCCCGTGCCTGAGAAGTTTGGCAATGTAGGTCCGGGCGGCGTGATAGGGAATTCCGCACATGGGAAGCCCGTTCCGGCTGGTCAGGGTAAGGCCCAGCAGGGCGGAAACTTCCAGGGCATCCTCGGCAAACATTTCGTAGAAGTCCCCCAGGCGAAAAAACAGCACCTCTCCCGGATGCTCATGCTTGATCCGTTGGTACTGATCCCGCATGGGTGTAGAAGATACGCTTTGACTCGTAAGGACCTCCTATCAGGCCCTTATGTTCGCTAGCGGCCTGCCTTGGATATTAAATTTTGTATCAACTTGTCCGTAATATCAACGGTCGGACTATACCATAATATACCAGAATTTTCTTTCAGGCTAAGTATGGTACTATACCCCTCACTTTCTGCAATAAAGCGGATCTCGTCGTAGACCTGCTCCAGGAAGGAATCCGACTGGGAAAGCTTGTTTTTCCGGTCTTCAAGCTCGGCGTTCTTTACCTGGTAGTATTCCCTGAGGGCTTCGGTACGGCGGTATATCTGGCTTTCCAGCATGAGGGCCTCTTCCTCGTTCCCCTGAATTTCAGCGTTTACCTTACGGGACTGGAGATCCTGTATCTCCGCGTATCTGCGGTCCATCTCCTGCTGAACCTGGGCTTTGGCGTCTTCCCACTCCCGGACCGCCCGGGAATCGCGCAGGAAGGCCATGTAAACCCGTGAGAGGTCCACCACTGCAAAGCGGGTAAGCTGCTGGGCCTGGATAAGTGCTCCAAAACACAGGAAACACGTTACAAATACACGCTTTTTCACCACGATCTCCTAATAACTCATAACAAATGAAAGAACCCAATCCAGGCCGCCAAACAGGGAATCGCTGCCGCCTATTGAACCGGATTCCCATTGAACGGCCCCATCCACGGTCTTAAAGCGTTTGGCAAAGCTAAAACGGAGCGGAAACTGGGGGATAGTAAAGCGAAGACCTCCCCCAAGGCTGTAACGCAGGCTGTCGGAGTTAAAATCCGCAAAAAAGTCCCGCGGGGTCGCACTTACACTGGCAACGTCAAAGAAAAAGTCCCAGGCCAGAACCCCCGGCACGATAGGGATCCGCAGTTCCGCCCAGTTTTCCCACAGGGCCAGCCCTTTATGGGTATACTCCGATTCCCAGCCCCGGCCTATGAACATACCGTCCACCGCCAACTGGTTCGCCCGCTCGATAAGGGCCGCCTCCTGGCCGGGCTGCCGCAGTATAAAGGACAGCCCCGTATGCAGGCCGCCTATCAGCTTGAAACTCCAATTTTCTCCCACGGGGATATTGAGGAGGGTGTGGAAGTACTCCGCCTTGGTATCGCTGCGGATATACTTTTCCCGTTCCATGGGCAGTATCCCGTACAGGCCGAAACGCTGGCTGGCAAAATAACCGCTGGAAGGATCGTAATAAATATCCCGCTGATCCAGACTCAGCGATACCCAGATGGAATTGGCGGGGGTGGGTTTGTTGTTGTCCCTGCGAATGGCAGGATCGAAAGGCCGGTACAGTTCAGCATCGTAGCTGTTCAGGATAAGCCCCATCCGCAGCCCCGCGCCGGTGGACAGAATGCCCAACGAGGTAAGCCAGCTGTAACCTGTGGAAAGGCCCAGGGAAAAATACCACTGGTCATACTGCATAAGGAATTCCGATGGGTAGGCGCTGGCCTTTTCGTAGTCTTCGTAGGTATTGAAACCGTCGGGAAAAGCGTAAAGTTCGTCTCCGTTGAAGAAGGGCTTTACGTTATCCATCGGCGTAAGTTTTTGAACATGGGAAATGGAAAAATCCATTCCCAGGGACAGGGGCAGCCCAAAGACATAGCGGTGGTTGTAGGTAAAGGACAGGTTTTGGGTATCCGGAGAACCGGATAGATCTATCCCCAGGCTGTTCCCCCTGCCCAGGAAATTGCGGTCGTTCAGGCGCAGCAAGCCCGAAATGGGAAACTGGCCGGGGTCTGCGGTACCGGAAAAGGTAATGCCAAACTGAATATCTGTCGTAGACTGTTCTTCGACACGGAATACCAGATCCATCAGACTTTCGGCGCTTCCCAGCCCTGTTTCGG
The DNA here is from genome assembly GCA_031278715.1 of Treponema sp. GTDB lineage: Bacteria > Spirochaetota > Spirochaetia > Treponematales > Breznakiellaceae > JAISFT01. Next base: position 8,791 of record JAITJW010000161.1, on the reverse strand, counting down.
GGATAATCGCGGAAAAATACTGCAGATTGTAGAGGTTCCGCATCGCATCGGCGACCTTGGTTTTGGAAAATACGTCCCCCGGTTCCAGCGGTATCTCCCGCAGTATGACATCTGTTCTGGTCTTTTCGTTTCCCAGGATACGGATACTTTCGATGTGGGCCCGGCCCCGCTCGACAATGTCCACCCGGTAGGAGATCTCGTTATTTACCCGTATTTCTTCCCTGCTGATACTGTTGAAAATGTAACCGTTTTCAAAATAGAGATCCGCTATCCGCTGCAGGTCAGCCTCCAGCCTGCTGGCCCGCAGCTCCTCCCCCACCTTGGAGTAGACCTGCCCTTGAAGCTGTTCGGTGGAAAAAATACGGTTCCCCTCAAACGTGATGCCCCCAAAGGTAAAACGTTCCCCTTCGTTAATATCGAATGTGAGGACAAGGCTTTTGTTACCCTTTTCGTCGGTAACTTCCGTCCTGCCCACATCCCGGATTACGGCGTCAACAAAACCCCGGTCCCGGTAGTACTGGAGGATAGCTTCACGGTCAACGATAAGCTTGGATTCCTGAAATGTCCCCGCGCTGAAGGGGCCCTTTGCCTTGAGCGAAAGCTGGCTCCGGAGTGTCCGGTCGGAGAACGCGGCATTCCCCGTAAAACGGAATTCCTGGACGGTGATCTGCTCCCCTTCGACAACGTAAAACGTAACAAGCGCCTCTCCTTCGGCATTGTTTTGAACACCCGAACTGATCGTTACCTGGGTATAGCCTTTTTCCAGGTATTTGTTGATCAATGCCTGTTCTTCGTCCTCGATCCGGCGCAGATCCGCCCGGTCTCCGGTTTTCAGCGTAACGGCGTCCAGCAATTCGCTGGAACGGACATGGCTGTTTCCCTGGAAGCTGATCCGTGAAATGACCGGCCGCTCAATCGCGGTGAAACGGAGGATGATCCCGGTACGTTCCGCGTCCGAGGGAACCGTGTCGGGGATAAGCATTTCGAAAAAACCCAGGGCAAAAAGCCGGATTTGGATTTCTTCCACCAGCTCGTAGCTGTAATTCTGGTCGATATAGGTTTTTAGTATCCCCTCCAGCTCCCCGGCGCTGGTATGGCGAAGCCCGGAAAACACGATATCCCGAATGGGCTTACCCAGGTACCACTCCGCGTCCTCCTGGGCAAGGGCAGGGGAAACACTTACTAAACTGAAAAAAACAGTTACCATCAAGGTACACAGAATAAAACTACGACGCATCTTTACTCCTAGCCGGAAAAATCTATACTGGTCTTCGCTTCCGGGAAGTATCCGGGCCCGTTCATGCCGCTGTTTCCCGCTCAAAACGTAAAATTCCAGGAAATGGTAAACGAACAATCATTTATATACCAGTTTTCCGGATGGGAAGGAACCAAATTCCACTGGATATTCCCCAGCGGGCTCTGAAGTTCAAGTCCAAAATCCGGTTCAAGCGTATAACCTCCAAATGTCCGCTTCTTTTCGTCATACCGAAGGGATAACATCAACTGGGCGAACATATTCGACCCGATATACTTACCTACAAAAACAGAAGTGTTATCAAAATAGTTACCAACCCAGCCAATCCTGTCAACCGGCTGGTCCTGAAGGCCCATGATCCCAAAGGCCGCCCGCTGGAAGAACTGGGTACGGACGCTGAACATGTCCAGGTGCAGGAAATCCCGCAGGGCCCCCTGAATCCGGCGCATTACCTGCGACTGGGCAAGCAGATCCGTGGAGGAAGCCAGGAAGGGGTTGGAGACTGAGCCGTCTTTACCGGTGGAACCGACCAGGCTCTGCCCCATAAGGGACATGATCTCCATCTGAGACAGGGCGGGACTGGACTCCAGACGGGGAGTAAAAGAACGCAGGGGCGCGTTATCCACGACCATCGAGATGGTTACCGGCCCGGTGGAAGACCGGTCCCGGACTTCCGCCCTGACGGTGATCCGGGGATCGAACTGGTCCTGGTTTTCCCTGAAAACCAGGATGCCGCTGCGGATGTAGAAACTGCGCTCAAAGTAAAAAATTTCCCCGCCCCGGAGCTTCACATCGCCGGTAAAACTGAAGGTCCGGTCCATGGTATTGACGTAAAGCCTGGTCTTGGCGCCCAGATCGGCGTAGGCCTGAATCATGGGAAATTCCCGTGTGGGCCACAGGAACTCCACCTTTTTACCCGCCGTAATGATGACATTCATAAGCAGGGGCACATTCCCCCAGTTATTCGTGTCCTGTGAGGCGGAGATCTCGGCGGCATCCAGGCTGATCTCGGTCTCTTGGGCCACAAGATCGCCTGAAACATTGAGGGCCAGGTCCGTCATGGATATGTTCATGGCCCCCGACACGGTTCCCCGTGCCAGAATACCGCCAATATCGAACCTGAAAGGCAGGGGACGGTCATTACCGCTTACAACATCCAGCGAAAAAGTAGTGGGAATCCATTTTTCCAGGCCGAATTGACCGCTTACCACCGCCATACCTTTGCCGCTGGTAGCGGAAACATCGGTAAAACGCATTTCATTGCCGTCGAACACCATGTTCATCCCAATGGGAATAATATCGTCGGACAGGAACGAGGGAACCTGCATGCGTAAATCCCCCCCCTGTGCAGTGCCGTAAAATTCCGGATCCCCCAGGGGCCCCCGGACCTGCAGTGTGGCGATGGCGTATCCCCCGGCAATGTTGAAGCCGTCCCTGAAGGGGAGGAACTTCCATATCGTTGCAAGGTCTACATAGATGCCTTCCCCCCTGGCGTCAATGGAGGAAGGGGTAATCGTACCACGGAACATACCCCACAGGGGGAAGGGCTCGGCAAAGGCGGCGACAAAATTCCCCCCGCTTTGAATATCCAGGAAGATCATGTTTCCCGGCCCCCCGGAAAAGGCGACCCCCTCCCGTTCCCGGGAAAACGTAAACTCGAAAGGTTCTTCCACGGCCTGGCCGTCTATCTTAATACGGTTTAAGCTGATGGCGCCCTCAAAGTTCAGCAGGGCGGTTTTGTACTCCGCCCAGGAACTGATGGGGGCAAATTCGGAGCTTATGGAGAAGTCAAGGTCAAGGTCCCGTTCAGAGAGCTTCCCCCGGATCCGGCCGCCTCCCTCTACACGGGATTCGCCCAGGCTGACGCGGAGCCGGGGCGCCAGGGTTTCCAGCCCCCCCAATTCAAGGCGCAGATCCTCGCAGCGGAATTCCCCGCTGTCTACATAGACCTGGCCGCTGGCCTTGATCTCCCGTGCGCCCCTGCCGGTACTGAGGGAACCAATATCCAGCCGGGCCTGGAAATCCGCCGGGGACTTCCAGTTGAGGTTCAAATCCCCGGTCGCCAGCGTGTCCGGCATTTTGCCGTGAAAACGGGCCAGCCGCATACCGGAACCGGAGACCCGGAGATTAAGTTCCCCCACCGATTTTAGACCGTCCTGCGGAGAACTGAACAACAGATTCCAAATGCCGAAGCCCGCCGCAGGGGACAGGGAGAAGTCTATGCTGTAACTTTCCCCAAGCCCCTCGTCAAAAGCGTAGAGGTCCCCCCGGTACAGGCCGTTTTCGTCCCCGGCGATGGAAACAATCCCCCCGCCGCTTAACGCACCAAAGGAATCGTCGTAGTAGATCTCCCGCAGCAAAATCTGGTCCTGATTGGCCTCCCCGGAGATCCGCAGAAGCCCCGTATCGGCGGTCTCTTCCCGGGCAAAACCCGGAATATCCGCCAGTTCCAGTTTGAGAAGCTCTACAAACCAGTCTTCGGGGGAGATGTAACGCAGGGACGAATTAAAATCGAGGCGGGCAACCCGCCCCCCCAGCGGAACGGGGACATTTTCCCCCCCCGCGCGGCCTGAATAAGTTCCATCCCCCATAGAAATGACAAAGGCGTTAAGACCGTATGAACCCCGGATATCCAGGGAGCTGCGGTCCAGCAGGGTTCCTTCAAGAGAATAATTCAGATCCTGATACCCGATGTTGACGCCAAAGGAGATATTGTCCGGGTTGGAAAAATCGGATTGCCCTGTAATCTGCCCGCTTCCCCCGTCCCAGAGTACCTGCCCCCCGTCTATTATGAAACGCCGGTCCGTACCGGAAAGGGAAAACAACGCAAGCAGGTCCCGATCACCGGAATAGGAAATAACCAGCCGCGGGACGTTGTAGAATATCTGTTCAAAATCGGTGGTAACGAATATTTCGGAAGTAAGCCGGGTAGACATAAGAATATCCTTCCCCAGGGCGGACAGCGGGGGGGGAAGCCGGTCCTGAAATTCAAATTCCGGCAGCAGGGGGACGGCGATTTCCAGAAAGTCCCCGGCAAAAAATGAATCCAGCGTAAACCTGGTTTCCAGATAACGGGGAGAATAGTCGAAGGTTCCGCCGATCTCTATCGCGGCGCTCTGCGCGTCTTCCCCTTCCCCGTGAAAACGCCGTGCGGCGGCGCTAAAACTCAGGCTCCCGGTTTCCAGCTGCAGATTCGCATGGAGGCCGTGAAACAGCGCCCCCTCAATACTAAGGCTTTCCCCGGTAACGGCGATGCCCTCTCCCCCTCCCTCCACCGTAAGAACGGTACTAAGACCGCCTTCACCTGTCAGACTGAAATCCCGGACACTCAATGTCCCGCGGGGGTTCATTGCGGCCAGGCCCAGCCCGCCCCGGAAAGCGATGATCCCCCCAGGCTTGTCCTTCTGCGCCCCCCTGGTAAGGGTCAATTCAAGCTGATCAAAACGGGCGTAATTCCCGTCCCCTTCCACTTTTACCCTGAAACCGGAACCATCCAGCGGCAGGCCGGGGGGGATTAGGCCCGACAGCTCCGCCCGGTATTCGATCCCCTGGGCGGAAGAACTGAACAGGGCCTCACCACTGGTTCTAAGGGCCAAAAAAGGACGGTATGTTTGCCAGGAATCCAGAAAACTCAGGTAATCCCCAGGGCTATAGTCCCGGCATCTAAGCCGGAGGGAAACGTCCCCCGTATCAAGACCGTAGCTCAGGTTGACGGCAACCGGCGCGCGGGAGACTTCCTCTGGGCTTAGGTTGCTCAGACTAAAAACCCGGTCCCGCAGTTCCATATCAAGGGCCAGCGGGCCGCTACGGAAATGATCCTCCGTCAGAGAAGGAACGGAAAGAAAGGCCTTGCCTTCGTTAAAACCCGTGTCGCAGGACAGACGGAACCGGGCGGCAGTGGACAGGTGCAGGGCCGGAACAGCAGGAGGAAGGAACGGCAGAGAGGTGAACAGTTCTTTCCAGGGTCCGTCGTTCAGGCTGCCGGCGTCCGGAGGATTAAAACCGATGTTCAGGTTCAGATCGCCCTGACTCTCAAGCCAGTCGCCACGAATTTCAGCATCCAGGTCCAGCCCGGCCAGGTTTCCCAGGCCCGCCAGCGTCAAAGCGCCGTCCCGGATCCGCAAACTTAAGGAATTGGGGAGATTTACCGGTTCCCCGTCTTGGCCGCCTGAGTTGTTCAGCCGGGTCAGCAGATCCAGCAGATCACGGTCCAGGTTGTAGTCGAAATACACATGGGGACTGTCAAGCCGCAGCGAGCGGATCTTGAGAAAGCCGACGTTTCCCCATAGCAAATCCCACAGGGACCAGGCAACGTGAAGCCGGGTAACAGAAAGGAGGGGTTCCGGGCCTTTTCCTGAAATTTCGAGGGAACGGACATCGATCCCCCCCAAAAAAGAGGGCTCCAGGGATCCGTACTTGATCTGCCGGCCTAGTAAGGCCTCTCCCTGACCAAGAAGCTGGTCACGCAGGGTATCCATCCGCTGCCCCAGGGCAACGGAAACGGGGCGGACAATCAAAAAGCCCAGGGCCAGAAGGACGGCAAAGATGAGGACATGGAACACCGGGCGGAATTTTCCCCCTCCCAGATCATGAGATTTTTGCTGCCTCCCCGGCTGCGGGAAGAACTCAATAATGTTGCCTCTGCTCTGTTCGATCCGTTCAGACGACACTACCCGTTACCCTCAAAATATCTACCGCACCCGCGGTTTTCCGTCCCCCCTACAGGAGAATCCACTGTTTCTTTGATTGTAACATATAAGGGCCCTTCATGTATCGGGGTACAGGACCCTTACAGGTACAGTCCTGTGTACGGTACTATGAGCTTTTCCCCGGCCCCGCTTGCCGGATATGATGGGGGTATGAACATCCTGCGGAATTTTGCCGTTCTTGAAGGGCCGGACGGCAGCGGTACCAGTACCCAGATGGAACAGCTTAAACGGCGCTTCCGGGCCCCCGGCGCCGCTCTTCCGCCCCTGTACGCGACCGCCGAACCCACCGGCGGGGAAACGGGCCGTCTTATCCGCCGGGCCCTGAAGGGGGAACCGGCCCTTTTGGGCGAAACCCTGGCCCGGCTTTTTGCCGCCGACCGGGGGGAACACCTCTACGGCGCGGGGGGCATTGTGGAGCGTTCGGGCCGGGGGGAACTGGTGATCTGCGACCGCTACGTGCCCTCCTCCCTTGTGTACCAGGGTCTTGAATGTGGGGAAGAACTCCCCCGGACCCTTAACAGTCCCTTTCCCGCCCCGGAGCTTATCCTGTTTTTCGATCTGGATCCCCGTACCGCCGCGGAGCGGATACAGGACCGGAAAGAGCATGAGATCTACGAGTACCTGGAATTCCAGATCAAGGTCCGCCGCCGCTACCTTAGCCTCCTCCCGGTTTTCCGTTCAGAGGGTTCCGCGGTGGTTCAGATTGACGCCTCCGGTACCGTGGAGGAAGTGGCGGAACAGCTTTGGGCCGCCCTTGAAAACATGCCGATAATGAAGGGATGAAACCCGGCCGCACATACGTCAGGGTAAGCGCCTTCCGCGCCCTGACAGGGGTGTGTATCACCCTAAGCCTCCTTTTTCCCCCTTCCCTTCACGGGTACTTTGTCCAGTACAAGGAACAGTACTACCGGCTATACCACCTCCACTATATCCAGTACCCCGACGACACGATGGAAAACATCTACTGGCTGGAACAGGCCCTTAAAGCCGATTTCGCCAACCCCCTCTACGCCCTGGCCCTTATCGAAAACGAAACCCAGTGGGAAAAGTACCGTTACCTTTTTACGATGCACGTCTACCTCAAACTTATCGAGCAGTACCTCTACCTGGGGAACAAGTGGAACAAGCGGAACGCCTATTTTTACAACGCACCCTGGAAAGAGCAAAACCTGGAAAGCCTTGACACCGCGGAAACCTGTTTCCGCGCAGCCCTGTCCTACTGGCAGGATGCCCTGGAATGGGCCGCCAAATCCCGTGAAGCCCGCTTCCGCTGGATCAACCTGCAGCGGGTCCAGTTCTGGGAAGACGAAGCTTTCCGCATTGAAGAAGGGGAGCTGAACTACGAAACGATTATCAACCGGGAACTGGCCCTTCTGCAGCAGGTCCGGGAGAAATTTCAGGCCATGGACGAAAACACGTATTAGGGGCCTGGTTGTTTAGTTTTGGGGGGACTGGAATTAGACCGCCATAGCGTCTCTTACAGCGGCTTTTCCGGCCCTTCTACATACCCTGCTTCCATGAGCGCAATCAGCGACAAAAGTCCGCCCCAGTGGTAGAATTTATCACTGCTGCCTATATCGCAGCCTTCCCCTGAGTCGGCGTTGTAGTTTTCGTGTACATGGCCCTTGTCACGCCATTCCTTCATTATCAGTTTTTCGCTTTTGCCGGCCAGGACCTTGCAGGCCTCGTGCTGTCCCTGATGGCGCAGGGCCAGATAGCAGAGGAAATTCAGGGGCCCCCATATTCTGCCCCGCCAGTATTCCTGATCCTTGTAGGCCGGATCATTGCGGGCAATTGTGGGGATCATGAACTCACCAAAGAATTCGTCCTTGTTAAAGAAGTGGCCCTTGACCATCCGTTCAGCGCGTTCTTTCGGGACCCTGTCGGAAAAGAGGGCGTAAAAGTTCGTGGGCGAAATCCTCCGGCTCAATTCGCCGGTATCGGTCCTCTTGTTCAGGTACAAGCCGAAATCTTCATCCCACATTTCCTCAAGGCCGTCTTTTGAACGTTCCGCCCTTGCGCGCAGTTCCGCCCCTTCAGCGTCCCTGCCGATAAGGTCCGCCAGATCCGCAAGACATTCGCAGTCAAGAATATAAAGGCCCGTCAAACCTGCGTCGGCAAGCTCCATCATGTTTGTGTTTGCATTAAACGGCACATCGTCGTACATGGGCGAATTGTCAAGCCCGGATTCGTACATGGCCCCCTGAATGTCATGAACCCCGCTTTCTTTGGTCTGCCACCATTTTATATTCTGCCCATGATTGGGGTCCGAACCCCAGCACAACTGGCCGTTTTTACACATACGATGGCTGGTCCACCACCTGTTCCAGCCAAGGAGATCCTCAAACAGGTATTCTACCAGCCATTTTTCCCGGTACTTCCGGTATAGTTCCCGTACCGCCAGGGATCCCACCGGGGGTTGGGAACGATCACAGGACTTAAAATTGTCCGCGCTCCCCGCGTTGGGAACAAAGCCGCCGGCGGTTTTCTCATGGGTGACGGCAATGGCGTTTGAGTAAGCCAGGTCCCTGTTTTCGACCATGGCGATCATGGCCGAAAAATACGTGTCCCAGTCGAAAAGGACATAACCCCCCCAGCTTATGCTCCACAGCCGCGAAACCGGCGAGCAGATCCGGTCATTTTCAGGCTCGTAGATAGTGTCCCAGGCCAGACAGGTTCTCATGGCGTTGTAACACTCCGCCAGTTCGCCGTATTTTTCACATTCTTCCCTTACGGCCTTTTTCTGTTTTTCCATAACCGGTTTTAACTCCGCAGCGCCAATAAGCCTGCCGGTGGAAACCGCTACGGGCCGGCTTAATTCCACGGC
>JAITJW010000002.1 GCA_031278715.1 Treponema sp. | reverse complement strand
AATCAATACATTCTTGTGGCTTCGGTGAAAAGAGCCCGGACATTTACCGGGGGAACATCGGGCTGGATGGCCTCGTGGCTGGGAGAAATGATGAGCCCGGTGGGGAAGATTTCCCGCAGTTCCCGCACTTTTGCCGCCACTTCCTCCGGGGAGCCGTTGACCAGAAGTTCCTGGGTGTCCACCCCGCCGCAGAACGACACTTTTTCCGCGAACAGATTCCGCAGATTACGGGCATCCATGCCCTCGGCCCTGGCCTGGATGGGGTGAATGGCGTCTACTCCGGCGTCGATAAAATCGGGAATGGCCTCTACGATGGAGCCGCAGGAATGGTAGATCACTTTTAGCCCGTAACTGTGCGCCTGTTCCACAAGGAGGCGGCAGCCGGGAATTACGTAACGGCGTACCAGGTCTGGCGACAGCATCAGGCAGCGCTGGCTTCCCACATCGTTCCCGATAAGTACCGCGTGTATCTTTCCTTTGGTGGCGTTGTAAAAAATTTCATTGGCCTTCAGGTAAAAGTCAATGATCTTGTTGTTTACCGCGTCCACAATTTCCGGGTTTACGATCATGTCCATCATGGCGGTTTCCATGCCGAAGGCGGCGCAGGTATCCTGAAAATGTGCCGACCAGAAAACCCCCAGGACGGTTTTGTCTTTGGGCGCCCTGTCCACAAGGGCGCGGCATTCTTCGGGATCGACATATTTTACCGGGTCCGGCCATTTGAAGAAGGCAAGGTCCTCTATTTCTTCGCACTCCTTGAAACAGCCGTCCGCCGTAAGGGTACGGTTCAGCGCGTCTACCTTGCCGTCCAGGTACCAGTCGAAGGCGGCATAAATGGCATCGCTGTAATCTGAATGGTAGGGAAGGTCCACGGCGTAGAAATCGTCGCCTACCGCGAGCTTGAGTTCATGCAGATCCTTTACCCGGTAATGATCGAACAGGCCCTGTTGCGCGCGGCTGTGGGGAAGCCCAAGCCAGGCCGCGGGGCGATCCACCGCCTTCCGTTCAATTGTCGCGTAAAACCGTTCAATACTGTCCATGAATGGATCCTCCGAATCTGAAAGATTTACTTAAACCTCCCTTTATTTTATACTTGACTCGCAATCCGGGCAATTCCACTAATTGCCCAATAATTCCGAAATCTTGCTGTAAGGCCGGGATACCATGCTGAACGATTATGAAATCACGTTAGACAGGGAGAGAATCGCCTGGACCTTCGGAACCCCGTCTGTCCGTACCCAGAAGCTCCCCCTTTATTTGTGGGAATGGGGACATTTTACCACACAGCGCGGATACTATACCGCCAGGGAAAATTATCCCCAATATCTGCTTATTCATACCCTGAACGGGGAGGGCAAGCTGGTTTACGATTACCGGGAATATGTGCTTGCCCGGAACACCGTCGCCGTACTGTTGTGCGAGAAGAACCACCGGTACGAAAATATCTCCGACCTGTGGGAATTTAACTGGTTTCATTTCAGCGGAAGCATAGCCTACGAGTATTACTGCCTTTTTAACGATGAAGATAAATTGAACATACAGGAGCTTCGTCCCGGTGAGCCGGAGGCGAAACTGATTGCCGAGATCATCACCCAGGACAACCGCATTGATTTCATCAAAGACCTGAATACGTCCAACAGGATCAGCAGCCTTATGACCATGCTGATAAGCAGAAAACTGCGCCTGCAGCGGGATAGCCGCATCAATACCATCGAAATTATCAATAACGTCATTAATTTTATGACCGAAAATCTTACCGCCGGTATTTCTATCGATACTCTGGCGGACAAGGTTAATCTTTCCAAGTACTATTTCTGCCGTCTATTCAAAAACCAGACGGGGATTACCCCTTACGAGTACCTTATCAACCTGCGGATCAGCAGGGCCAAGCAGCTTTTACGCACTACCAACGCAATTCTGGACGAAATTGCCGAGCGGAGCGGTTTTCTTAACAGTAAAACCCTGATCTACAATTTCAGGCGGCTTACCGGCATGACGCCCGGCGCCTATCGCAGATACGAGCTTATGTTCTGAGGGCACGCCGAACCGGCCCCCGTCCTTTGCGTTACGCCCGGGCTGACGCGGCAACTTTGTTTTCCGGCAATGAAATATGTTGGGGTACACCGTTTGCATTAGTCCGCGGCTTTTCGTTATACTTGAAATATGGGCAACGCTATCTGTTTGTGTAACGGCACGGTGATGACCGGTTTCGCTTCTATGGAACAATGCGCGGTTTTGATTGAGGACGGCCAGGTGGCGGATGTTTTCTCGAAGAAACGGTTTGAACAGAAACATTTTTCCCCGAGTACGCGGATCATCGACGTGAACGGAGCCTGTATCGCGCCCGGCTTTATCGACACGCATATCCACGGATTCGGCGGGTACGGTACGGACGACGCCTCCACGGAGGCGGTGATCGAGATGTCTGAGCTGCTTACCAAATGCGGCGTCACTTCGTTTAATCCGACCCTTTACCCGTCCGAACCGGAAGAGATGCTCAGGGCGGTGAAGAATGTGGCCGCCGCGATGGGCAGGGAAAACGGCGCCCGGATCATGGGGCTTCATCTGGAGGGGCCGTTTTTGTCCCCGGACAAATTGGGGGTCCAAAGGCCGGAAACCCTGCGCCCCGTTGATATTGATTACATGGAGAAGCTGTGGGAGGCGGCCGGGGGGCATGTGGTCAACATGACGGTGGCGCCTGAAATCAAGCACATGCGTGAGCTGGCGCTTTTCTGTATCAAGAAGGGAATCATACTGCAGGCGGGACACACCGACGCGAAATACGATAACATGGTGGAGGGTATGCAGGCGGGGATACTGCACTCCACACACCTGTTCAATGCCATGAGCAGAATGGACCACCGGAACCCCAACGCGGTGGGCGCTATTCTGATTCATCCGGAAATGTCCTGCGAGATTATTGCCGATGGTTTTCATGTGCATCCGGATCTGTTCAAGCTGCTGCTCCGGGACAAGCCCATCGACAAGATAGTGCTTATTACCGACGGGCTTAAACCTACGGAACAGGCGGAGGGGCCGTTCTTCGCCAACGGGGAAGAGGTAGTGTTCCACGACGGGTTGTTTCACCGGGCCATAGACGATGTGATTGCCGGTTCCGGGCTTACCATGATCCGGGGGGTAGAGAATCTGGTAACTTTCGGCTTTAGCCTGGAAGACGCGGTGCGGACCGCCAGTTCCAATCCCGCCAATGTTATGCGCTACAAAAACAAGGGAAGCATTATTCCCGGTAGCGACGCCGATATTGTGGTATTTGACCGGGATTTCAAGGTTCTTGCCGTTACGGTTGGCGGGGAACTTAAGTACGAAAACTTTTAGGCAAATGAGGTTGTTCCAAAACCCCGGGGGGGTCCGGGGGGCATAAGGCCCCTGGGACCTACGGTCCCTTGGCGGGGCGTTACGGGGGTAGGCCGGGACCTTGGCCCGGCCGCAGGGGGCGGCTGCCCCCTCCCTGACTTGTAGAAGGCGAGTTTTGGAACAGCCTCAAATACTAATCAATTTAATATTGTGAGGAAAAAATGCGTCTTATTATCCACAAAAATTACGATGAGGCCTCCGGCTGGGCGGCGGATTATATAGCCCGGCGGATCAATACTTTTACCGGCGATTCCGGCAAGCCTTTTGTGCTTGGTCTTCCCACGGGATCAAGTCCTCTGGGAATCTACAAACGGCT
>JAITJW010000196.1 GCA_031278715.1 Treponema sp. | reverse complement strand
ATGTAGGCCAGGGTAGCTATTGGTTAAACTTGGAGGAACGGTCCCTGCAGGGATCTACCCAGTCCGGTATAGATTTGGGGTCCCACACTTACATCACCCTGAGCGGTTCAGTGGCGGTAACCCTGAACGGAATTCCCGTTACATCGGGTAACGATTACAGTATAAACGTACACGCCTATCCGAATGAGAACTATTCCGGTAATCAGTTGGATAATGCCAAGGTCGATCCTACGGGAACCTGGACCATGCTGGTCGAAGCCTCTTCGCCGGCACAGACCTACTACTTTGAGGTAAGTGTCTACGATTACGCTGCCGAGAATTTGGTCCGGAAGGGAACTGGAGTATCCCGGCAGGGTTCCACCAGCCCAATAACGGGGATTAACCTGGGGACCCTTGCCTTCAATAACTAATTTGGGGGCGGTCTACTAAAAGTTGCGCTTGGCTGATAAGCGGCAAAGGGCCGCCCTTATGGGGCGGCCCTTTGCGTAATCCTGGCGGCGGTATTTTTGGGTATAGTCCCATCAGGCGATCATCCGGGTGTCGTCCACCTCAAAACCCCGGCGCAGCATCGCTTTCTTGTAGCCCCGCACCCGGTCCTGGGCGATGTACTTTGTCGTCATGACGGATACCAATGTCTGGTCCTGCTCACGCTGAACTTGCCGGTTCCTCAGTGGCTCCCGGTACTACGACTACGGTTAACCTGAACCTGTCGTCCATGACTAATTTGGGGACCGAATAACGGTTACGCACTACCAGTCCACCAGTATCCAGTCGTCGGGGGCAGTTTTGACGGTAGATTTACGGATGACCAGCTTGGACTGTAGCTCAATGACCCTGCCCTGGGCCTTATCCTGGAGGAAAGAGCCGGCTTCCTGTTCCAATTGGGTCAGCAATAGTTCCGCAGCGTTCCTCCCCATGCGGTACTTCTGGACATGGATGGTGGACAGGGGCGGATCAAGAACGCTGGAAATAAACACGTCGTCGTAGCCAATTATTTTTACGTCTTCGGGAACCCGCCTCCCCGCCTCGAAAAGGGCTTTGAGCGCCCCCACCGACATTTGATCATTGGCGGCAAACACCCCGTCGATATCCGGCATATTATGCAGTAATTCTTTCATGGCCATATAGCCGCTTTTGTGGGTATAGTCCCCGCGGGCGATCATCCGGGTGTCGTCCACCTCAAAACCCCGGCGCAGCATCGCTTTCTTGTAGCCCCGCACCCGGTCCTGGGCGATGGTTACAAAAAAGGGACCGGTGATATGGCCAATTTTGCGGCAGCCTGTTTCAATAAGGTGGCCTGTCGCCGTCTCCGCGCCGGCTTCGGAATCCGCATATACTGAATCCAGACCGTATTTGCTCAAGTTTTTTTCGATACATACAAAACCCGTGTTTTTCCTGAACGACGGGAGGTTCATAAGGTCCCGGATAATTCCGGCTTCTGTTTCCTCAGGAATGGTGGACGCAAATACAATGCCGTCTACCCGGTCCCGGACAAGGGCGGTAATGCTCTCCTGAAATTTTTTAATACCCCCCAGGTCGTCGTGGCTCCCTTCGCTGTCCAGAATACTCAGCCGGTATCCTTTTGTGTTAAGCACATCGTACAGTCCCTTGAGGACATAAGGATAAAACAACCCGCAAAGGTCCGCGGTAATGATCCCGATAGTTTTGGTATATTTTATCTTCATCTTCTGGGCGATAGGGTTGGCGGAATATTTCAACTCCTCGACCGCAGCGTTGACCCGCCGGGTCAAATTATCACTGACGAACTTGTTTTTGTTGATCACATTGGAGACCGTGGAGATGGATACCCCCGCCCGCTTGGCCACATCATGAATAGTAATCATGTATGTACCGTACGTTAATTCCCTTCCGGTTTCAAGCGCCGGCCCTGTCCAGAAAATTCCGTAAAAAATGATTGGCTTCCCGCAGAGCGGCCCGCCAGCGCTCCGTTCCCCCGGCGGGGGAATACCAGAATTCCGCCACGTAGAGCCGTACCCCAAGCCGCCACGCAGTCTTTACCACTTCGGCAAAGCTGACATGACCCTGCCCGTAGGGAACTTCCCGGTAGATTCCGGGCTTTGACTCCTTCAGATGCAGGGCGGCCACATGTCCCCCGCCCTTTTCCAGATCCTCCCGGACGGAACTTCTGTAGTTCAGGGCGGCGTTGGTAATGTTACCCGTATCGGGGTATATCTGCAAATACGGGGAGGCAAAACGGTTTACCCAGAAGACGGCTTTTTCCACCGTGTCCATAAAGGGGGTTTCCATGGTTTCAAAGGCCAGGATAATCCCCTCACGGGCGGCCATACGGAGGGACTTTTCCAAATTCCGGGCAAAAAAATCCCGTGTTATTTCGGAAGATCCCTTGTAGTAAACATCATACCCGGCAATCTGGATGATCCTGACCCCCAGGCGGGCGGCCAGGGAAAGCGCCCCTTCCATAATGGCTAAACTTTTCTCCTGTATCTCCGGTTCAGGATCCCCCAGGGGGAAACGGCGGTGGGCGCTTAAACAAATAGACTTGACCGGTACGCCGGTCTCTTCCATCACGTCATTGAGATGATCAATGACTTCCCGCTTCCACTCAAGGCGGGTGAGTTTTTCATCGCTTTCATCAATGGAAAGTTCCAGGTAGTCAAAGCCTGAGTCTTTGGCTTCCCGCAATTTATCCTCTACGCTTAAGGTATGGGGCATACTTTTTTCATACAGCCCCAACCGGTACAGACGGCCCGGTTTTTCAGTCATGGCCTAAACCTCAAACCGGTTCCACACACGATCCAGAGCCTCACAGACGGCGGCATAGGTCCCGTACTTTTTCCGGTACACCGGGAAATTCGCAGTGTCCGGAAGAACCGGCGGGGAAATCCTGACCATCGCCCCTGCGGCTTCGGGGTAATCCCGGTATAAGCCGGCGGAAACCGCCGCGGCCATAGCAGCGCCCTGGGCGCCAAGTTCCTTTACGGAAGCCACGGTCTCAATGGGCAGTTCAAGCACATCCGCAAATATCCGTACCCACAGGGCCGAATTGGCCGCCCCTCCGGCAAGCCGCACAGCTTCAGGCTTTTCCCGCACCGACAACAGCGTGTCGATATGCTGTTTGGCGGAAAACGCCGTCCCCTCGTACAGGGCGCGGAGCATGTGGTATTTGGTATGGTAGTTTGTAAGACCGATAAAACTTGCCTTTGCCAGGGGATGCCTGTTTGAACCGTAAAGAAAGGGAAGAAAATACACATCGCAGGCGTCCGCGTTAATGCCGGCCACCTGTTCATCCAGCCATGAGTAAAGGCTTTTCCCCCGGGGAACCGCTTCGCCGCCAAAGATGTTGCTAATCGCCCATTCAAGGTTGCCGGCGCCGGTGGCGCTTGATTCTTCCAGCAGATACCAGCCGGGTATGGCGTACAGGGAATTCATGGCGACACGGGTTCCGGTAAGCGGTACAGGGGAAATAAATTCGTTGATACTCCAGGTACCGGTTATCGTACAGAGCTGTTCAGGGCTGCTTACCGACATCGCGACGGCGCAGGCGTCTATGTCGAACATGCCCCCGGCCACACCGGTCCCTTCAGCCAGACCGGTTAAGGCCGCGGCTTCGGCGCCGATTGTCCCGCAGCGATCCGCGGAATAGCGCAATGGCGCTATCATCGTGTAGGCTTCGCCAATTCCGAAATGTTCAAGCATATCCTTGTCTATCGTAGCATCCCTGACGTTCATAAGACCCGAACCGGAAACGTTTGTCGCCTCACTCCAGGCTTCGCCGGTAAGGCGGAACCGGATATAGTCAGTTACCGAAAAGACCCACTGTACCGAATCGTAGGTTTCCCGGTCGTGATCTTTCATCCAGGCAAGCAGGGATACCGGCTGACAGGCCATAATCCGCTGACAGAGCCGGGGGTAGAGGGCATCAAAGGTTCCGTCCTTTTTCCATTTTTCAGGGTACTGCCAGGCCCTGTTGTCCGTAGAGATAATACCCTTGTAGGCGGGTTTTCCGTTTTTACCCCACACGTACAGCCCTTTGCCGTGGCCGCATACCCCGACCCCCTGTACGGAACCGGCCTTTACACCTGTTTTCCCCGGAATTTTTTCCAGGACCTCGCGTATACAGGCACAGTTCTGCTGCCAGAGTTCTTCCATGTCCCGCTCGGTGTAACCCGGCCTGGGGGTCAGCACCCTGGTCGGACGGGAAGCGACGGCAACTTCCTTCCCGTTAAGATCAAAAAGGGCAGCTTTAATAAGCGTGCCGCCGTTATCAAGCCCAAGAACGTAGTGTTCCATACTTACAACCCGGCAGGAACGGTTTTCGGCATGTCAGGCTGGTTCGGCCCAAAATGCTTCAACATCACCAAAGGTTCCACAGGACTCCTGTTGACAATGGTTACTCCCCGCTTTGCCGCCGCTTCGGAAACAAAAAATTCATCACTGCTCTGCCGGCCGTACCGGAGCAAGGCCGGGGTTTCGCAGATATGACTGCCCAGGGTCCCGTGTCCCTGGACGCAGATAAGCCCGTAGGCCGCGCCGTCCGTAACGGTAACACGTTCTCCCGGTTCAACCGTAAGTTCCTTGGCGCCAAAATAGTCATTGGCGTAGGATATCCATTTTTCCATATAGGCTTTTTCCGAAACCGCGACAACCGGGGGCCTGAAGTAATGCTTTTTGTAGTGGGGATCGATGTTTTTCTCCCAGTCCAGAAGGCCAAAAATATAGTCGATGTCGTCTTTTTTTTCAGGCGGACATTCGGCCACAAGGAATTCCCTGGGGTAGATCTCCCCGGAAACCACATTTTCTTCCACCGAATTAACATCGGAATTCCACTGCGGTTCGTAGGTAAGTACCGACGCAGGGGCGTGTATCACCCCCGGCGGCGTATACCACCCGGTACCCAGTTCCACCCGGTAGGCCCTGGACAGTTCGGTGATCCTCGTGTCCCCCCTGTTGTAATCCCTGAGCCGCCGCTTTACCTCCTCCGGCCCAACATCAGGATCAAAACCGAAGTAGGTGGCGTTGAACTCGCCGGTATAATTGTTAAGCTGCCTGGGGAAAAAGTAGGACTCAGGCTTCCCCAGCTTGCCCACCCGGGCGGCGTCCTCAAACATCAGATGGACATGGTGAAAAAGGGGGTTGAGAAAATCGAAAAACTTTGAATACATAGGCCAGCCGCCGTATTTCCTCATCAGTTCTTCCCCGATAAGCCCGGCCCCCAGCGTATCAACCGCCTCTTTCAGGCTGAATTTTTCTTCCGTGTCGTAACCCACCGCCACATAGCTCATCCCCTCATCCGGGGCTGCCAACGGCCCGTTTTGCGCCGCAATAGTCGAGGAAAACCACCGCTCCTTGATGGAACCCCGTTCCAGCCCCAGGGCATAGTAATCGTCCGGGTGAAGTTTGAGCCGCCGCCCCGCCTTCCCAAAAGGCCGGGGCACAAAGACCGGATTCAGCCGGAAGATACCGCCCCCCCGGTCAAAGGTCCGTTCGATTAACGATGTCATGCGCATACTCCTTCATTGGTCAATAGAAAAAACGTTTTTCTATGAATTGATCCCCTACATAATTGACCCAAAGGGCGCCGCGTGTCAACGTGAAACACCGGGGGCGGTTTCACGGCTCCCGAATCGGGAATTTTACAAAAAATCTAAAAAAATTCAAAAACACTTGACGGGTCCACAAACGCGTGGTACCTTATTCCCAGAAAAACGATTTTCTATTAAGGAGAAAAACATGCAGGAGTCTTACTATCTTAAAGAACCGGAAGCCCAGACCCGCTGGGCAAGTTTCGAAAACCCCCTGGGGGAAAAAGGCGGCGGCGGCAAAACAAACCTTGGCGCGAAAGGCCGGGCCTGCCAGCCGATTGAACCGGGTCAAACCTGGACGCTCATGGAAACCACCGGCTCCGGTACGGTAGACCAGATATGGCTGACCCTTGACATTCTGAACAACCCGGAAGGCAGACAGGCCTTTCTGCGTTCCCTGAGAATAGACATCTACTGGGACGGCGCGGAAAAACCCGCCGTATCGTGTCCGGTGGGGGACTTCTTTGGGGCAAATCTTGGCAGGCCCATCCCCTTTGAAAGCGCGTTTCTGGTAAGCCCCGACGCGCGTTCATTCAATTCATTTTTCAAAATGCCCTTCTTGAAAGGGGCAAAAATTACCCTGACAAACGAATCGAATACCAGGGTAAGCATGTGTTTTTACAATGTCCTTTACACCCTCAAGCCGATGCCCAAAAATGACATTCTCTACTTCCACGCCTTTTTTAACCGGGAGAATACAACCAAATTGGGCAGCGACTATACCATTCTGCCCAAGATACCGGGGGAAGGTAAAATTATCGGCGTTAACTTTGGCATACAGACTACTCCAATTTACGAAGACAGTTGGTTCGGCGAAGGGGAAGTAAAAATTTACCTTGACGGCGACGACAAATACCCCACCCTCTGCGGTACCGGTCTGGAAGATTACCCAAACAACGCCTGGGGTTTAAGCAAATCCACAAACCAGGGCCAGGGTTGCCTTATCGCCGACACTCAAAACGGGATTTTTTCTTTTTACCGCTTCCATTTGTACGACCGGGTTCTGTTCCACAAAGAAGCCAGAATGACTATCCAGTCCCTGGGCTGCGCGGATAAAAAGACCCTTTTGAAGATCGCCGGCAATGGCGCGCCGGTTAAAATTGTCAGCGGCAGCGGCGGCAGCGTTGACAGATGGTCGGAAATGTTCAACGGAAAAGACTTTGTTTTTGACCAGAATTCCAAGGAAGGGTACTATTGCTTTTACCGTGAAGACGACTATTCTTCAACGGTTTATTTTTATCTCGATAAACCGGCAAGCAGTTTGCCGCCGCTTATGCCGCTTGCGCAGCGGACGGCGGATCTGCGGCCGTAACAACCGGCGATATGATGACCGTCAACGGAAAAATTGATCCCGCGTTAAAACTGAACAACAGGGAGCGCATGATCCGTACTATTCTGGGGCAGGATGTGGATCGTCTGCCCCTGATCCCCTGGGGACCCTGGGGCGAAACCCTCCAGTTGTGGCGGGAGGATGGGTATCCCGGCCGCTGGGAAAAGTACCCCGATATAAACACGGATTTCGAGGCCTATTTCGGTTTGGACACGGGTTTTTCCCAAATCGCGGTCAACCTGGGCTACTATCCCGCCTTTGAACATAAGGTGCTGGAAGACCGGGGCAGGACACAACTCGTCCAGAACGGCAACGGCGCCGTTCTGGAAATCATACCGAATCATTCCACCATACCGAAAATCGTCAGTTCCGCCGTCAGCGGCTGGGAGAGCTGGGAGAAGCTGAAAGAACGCCTTGACCCCCGCTCTCCAGAGCGTTATCCCGACTGGCAGGCGGAACTACAACGCTTCGCCGATTCAGGGGCGGCCGTTCAAATCGGCGCTTTTCCCTGGGGGCTTTTCGGTACGCTGCGGGACATGATGGGCGTGGAAGATGTTTTGGTAAATTTTTACGACGAACCGGAACTCATCCACGACATGATGGATTACCTTACGGATTTCTGGCTCACCATCTACGAGGAAGCGGCCCGGCACATGCAGATAGACCATATCCATATCTGGGAAGACATGTCCGGCAGACATGGGCCCCTTATCTCACCGGACATGTTCCGGGAGTTTATGACGCCGAACTACAAAAAGATCGTAGCCTTCGCGAGGGATCGTAACATACCCGTTGTTTCGGTGGATACCGACGGGAACATGGACGTGATGATGACGGTTTTAAGCGAGGCCGGTATCAACCTGGTCATGCCCTTTGAGGTGCAGGCGGACTGCGATGTGGTGACGATAAAAAAACAGTACCCCCATATCTGTCTCTACGGCGGCATCGACAAGCGGGCCCTGGCGGTTGACAAAGCGGCTATTGACGCGGAACTCGACAGGATCGATCCCCTGCTGCGCCGGAGCGGGTATATACCTTCACAGGACCACCTGGTACACCCGCAAATAAGTTTTGATAATTTCACATATTTCGTGAAACAGCTCAAAATCAGGCTGGGGATGGATGGGTGATGGGCAAACCTTCCCGCTGCCGTTCAATAAGCGATACCGTGCTATGCCCTTCATTAGCCAATAGAAAAACGTTTTTCTGCCGGCCCGCAGGCGGGCCGGCCATCCCGATGCGCCGCCCCGGTAGAAAAATCTTTCAAAATTTTCAAAACTCCGCTTGACAGGCCCACAAAGGCGTGGTACAATATTTTTAGGAAAACGATTTTCTATTGCGGTGGGTATGGTACAAGATCGCCGCCGCTTGACGGTTATAATTTTTTGTAGTATTATGTCCGGAAAGGAGATGTAAAAGTGTCGAACATTAGTTCTCCGTATCGTAAAGCCCACCCCCCCCCCCCTATTTGTAGGCTCCCGTAAGAAACCAACTCCCCTCGCCCTTGTCATCCGCAAGGAATTTGATTATCACGTAATGGTCATACCGGGGATTATTTTCCTCCTGCTCTTCTGCTATTACCCCATGCTGGGAATTGTTATCGCGTTTCAGGAATATAGGCTCGGACGCTGGATCATAGGCAGCCCGTGGGTAGGTTTCAAACAGTTTATAATGCTGTTTCGGGACAA
>JAITJW010000149.1 GCA_031278715.1 Treponema sp. | reverse complement strand
GGGGACCGGCGGAAGATACAGGGAGCGATGGCGGGTGCGATAGTGAGTCCTGGTGTACGGCAGTACACCTTAAAGGCCGGTTTGTATGTGATAGTGCAGACAGGGGACACGGTAAAGATAGACATACCCGATGGGTTTGTAGCCCGGCAGTGGTAGTCCAGCCCTGGCGCCAGGGCAATTGATTCTTTCTTTTCGTTGTGGTATGGTATCGTATGGCCTTAGCTGGCAGAACTTTGCGGGTCCCCTTTTTTGAGATAGGCCCCAAATCATATCTTTTTGGTGATGAGGTACTGGATCTTGCACTGGCCGCTGACCGGGCCTCCGTTACCTATGATATAGATATTCTGTTCACCGCCCCGGTAGTTGATCTGCGGCGTATTGCCCAGGCGGCGAAACACCTTTTTGTTTTGGCCCCCCACATGGATCCCC
Source organism: Treponema sp. (assembly GCA_031278715.1). Classification (GTDB taxonomy): domain Bacteria; phylum Spirochaetota; class Spirochaetia; order Treponematales; family Breznakiellaceae; genus JAISFT01. The sequence goes on along the minus strand of JAITJW010000149.1, from coordinate 9,253 downwards.
TGGTCCCGGGCCGGGGTCTGGCGGACCTGTTGGGAGAATCCCTGGCGGCTGCCGGGGCGTTTGGTGTTATGCTTAACCACTGTGAAAAACCCCTTAGCTTGGGCGCGCTGGAAAAAACCATCCTGCGGGCACAGGAAGTCGGTCTTTTTACCGTGGTTTGTACCGACACCATAGCCCAGGCTTCCGCGGCGGCCCATTTCCACCCCGGCGTAATAGTAACGGAACCGGCGGAACTTATCGGTACCGGACAAACCAGCGATCTGTCCTGGGTAAAAACCGCCATAGATGCGGTAAAATCGGTAGACGGTGAAATTCTGGTTTTGCAGGGGGCCGGGATTAGCAGCGGGCAGGATGTGTACAAGGTTATTTTTGCCGGGGCCGAAGCTACCGGTTCATCCAGTGGTATTGTCAAGGCGCCCGACCGGGGCGCCATGATCGATGAAATGATCCGTGCGGTCAGGGAAGCCTGGGACGCCCGGCATAAAGGAGAATTAACATGAAAATGTTCCGAAAGAAAATTGAAGTTACATCCACGGCGGGGCATCCGACATTCCACAACATAACTGCCCAGATCAAAGACATGGTTGCGGCCTCCGGAGTAAGCGAGGGGATTTGTACCGTCTATTCCCACCATACTACCTGTTCGGTACTGATTCAGGAATGTTCCCACGATAAAACTTACTTCGGCCTGGAGTACCTCCAACAGGATCTCTGCAATGTTATGGAAAAACTGATCCCTGTCTGCAGGGTGGAAAACCAATACCTGCATCCGGGACCGGAGCATATCAAATTCGGCGACAGCGTGGGGGAACCGGGCCCCTGGACCAGTCTGAACACCGATGGCCATCTGCGTTCCTGTATACTGGGCCGCTCCGAAACCATCGTTATCGAAGAAGGCCGGCTTGACCTGGGACAATTCGGCTTTGTCTACTTTGTCGATTGGGATCAGGTCAGGGGCCGGGATCGGGTGGTCCAGGTAGCCATTATCGGGGAAGAGCGTTAAAGGCTGCGACCATCTCCCTGAAATAGCTAATAAGCCCTATTACATCGGCGCCCAGGCTGATAAAGCGGTAGCCTAGGGCTTGAAGTTCCTGCAGGTTGGCGGGAGAACCGACGGTCCCGGCAAATTTGCCGTGCCGCAGGGCGGTTTCGGCAACAAGGCGCCGGGTTTCGGCCAGCCGGGGATTTGAAAAATTACAGGGGTCGCCGATGCCCTGGCTAAAATCGCCGGGGCCAAAAAAGATCATATCGATCCCCTCCAGGGCGCAGATAGCGTCCAGTTCCGGCAGCGGTTCGGGATCCTCTATCTGAACCACTACAAAACGTTCCCGGTTGGCCTGCTTGATATAATCGGCGGTATTCACCAAACAATAGGCCCCGTCGGCGTTACCGCCGTCCAGGGGCCGGCGGCCTATGGGGAAAAAACGGGTGTTCCACACCACCTTCCGGGCGTCTTCCAAACTCATGAGGTGGGGAACCATGATCCCCGCGGCATCCAGTTCCAGGGGTCTTACATGGTCGCTGTAACTTCCCCGGACTACTCGCACCAGACAATCGGTGCCGTGGGCCTTGGCAGCCAGGATCTGCCTTTCTATTACCGAATAGTCATTGGCCACATGCTCCATATCTGTCCAGACACAGTCAAAGCCGCACATGGCGGCAATTTCGACAACCCGGCTATCTGCGGTGTTAATTTTGATACAGCTTACGGTTTTTCCGGCCCTGAGTTTTTCCAGAACCACACTGGGACGCATATTCATGGTTCCCTCCTTTTCATTTTAAGAGCCGCCTCAATTTTAAGGCTGCCGGACAAGCAGGGCTTGTCTTCCGAAATCCATTGGGTACCGCCGATAAAACACTCCGTTACGGCAAGGTCCTCATCAAGAAGCAAAAAATCAGCCCACAGGCCGGTTTCAATTTTCCCGGTTTGATTTTCAAGCCCCAGGACTTTTGCGGGATTTGCCGAGGCAAGATAAACCGCCTCCGGCAGGGAAAGGCCGAGGAGTTTTACCGCGTTTTTTACCGCCAGGTCCAGGGTCAAGCCGCTGCCGGTAAGACCGCCCGTTTCCCGGTCCCGTGCAGGTCCGCCGGGGTAGTTCATCACGATACCCGCACCGCTTATGCCCTCATAGGTCCCCGGGGGCAGGCCGGCGTTGATGTTGGCGTCCGTAACCAGGCATACCGCATCCGGCCCTTTACAGGCAAGGGCCATCCGGACGGCGCCGGGATGTACATGTTCACCATCCAGAATAAAATCTACTGTAACTTCGGGCCGGGCCAAAATCGCCTCTACCGCCCCGCAGCCCCGGACCCCCGGTTCCTGTTCCCCCGGATAGGGGAAAACATCGTAGAAATGGGTGGCGTGGCGGGCCCCCGCATCAATGGCCCGTTCGGTTTCTTCAAAACCCGCGCCGGTGTGGGTAATAAAGGCGGGGCGGCCTGTCTGGGTCATGAGGGGAAGGAGGGAACAGATTCCCGGTATTTCAGGAGAAATGCCGAAAATAGCCGGGGTATTTCCCAGGGCCTCCCGCAGGCCGGCGGCCCGTGCCGCGGAATAGTCCCGGTTAAGGCCCCTGATGGCTCCGGTAAGGGCCAGAAAATGACCCTCCAGAAAAAAACCCAGAATCCGGGCCCCCCGTGGCCGGACCGACGCCAGTTCTGAAAGAAGCCGCTGTTCTTCCGGCTGGGGAGTTACGGTGGGCAAAAAGGCCGTTACCCCCCGCGCTGGCAGTTCCCGGCACAGGGCTTCCAGATCGGCAGGACCCCGGTCAACAAGCCGGCCCTTAAAGCCGTGGATGTGCATATCAATGTAGCCCGGTACCAGATACCGGCCCCCGGCGTCAAAGCGGCGGGCCGCGGCCTGTATCCTCCCGTCAGGAGCAAGTTCCCGGATTATTCCGTCTTCGCAGAGCAGCGAATACCCCGGCAGGATGCGGCCCCGAAAGAGAAGCCGGGCATTGAAAACCAGCAGTCTGTCGGCCATCTTCAGTCAATACCCGCTTAATACCCGGTCAATTCAAGACATTCAATGGGCTGGGCAATAACGGGTTCGATATACACCCAGGTTTCCATAAGTTGATAGACGGAACCGGGAACATAGGGGGTTACCGGTCCGTGGGTAATAAGCCGGGAGATCATCCGCTGCCAGGAAGAAAACCCCCCTTCGGTGGTAATGCCGTGGGTCTCGATGCGCCGCCGGGCGTTTTTTACATCACGGGGGCCTATGGTAGCCGCCCTGGGGGGGACGTTACTGATGTCGCCGGAACAGCCGAAAACCCCGTGGAGGGAATTTTGGGCTATGGTAAGGGGATGGAGGGTAACTACACGGGCACCCTGGTCAAAGTAAGGGTCCTGCAGATCTTTGATACGGTATTCGCCGCCGTTCCGGTAGTTGGGGATGAATTCGGGGCAGGGATCGATAAAGGCGATGTGCCCCGCCCAGCCCGGGCCCGAATAGATGGCATCGGCACCGCCGCCGCCGGTTTCTTCAATCAGGTCGGAATAGTTTTTGATGTTCTCATCCGTAGGGTAGTGGATGTTTTCCAGGGGCATCCTGAGTTCCGGATCTATCTGATTGTAGAAATACTTAAGAAATGAATAGGTGAAGCCGCTTTGATAAGAGGCCGGCGCAATATGGCCTTCGTCATCGGCCCATTCGTCCATAGTGAAGGGATGGACGTTCCGGCAGTTGATCCGGTTCAGGTTGATAAGGTTGGCCAGGGGAAGGTACAGGGCAGGACAGGGGTTCCCGGTAATGAAGGTGAAGATTTTGTCCTCCCTGTCGGACGCCACGATATTGGCATAAATATCGGCCACCACAAGGCCCCCGGTATTCGGAAAAACCTTTACATGGAACTGCGGGTTGGGGTGTTTTTCTATCTCCTCCACAGTCATGGACCGTAGTTTCCGGGTTACCCCCTGATCCTGGAAAGGAATCCAGTCGGCAGGCTTAAAATTGAACTCTTTCATCTTTCATGTCTCCCTTTATCTGACAAAATTTTGATGGGCCGCCGATCAATCCGGCGGAACCCCGGAACCCGCACGGGGCTGCTAGGGGTTTCTCAGTTTATCCAAGGTAAAGTCTATCAGCATATCCCCCGTTTCCGGGCGGTAGCGGGTCCAGAGGGCTTCATAGCCCCCCTGGGCATGGGCTTCGGGGGTACAGATATACCCCGAAGCGGAGCCGTTGGTACAGCTGGTAAAAAACACGGGAAAAGGGGACTCCCGTTTAAGGCGCAGGGCGTACTCTACAAAAATTTCGCAGGAACAGAAGACGAACCGGTAGTCCCCAATGCCCATGATCTGTACGGTAAAGGGAGAATTCCCCCGGATGTTCCGTACCGCGGTTTCCCCGGCCCGGGCAATCTCCAAAAGATGCTCCGCGCCGATGAGGCTACATTCCAGGGTACGGACCAGGGGATAGGGTTTCCCCGCGGCCTTGGCTTCCTCATAGTCCCGGCGGGCCTTCTGTTCCCCTTCCAGCGCCTGTTCCGGGGCGGGTATGTCGTAAAGCGGCGGCTCAAAGCCATAGGAAGCGGCAAAAAGGCGGGGATTTTCCAAAACCGAAGCCGATGCAAGGACCCGCTCAGCTTCGGCGGCAATGGCATAAGCCACCCGTTGGGCCTCGTCAAAGCTCTGATCTTGCCGGAAGTGCCGGGAAGACTGGTTCCCCGATGCGCCCTGCAAAAAGCCCGTTACCAGGGAGGGTTGCCGTTCCTTAAAATACCGGTATATGTAACCGGGGTAGTCGGCGGAAAGGGCCCGGCTTTCGGCATGGAGGAAGGTGGGGTGGAGGGCGTAGTTTACCAGGAGACCCCGCAGGGCGCCCCCTTTTTCCCGAATGCCCAGAACCCCCACTTCCGGGTCCGCCGGGCCGTCCTTGTCCCGGCGGTTTCCCCCGACCCCCTGTTCTTTGCCGCAATAACCCCTGGCCGCGCAAAGGGCCGCCTCAAATGCCCCGGCCTTGGCCTGGGCCATTTTTTCCACGGCGGTTTCGGTAATAAAATCCAAATAAAAAGGATAAAGTTCCCGGTCATCGTTCCAGAGGGAACGGGTGGTAGTTACCGGCCCGGAATGGGTGTGGGTACAGGATACGGAGACCCCCCGGGCGGGGATGCCGCAGCGTTTTTCCACCGCGTCCCGAATGGCGCTGGCCCGTTTTTTGGAAAGTTCCCCCAAATCAAAAGAAATAAAGCCCAGCTCTGTCTTGCCGTCGGACAAATAAAAACAATGGACAAAAAGATCATCATGAACTTCCCGGTGATACCGGTCTTTTGGTTCAGGATACCCTGCCATAAGAACCGGAAAATCCGGTGTGATAATCCCCTCGCTTAAACCGGCGCGCATATTATCCTCCCAAACCCTTTTGAAGGGCGCAGTATGCTGCATATACTTCGTCATAGACAGCGGCTCCGGCTTTTTGGGGCTCAAAAACTTCAAGAACGCCGCCGGAAAAATGACGGCGTTCTTCCCCGGAAGTAAAAAGCCCCAGGGCCAGACCCGCGCAGATAGCGGCGCCCAAATTTGCCGTTTCCGTCGTTTTCAGGGCAAGCACCGGTATCTGCAGGCAATCCGCCAGGATACGGCGCCAAAGGCTGCTGGCCGCACCGCCGCCGAAAACCCGCAGTTCCTGCGCCGTTTCCGCCTGGGGGTATACTTCCCGCTGGGTCTCGATACATTGACGCACTGCACAGGCTACCCCTTCCAGAACCGCCCTGACCATATCACCCGCGCCGGTGTTAAGGGAAATGCCCGAAAAGCAGCCCTTCCCCCCGTCCAGGGCCGGATAAAAAACAAGCCCCCCTGCGCCGGGGCCGGAAGAAGCGGCCATTTCATCCAGAACAGGGTAAGAAACTCCGGGGAACATGGTATTCCGCAGCCATTTAAGGGCGGCACCGCTGGCGCCTACGGTGTTTTCCAGTATCCAGCGGCTGCCGTCAAAGGCGTGACAGGGAACCCTGCCGGAATGATCGCATACCCGCTCCCGGGTCAACAGGGAAACGGCGCTGGCGGTTCCCAGGGACAGGGTACGGATCCCCGGGGCTATCCCCGCGCCCAGGGCGGCGGCTTTCTGATCCTGCATTCCCACGGCAACTACCGTATCCTCGGCAAGACCAAGTTCCCGTGCAAGTTCCGGAAGTATCCTCCCGGCCCTTTCGCCAAAGGGTTTAAGCCGGGGAAATTTTGACAGGGCCACCCCAAAATGGTCAAAAATTTCCCCTATCCAGTCATGCTGTGCGGTATCAAAACAGAGGGTCCCGCTTGCCATTGTATAATCGGTAAGGGCCTCCCCGCACAGCCTGAAACAGAGGTAATCGTGGGCCATAAGGAAATAGGTGGTTTTTTCGTAAAGTTCCGGCTGGCGCCGTTTCATAAAAAGTACCTGGGGGAAAAACAAGGAACCCGGATGCCGGCCGGTGATCTCAAAAAGCCGTTGAGCGCCGTAAAAAGCGGCAAGTTCCGCGGCTTCCCCGGCGGCACGGGTATCGTACCAGCTTATCGCCGGGGCAAGGGGCCTTCCGTCCCCGTCAACCGGGAGGGAAGCGATACCCTGGGAAGAAATTCCCAGGGCAGCCAGTTCCCGGCCGTCGATGCCCGCAGCCCTGACAGCCTCCCTAAGGGCGTTCCTGGTATGTTTCCACCAGAGTTCCCCATCCTGCTCCACCCCCCGGGAAGTAAAAATAAGGTCGTATTCAATATAGGCGCTTCCTGCAATGACCCCGCATTGGTCAAAGATCATACTTTTGCAGCCTGTGGTTCCCAGGTCTATCCCCGCAAGGTACACTATTTTGCGGTATAGCCCCCGTCCAGGGGCAAATTTGCGGCAGTAACGTACCGGGAAGCATCGGAGGCAAAGTAGACAATAGCCCCCTTAATATCATCTGGACCGGCCATGCGGCCCAGCATGGTCCGCTGGCTGTAACGGCGGACAAATTCTTCGGGGGTCCGGTATGAGCGGATACCGCCGGGGGAAATGGCGTTACAGCGTATACCGAAGCGGCCATAATAGCTGGCCAAAAAACGGGTAAAGGCGATCATGCCGCCCTTATGGAAATAATAATCCCCGCCCCAGCCTTCCATGCCCAGCCCTTCATAGAGGGTAGGATCCGGTCCAATCATACCGTGCATAGAGGCAACATTGATGATGGAACCCAGTTTTTGCCGGATCATATCCCTGCCGAAAGCACGGGTAATGATAAAATTCCCGGTAGCGTTGATCCGCATACTTTCTTCAAAGTGGCTTACCTCCCCGTCATAACCGTCGGACATGGGCCGGGCTACAGAATTATTAACCAAAATGTCAACCGTTCCTGCCTGCGCCATAACCTTGTCGTGGAATTCCAGAATGGATGCTTCGTTCCCCAAATCCAGGTGGAAGGCGGTAACATCGCCGCCTTCGGCCCGCATCTCTTCCGCGGCTTTTTCCAAATTTTCCAGATTCGTGGAACCGGTAAAAACCCTGGCCCCGGCCTCATACAGGGCCGCGGCGGCACAACGGCCGTAAAGACCTGCGGCGCCGGTAATAACCGCAGTTTTCCCTTGCAGAGACAGGAGATCAAACACCCGCATACCACACCTCCATCGGGGCTACCATTTTGTCCAGCCGCCGTCTACGCAAATACATTCACCGGTGGTAAAGGCGGAAGCGTCGGAGATTAGATAGATAAAGGCCCCCGCCATATCCTCCGGCTTTCCCACCCGGCCCAGCATGGTTTTCCCCGCAAGCTGTTCCATAAAATCCCTGGGGGGGTTCTTGCCTGGGTCCGGCACCGGCCCCGGGGAAACACTGTTCACCCGGATGCCCATAGGGGCAAGATGGGCTGCCGCATAGCGGGTAAGCTGTATCACCGCCGCCTTACCCATACCGTACACCGGGGGATTATTCTGGCCTGAAGTGCCGTAGATCCGGTAATCCGGAGAAACAATACCGTACATGGAAGCGGTCGTAACAATGGCCCCGCCACGATCTTTGAAATAGGGGATGGCTTCGCGGATGGTACGGAACACCTGCCCCGCCACACCGTCCAGGGAAAAGGCCATATCCTCGTCCCCCTGTCCGGCTAAATCGGCAAATTTTCCGTAGGCTACCAGGTTAATCATGACATTCACAAAGCCGTAACGTCCGACGCAGGCTTCGTAAGCCGCCCGGATCTCGCCGGCCTTTGCCACATTGCAGGGGACAAAACCGAAATTACCCTCCCCCTCCAATCCGGCATATTCCCCCTGCCTGAAGATCTCCCCGTTCTGATCCGCCACAATAACCCGGCCACCCTGCTGCAGAATAGCCTTGGTCAGGGTCCTGCCTATATAACCTGCACCGCCGAATATTACTACGGCCTTGCTTTTCAACGAAAACAGATCGGTCATGCTTTCCTTCCTCATGTGGCAATGTGGCACCATAGTATACTGGAAAAAAGGGAAAGGCAAGTCCGCGCATTGCCTCACGTTAAATCTTACCCTGGCAGGACGTGTCGTCATATTTTTCGCGGCGCTCCGTCAGCCTTTTCCCGGAGCTTGAAACAAGGTAAGAACTGTTTTAAGATGCCATTTTTTGGATTATATCTTCCAACAGAGGCTTTCCCAAAACTTCAGTTTTTGGGAAAGCCTCAATATACTGGCGAAACGTAGAGATTTTCCTGGTCTTGAGGTTGTATGCGCGAAGCGCAACAAACGTTCCGGCTGTATATGAGATGTGCCGGATTGCACGTTTTACCTATATTCAGAACATACCAAGCGGTGTTATTTCTTTACCCTGTAACGAATTAGCGTTGCCGGTTCAGCGGATTTATACATCCGCGAATTTGCGGCATTGCGGCTGTGATTGCAATATCCGCAAAAGGGGTCTGTATGAGGGTAAAGGATGTTTTTTCGGTGTTCCCGCGGAGACTGCGCTCCGGGAAAGTGGTGTTCTACTACCAGTGCTATGACGAAAATAATAACCGTTCTTCGGGACTGTCCACCGGGCAAGTTACAAAAACGGCGGCAAGGGCTTACTGCATGAGGCTCTATCGGGATGGGAATTTATTTCCACGTAAACAGCATATTCCGACATTCGAGGAATACGCCGTCCCCTGGTGGGATTGGGATACCTGCGAGTATCTCAAAAACCAAAAGGGCCGGAAGGACATAACCCAGGCTTACGCCGACAACTGCCGCAAGATGGTAAAAAACCAGATTCTCCCCTGGTTCGGGAAAACACGGCTGGACAAAATCACCTCCGAGGATATTAACAACTGGCTTCTGGGTTTCAAGG
>JAITJW010000067.1 GCA_031278715.1 Treponema sp. | reverse complement strand
AGGACTCCGCTTTCGGGTATGCTTATGTATACTTCCTGGCCCTCATGGTAAAGCCTGGCCGTATCGTACAGAATGTCTATGTTGAATTCCCGCCTGCCGCACTGAACCGTGTGGCGTATAATGTTTCCGTGGGGGGCGCTCCTCCGTACAAGCCCTTTCAGGCAGCAGGCCCCGTCCTGCCGGACGGCGCTGCTCGAAATGCCGATAACCTCGGGCCGTACCGCAACCTCGCCGCATTTGTAAGCGCTCCCGGCCATGTTGTTGAAATCGGCGGCAGGCACAATATTGTAGTGGCCGATAAAAGAGGCGGCGAATTTTGTTTTTGGCGATGTATAGAGTTCCACGGGAGTTCCGGATTGCTCAATACAGCCGGCGCTGTTAAAAAGGTGTATCCTGTCGGACATGACCATGGCCTCGTTCTGATCATGGGTAACGAATATGGTGGTTATTTTCAAGTCCCGCTGTATGCGCCTAATCTCCACCTGAAGATTGCGGCGCAGCAGGGCGTCTATGGCGCTCATGGGTTCATCCATGAGCAGGACCTTGGGCTCCATCACGAGAGCCCGGGCAAGGGCGACCCGCTGCTGCTGGCCGCCGGAGAGCCGGTTGGGATACTGCGTTATCTTATCGCTCAGTCCCACCATGTCCAGCATATCCCTGACCTTTTTGGAGACGACATTCCTGTCCATCCTCTTTATGTGCAGGCCAAACCCAACGTTCTGTTCGACGTTCAGGTTGGGGAAGAGGCTGTACTGCTGGAACACCATGCCTATGGCCCGCTGCCTGGGGGAAAATTCGGTGATGTCCACGCCGTCCAGGTATATTTTCCCTGATGTGACCGTTTCAAGCCCCGCAAGGCAGCGCAGAAGCGTACTCTTGCCGCAGCCTGAGGGACCTAGAAGGGTGACGAGATCGCCCTTCTCGACGCTTAGGGTAATCCCCCTGAGGGCCCGCACATTGCCCGGAAATTCCTTACACACGTTATCAAATTGAATGTAGGCCATATTATTCTCCTATACCCGCTTCTTGATGTTTTGAAGATTTATCCTGATCCCTCATTTGGAGATACAGGGCGCTTAGAGCTATCGACAGGGTAACGATCATCATCACGACCAGTACGACGCTGGACACCTGGATGGGCTGGTTTCTCGTGGCGAAGAGGTAGAGCTGGGCGGTTTCGTAGACGGAACCCGCAATGATCCGTACCGCGGCGTAATCCCCGAAGATACCGGCCATGCACATGAGCGTGGAAACCATGATGCCCGAAACCATGCAGGGCGCCACTATCCTGCTAAAGGCGTAGAGTCTCCCGGCCCCGAGTATCTCCGCCGCCTCAATAAGCTGCTTAATGTTGACGGCGTACATGTTGTTCCGTATAGCCCTGAAGGTGACAGGCAGTCCGCCGACACAGTAAATACAGATGAGCATTACCATCCGGTTTGAGAATATGGTTCCCGACCCGGCGTAAGTTGACAGGACTGCGGTGGCAAGCACTACACCGTTGATGGTGTAGGGCACCATGCTGATCATTTCGAGGATCCGTTCCAATTTGGGGGAGTAAACCAAAGCCGTATAGAGAGCCAGGATCACAAACAGCGAAGTCATGCACACGGGGATGATGGAAATGGCGACACTACGGAGTACGGCCAGGATAAAGCGCTTGTCCGAAAGGATCTGAATGTAATACTTTAAGGTAAAACCCCTGGGCAATATGCTGGTCCAGTTTGATGTAAATGAATATATCAAAGTCGTGATAAGCGGTATGGTCAGATATAATACTACCAGCGTTAAAAAAACAACGCCGCTTTTCCCTATTTTGGTTTTCACTTCTTGCCGCCTTTGGAACAAATCCTGCTTACCAGGTTGGAAAAGCCCAAAACCAGGAAAATGAAGGCCAGCATAATCATAGAAAAGGCCGATCCCATATTCGGCTTGGGACGGTTGTCGCCGATAAAAATCCTTGCGATGTTTATCCCCATGAGCGGCGCGTTGCTTATCATTACCATAGGTGTGGCATAGGCGGTCATGGCATTTGCAAAAAGCATGGAAAAGGTACCGGTTATGGAAGGGATCATTGTCGGGATACCAACTTTGGTCCAGAATTGAAAGGAACTTGCCTGGAGCAGTTCCGCCGATTCCTGCCATTCGGGCCGTATAGTCTCGAAAGCCGGGAGCATAAGCAGAGTACCCATGGGTATCTGGAAATAAATGTACATCAGAAAGAGGCCCTGTAAAGAATACAGATTGTATTCCGCCAGGGGTTTGAAATTAATCGCCCTGCCGGTCAGCACGAGGACGCCTGAAATGCCGAGGAGGGAAATAAACGAAAAGGCCAGGGGTACGCCCCAGAAATTGGATGTTACCGTCAACAGGGTTATGGATAACCGTTTTATCCTTTTTCGGGAATACGTCAATATCCCGGCGGTGATAAAAACGATGACAAGCCCCGTCAGGGACGAAAGAAAGGCCAATCGCAGGGTAGACTTAATGGATTGGATGTACACCGGACGCCGGAATATCTCTTTTATGTAATTGTCAAAGGTAAAACCATGACCGTATTCCTTCGTAAAACTTCGTATCACCATGCCGGCCAGAGGCATAAACTCGAACATGCATGCGATGATCAGAAACGGCAGCGCCGGTCCATAATGCAGTAAAAACGAGAATTTTTTTAGCGCCTTTCCGGCGCCTGAGGACTCAGTCATTACCGGATCTCCTTTCCCGGCAACTCCTCCTGATTGAAGGGCTGCCGGATTGACTGCCAAAGCAGCCCATAAATCGGGGTTTTTGCGGCACAAAATGACGCAAAAACCAACAATTGCAGCAGGCTGCTAGAAAAGGAGAGGGACCACTTCGTCCTGCCACCTTCTGGTGATCTCCTCCGTAGCCCTGGCCAATTTATCCAGGTCCGTCAGCGGGATCGCCTTTGTGTACTCCGAGCGGGGGATCAGGTTGGCCAGGAGATCCGCCGGAATAGGTATGTCCCTGATGGGAGAAGCGTAGCCCTTGACCTTTTCGAGCTGGCCTTCATCGCTGAGGGCGTATTCAAGCATCAGCGCCGATGCGTGGGGATGAGGCGCATACTTGTTGATGATGGCGCAATACCCGGTCTGGAGGGCCGCATCAGATACAACATGGATGGCTATGTTCATCCCCGAATTACTCTCAATAATGGCGTCTCTGGTTCCCAGGTTGTTATAATCCCAGTCAACCATCACTTCAACCTCACCCTGGACGCAGCGGGGACGCCCCCAGCCGCCTGTATCAATGCGGCCCGCTTTGGCCATCTCTATCCAGAATTGTATGGCCGCATCCACATCATCAAGGCCCTTGCCGAAAGCGAAAGCCGGCGAGAGTATACCCATTTGAGTCGCTCCCCCTGTAGGCTCTCCGGTGGTAATCTTCAAGCCGCTGTCCTTGAATTCCTGCCAGGAATGGATCTCAATGTCCCTGCCGGCAAGGTCTTTATTGACGAAAAACGAGAGAGTCCCCAGGTATCCGAGGATCCAGCGGCCCTCCGGATCTTTTGCCCAGTCGGGGATGGTATCCCAGGTTGAAGGCTTATAGCTCTGCAACACATTCATTTCGATAGCCATTGGCATGAGGCCGAAAGCACAATCCCCCATATCCCTGGTGGGATTGTCTTTTTCAGACTCGAAGATGGCCAGTTCTTCATTTGAACCCATGTCCGTATCGTGGTGGGTCAAGCCGTACTTTTCGGTTACCGCCTTCCAGACCCCGCCCCAGTTGGCCCAGTCATCGGGGATACCCACGGACTCAATGTGGCCTTCTTTTTTGGCGCCGGCGATAAGCTCGTCCATAGTAAGGCTGTTCAAATCGACAGATCCGGTTTTCTTCTTCCCGGCACA
>JAITJW010000059.1 GCA_031278715.1 Treponema sp. | reverse complement strand
CGTAAGCCGCCGGTTCTCTTTGATCTTTCCCAATACCCGCTCTATACGGGCCTTATGGTCCCTCGGTCAGGCCCCCTGACAGGACCCCTGACAGGACCCCAATCCCCTGTTTAGTCCCTGGTTCTCCAGGCCGCTCATGTCTGTGCGTTTATCCTTGGCAAAGTCCTGGGCTTTTTCTTGCCTTTGGCGCCGAATTTTGCGATATTTGAACAAAAGGGGAAGTTCCCGCAAGGCCCGGCAACCGACAGCCGGTCACTAATAATATGTCCGGAGTGGTGCATGGCAGAGCAAAGTTTAGTTCCTATTGAGCAGAGTCTTCCAAACAAGCTGCCCCTGGTGGCTCTTATGGGCCGACCGATCTTCCCCGGTATTTTTACCCCTATCATGATCGGGAACCCTACGGATGTAAAGGTTGTTGAGGACGCGGTGGCCGGTGATGGTCTTATCGGCATGGTGATGCTTGTGAACGAGACCGACGCCCCTGCGATTGGCGATCTGCACACGGTGGGGACTGCCGCCAAGATTGTGAAGAAGATAAACCTGCCCGACGGGGGGGTCAACATATTCATTTCGACGCTTAAGCGTTTCCGGATCAAAAAAGGTCTGCATGCCAGTAACCCCATTGTGGGGGCGGTGGAGTACCTGGAGGACGAGGAGGACAACACCAGCGAGGTAAAGGCCCTTACGCGGGCGCTGATCAGCGAAATGAAGCAGATCTCCGAGAACAACCCCCTTTTTTCCGAAGAGATGCGGCTGAACATGATCAACATCGATCATCCCGGCAAGATCGCCGACTTTATCGCCAGTATCCTCAATATCGACAAGCTGGAACAGCAGAAGATCCTGGAGATTCTCAATGTCCGCAAGCGGATGGAGCAGGTTCTGGTGTTTATCAAGAAAGAGCAGGAACTGTTGCGGATTCAAAAGAAAATCCAGAAGGAAATCAACGAAAAGATTGAAAAATCCCAGCGGGAGTACTTTTTGCGGGAGGAACTCAAGGCTATAAAAGGCGAATTGGGGATGACTACCGACGCCAAAAGTTCCGAGTACCAGCGTTTCAAAGAGAAATTTGACTCCTTTAAGTTTGAAGGGGAAGTTAAGGAGACGGTGGAGCAGGAACTGGAGAAATTCAGCCTGATGGAACCGAATTCCGCGGAATTTATCGTTACCCGGAACTATCTGGACGTAATTGCCGGCCTGCCCTGGGGGGAACCGCAGCCTGAGCAGTTTGACCTTAAGGAGGCCCAGGACATTCTGGAGGCGGATCACTACGGTCTGAAGGACGTAAAAAGCCGGATTGTGGAGTACCTGGCGGTGCGGAAGCTCCGGCGGGGGGAGCAGCCCCGGAGGGTGGAGTCTTCCGGCAGGGAGGAGCGGCTTCCGACGGGGAGTATCATCTGTCTGATCGGCCCTCCCGGTGTGGGGAAAACCAGTGTGGGCCGTTCTATTGCCCGTGCTCTGGGCAAGCAGTTCTTCCGCTTCAGTGTGGGGGGTATGCGGGACGAGGCCGAGATCAAGGGCCATCGCCGTACCTACATCGGCGCCATGCCGGGGAAAATTATCCAGGGGCTGAAGATCGTCAAGACGCGGGACCCGGTTTTTATGATCGACGAGATCGACAAAAGGGGGGCCAGTTTTCAGGGGGACCCGGCCAGCGCCCTGTTGGAGGTTCTGGACCCGGAGCAGAATTTCAGCTTTCGGGATCACTACCTGGACCTGCCTTTCGACATATCCCGGATCTTCTTCATCGTTACCGCCAATACTCAGGATACGATTCCCCCACCCCTGCTGGACCGGATGGAGATTATTCAGATTTCCGGCTATATTGACACGGAAAAACTGGAAATTGCCAGGCGTTACCTGGTACCCAAGAGCCTTGAAAAGAACGGTCTTAGGAAGAACCAGGTACGGTATTCTTCTGAATCCCTGCTCCACATAGCCAACGGCTATGCACGGGAGGCGGGGGTACGGAATTTTGAGAAGAACCTGGACAAGATACACCGGAAACTTGCCAAACAGATTATCGAAGAAGATGAAAAACTGGCCGTGCAGAATCCTGCTCCGGCCCGGAATACCCGGACGGGAGCCGCCGAAGCGGTAAAACCTGCCGGATCAAAGGCCGAAGTTCCCAAGGGGGAGCCGGTAAAGGAAGGGAGGCCGGCAAGGGAAGGGGAGGCCGTAAAGGAAGAACCGGTAAAGGAAGGGGAGGCGGTAAAGTCCGCGGAACCCGAATTGTTACCGCCCTTGTCCCCCTATGTTTTGTCGGTCAAATTCGTCATCGACCGGAAACTGGTGGAGGAGCATCTGGGGAAGCCGATTTTCCCCGAAGGGGAGATTAAGCGGGCGGATCGTCCCGGTATGTCGGTGGGCCTGGCCTGGACCAACATGGGGGGGGATACGCTGGTGATAGAGGCCACGTCCGTGCCCGGAAAAGAGGGTCTTACGCTGACCGGCAAGATGGGGGACACGATGAAGGAAAGCGCTGCCATTGCCATGACGGTGGCCCGGAAGCTGGCGGTAGAACGTTACGGTTTGGCCGCGGACTGGTTCGAAAAAAACCACGTCCACCTTCATATCCCTGAAGGGGCCACCCCCAAAGACGGACCTTCCGCGGGGATCACGATGGCCACTGCGTTCCTCTCCCTGCTGCGGGGAAAGACCATTGCGGACCGGCTTGCCATGACCGGGGAACTTTCCCTTACGGGGCAGGTTTTGCCCATCGGCGGGCTTAAAGAAAAGACCATTGCCGCGCGGAGGAACAAGGCCCGGCACATTATTATTCCTAAACAGAACCTGCGGGACCTGGACGAGATCCCCGATCATGTAAAAAAAGGCATTGAATTCCACCCGGTAGAGCGGTTTGACGAGGTCCTGGCCCTTGCCTTACCAAATGCACAGGAGAGTTGATGTATGGTGGGACGGCTTGAGTAGCGTAATTTATTGATCTTTACGGCATTACTTCGTATGATAATATAAATGGGTGTTCTGACAAGTCAAAAGATAGCCGCCCTGTATGAACGCTATCGGGAGATCGAAGTGGTCTATACCAAAGAGATCGCCCAGGTGACCGGTCTTCAATCCAAGCAGATCTACTTAAAATGTGTCAGTGATGTATGGCCCTGTGTTATTTATTCTTCTTCGTTCCAGGGGGCGAAGATAGCGGTTAATGTTAAATCCGGGCTCATCCCCAAGTTGCAGCAGGCCAATAACATGGTCAGCCTGCGTTTTTGTTTTAAGGACCCTTTCCAGGGGGAGCAGGTAACGTTTTTCGTGTCGGCCCGTTCCCTGGGTTACAGCCCCCACAAAGGTTCGGAGGATGTGGGGCTTTTTACCCTGCAGTTTACCCAGCGGCCCTCGGATGATCTTATTGAGATTATGGGTCGCCTCTTGGATGCCAATGTCAATTCCACACGGCGCAAGGGTGAACGGGTCCTGGTTACGGCGGAAATTCTGCGGAAGCTGAACCTCCGTTCCAGCGAGTGTGCGGTTTTTATCCAGGGAGTGCCCCGGCGCTGTATTTTGCGGGATATTTCGTTTGGAGGCGCCCGGATCATCATTCAGGGTGTCGTGAAGTTCCTGTTGGAGAAGGAAGCGGCCCTGCGGATCGACTTTGACGATCCCAGGGAGAGTTTTCTTGTAAACGGGAAGTTCACTCAGGCGGAAACTGTGGCCTTCCGAAAGGATATGGTGGTTCTGAACCTGGCCTTTAGCGAGGGGCAGATACCTATGGGCTACAAGGTACGGATAAACGAGTACTTTGCCACGATCCGCCCGGCCGGGGAAGGGGATGGTTCCGCCAAGCCTCCGGAGGCGGTCTCTGCGGATTCAGGCCCCGCCCCGGATTCCGTGCCCGCCGCAGGGGACAATTTTTCTATCGACGATGGACCGGAAGCGGAGAAGAACCCGGGAGATACCGCAAAACCCCTTACAAACGGTAAATCCTGATGGCCTTCTTTCAGGAGCCCGGAGCGGAAAATCCGCAGACCCCCGGTTCAGTCGTTTTTATTCACCTTTCCGGGGAACTTCTGGATCGTATCCGCTCACGGACCCACGATCATGGGCTGCATGATCACCATCATGAGGACGATGAGTACGGACATGACAGTGATGAAGCTGACGGTGATGAAATTCATGATGATGAAACACACGGCGATGAGCCTGACAGTGATGAGGCTGACGGCGATGAGACCGCCCCTTCCCGCTATGTGGAAAACGAAGATCCGGGAACCCCTGCTTTTGTGTTTGATCCCGCCATCCCCATTCCCGTGGAACTGCCCCCCGGGGAAAATAGTTTCAGACCAGAAACCCTTTCCCCGGAGATGATCCTTTCCGGAATGTTGCGCCTGCTTTCCGCCTCCCGTGAGGAATCAGACGGGCCCGTTCTTGGGGGAAGCCCCCGCTGGCGGGACTACTACCGTTCCCTGGTACTGGCCCTGCGGCCCGGAATTCTACCGGAATTGACCGGGGTGGCGATCCTCAAGGCCCGGAACGGGGACTTTGCCCTGGCCCTGGAGATTTTAACCGCCCTTAAGGGCCTGTGCCCCGGTTCCCCCCCGGTGCTGTTGAACCGGGCTATGGTTCTGGAGGAACGGGCGGACGCCCTGGAGCGCGCAGGGCAGGAAACCGCCGCGGAGGGGGAGTACCTGGCTGCCGAGACAGCCTATGGCGAGGCCCTTGCGGAGAACCCCATGCCCGATACCCTGTTTAGCGCCGGTCATTTTTTTCTGAAACGCCGGGACTACAGCCGGGCTTTGGTCTGCTTCCGGGCCTACAGTTCCCTGGAAGACCGGGAGGACGGGGCGGGGGGTTATGCTCTGGACGCGGAAAAAAGGGAAAACGCCCTGGTTCTGGTCCGGGAGATTGAGGAAGGGGGGCTGGAAGATGAAGATTTCCGGAATGCCTGGGAGCATGTTCGCGGGGGCCGGGAACGGGAAGGGATGGAGAGTATCCGGCGCTTTCTGGAACGGCGGCCCGGTGTTTGGAACGGCTGGTTCCTTCTGGGCTGGGCTCTCCGCCGTTTGGAACGCTGGGCCGATGCCCGCTCTTCACTTGAAAAAGCCCTGGAACTTGGGGGGGATAACAGCGACACCCGCAACGAACTGGCCATTTGCCTTATGGAGATGAACGATTACCCCGGCGCCCGGCGGCATCTTGAAACCGCCCTGCGTCAGGACGCGGAGAACATCAAGATCATCTCCAATCTGGGCGTACTTGCCATGCGCGGCGGGAACAAGCAGGAGGCCGCCGGTTTTTTCCGTACTGTTTTGGAACTGGAACCGGAAGATCCCCTGGCCCGCCGCTATTTTGAGGGCTCAGGGGGAACAGGCTGCTAGCAGTTTATACACAACGCAGTCATCATACACAACAAAGCTACGAAATGCTTATCCATACAGAACTTTGCGGACAGACACTAAATAGTGTCTGTCTATAAAGTAGCCGCTATCACGGCGGCGGTCATAACTCTAATGTTATAACCGATGACGCTCCAGAATACTTTTTGTCTATAATGTCTCCAGCCTTTCCAATTGCA
>JAITJW010000017.1 GCA_031278715.1 Treponema sp. | reverse complement strand
GCGGAGAGTAAGGCGGACAGGGCTCCCTGGGATTTGGGTGTACCGCGGGTGAAGACGGCCTTGAAGACGTTATCCAGACAAATGTCGATGAGGTCGTCGGATTCGTCGAAGCGTATCGTACCCATAGTTTTATCGTACTGTGTTTTTAGCGGATCGGAAAGGGTCTTGGCGGCGTTCGGACCCTTATTCCTCCAGCAGGTTCAGGAGTTCCTCGTCTCCAAAGGCTCCCAGGGTTTTAAGGGCGGAAAGGCTGCGGAGAAATGAGAATTCGGCCCTGTTTTTTTGGGTTTCGCTTGACAGGGAGCGGGAAGCGGCGTCAAGGAACGTGGTCATGGAGGCGCTTGAAAGGCGGAAAAGTTCCTGCTGCTGTTCCAGGAGCAGGGCCGAATATTCAGCCTGCCGCCGGTTTGCGATAAGGGTTTGGGCGTTTCCGGCCAGTGTAAAAAGCAGGGATTGCAGATCAATGTCAAAGGCTGCCAGGGTATCCTCGTAGGTAATGCGAGAAATTTCCAGGGAATTTTTTTGCCGCTGCTCGTTGTTTATAAGGGTCCAGTAGTCAAGGGGGATGGTTCCTCTTAACGTAACTGAGGCGCCGTAGGAGAGGGGATCCGCGGGGATAAAGCTGTAGCCAAGGTTAAACGACGCGGAGAGGTCCAGACTTGGCCAAAACGCTCTTTTTGTAAGCTTGTACGTGTTTTCCGCCCGTTTAAGTGTGATGTACGCGGATTTCAGTGCGGGGCTGCGGGAGGCGAGTTCCTCTTTCAGTTTTAGAAACCGCTCTGAAATTTCCTCCATCGTCCAGCCGGCTATCGTGTTGAGCAGTTCCTCGTAGTTCCCGAAGTCCAGGGGCAGAAGCTCGACGGTTTCGCTGCTTCCGATAAGCTGTTCAAGCCTGCGTTGCGCCAGGGAACGGCTGGTCAGGGCGGCGGCCAGGGAACTGTCCGCTGCTGACTTGTTTGAAAGGGCAAGAAAATAATCGCTGGGGGAAAGAATGCCGCCGGTTCGCCGGATTTCCGCGGTTTCCAGGGCCACGGCGCTGATCTCCGCCTGCAGTTCCGCTGTTTTTATGGCGGCCTCCGCTTCCAGGCAGTTGAAGTAGTAGCTGTCCGCCTGTTCCAGTATGGCGAAAAGCCGCGTCTGCGTTGTCGCGTCCAGTTCGGAGTCGTCCAGGGAAAAATTGTCCCGCTCGTTCTTTGATTTCCCGCGGTCAAAGATGCTGATTTCTCCGCTGATCGAAAATTGCGCGGCGGCGTTCAGCCCGTCAAGGGCGCTGCCCTGGGCGGTCTTGAAGGGGGAATACGAGGCAGAGGCAGAGGCGCTGAGGGAGGGGAGGTACTTGAAGTAGTAGGCCATTTTTGCGAGGGCCTGGTTCTGTTTTTGCATTTCAAGTTTTCTCATTTCAGATGATGCCAGAACCGCCGCCCTGCGAATGTCTTCCAGGCCCAGTTCGGCAGAATGTACCGTCCGGGAAAACATCAGGGTGGAAATTATGAACAGGAATAACAGTAATGCGCCGGAATCTAAACCGGCCGGTTTTTGAAACCGGTCCGGTGTACTGTGTTTTTTCATGCCGCCTCCGCTTGTGCCGCGTCTATTCATAACGTAATGCTTCGATGGGATACAGGCGGGCCGCTTTTTTCGCAGGGTAGTAGCCAAATACGACCCCCACAAACAGGGAAAACAGCGCCGCCAGAAGGACGATAACCGGCAGAATTGCTGTAGCAATGTTGAATGCCGCCAAAACCCTGCAGGCAGCGTAGGAAAGCACGATGCCGATCATCCCCCCGGCAATGCTGAGGATACAGGCTTCGGCGAGGAACTGCAACAGAATATCCTGCTTCCGCGCCCCTACCGCCATGCGTATACCAATTTCCCGCGTGCGCTCTGTAACTGAAACAAGCATGATGTTCATAATGCCGATTCCCCCAACCAGCAGGGATACTCCCGCGATGGCCGCCAGCAGTATGGTAAGGTTGCGGGACGTTTCACCGGCCATTTCTATAAGGCTGGTACTGTTCATGATGCCGAAATCGGAAACGGCGCTGTCGGGAAGATTGTGGGATTCCCGCATAATCGCCTCAACTTCCCGCTGGGCGGCATCCATGTAGGACTTGTCTACTACGGTCAGCACAATGGAGGACAGGTTTTTTGAGGGGGCAAGGCGGGTAAGATAGGTACGGTAGGGGATCAGTACCATGTCGTCGGCATTCTGCATACCCATAGAGTCACCGTGTGCTTCCAGAACCCCCACGATGATCCACGAGCCGTCCCCCAGACGCATGCTCTGGCCCAGGGCGCCTTCGGTGCTGCCGAAAAGGGATATGGCCGTATCCGCGCCCAGCACCGCGACCCGCTGCCGTTCGGTGTTTTCTTCCTCTCCGAACATGGCCCCCTGATCGATTTTCCAGTCCCGGATACGGATGTAAGAATCTTCCACCCCCATTACCGATACCGAGGCGCTGCCCTCCGTACCGATGCAGGTGAAATTCCGCTGTACCAGGGCGGAGACCTCGGCAGCGTAAGAGTTCTCCGCCACGATCTTGTCCCGGTCCTCCACCGTAACCCTGGGGAGACGGGAAAAGCCGGTCATGTTTTGTCCCGACCTGAAAACCGTGCGCTGGGGCTGAATCTGCAACAGGTTGGTTCCCATAGAGGAAATGCGGGCCTCAATTTCGTTCTGGGCCCCCTGTCCAATGGCGGTCATGACCACGACGGAGGCAACACCGATAATGATGCCCAGGGAGGTAAGAAGGCTGCGCATCATGTTCCGCAGAATCGAGCGTACACAGTTTTGCAGCAGGTAGAGGATCTTCATTCCGCCGCCTCCATACCGTGGGCGGTCCGCCGGTCTTCTACAATACGGCCGTCTTTAAGGCTGATAATCCGCTTTGTTTTTTCCCCTACATCGCCTTCGTGCGTTACCAGTAAAATTGTTTTCCCCCCCTCGTTGAGCTTGCGAAACAGTTCCATGATTTCCTGAGTCATGGAACTGTCCAGGTTCCCCGTTGGCTCATCGGCAAGGATGAAGGCCGGGTCCGTAACAATGGCCCTGGCAATGGCAACACGCTGCTGCTGGCCACCGGACAATTGGTTGGGTTTGTGGGAAAGTCTTTCGGCCAGGCCCACCGACGCCAGGGCTGCTTCCGCCTTTTCCCGTATCTGGGCGCGCCGGAGTTTTCCCCTGCGGTGGTACAGAAGGGGCAGTTCGACGTTCTCAATGGCGCTGGTCCGGGGCAGCAGGTTGAAGGACTGGAACACGAAACCGATTTTACTGTTCCGAATTTCCGCAAATGTCCCCGCGTCCGAACGGGTGGTCTCCACCCCGTCCAGCGTGTAGCTTCCCTCCGTGGGGGCGTCCAGGCAGCCCAGGATGTTCATCAGGGTTGACTTGCCGGAACCGGAGGGACCCATAATGGCGATAAATTCCCCCGCCTCAACGGAAAAGTCCACCCCCTGCAGCGCGTTTACCACGTAGCTTTCCTGCTGCCTGCGGCTGAAGATTTTTTTATTGTCTTCCGCCTGGTAACGCCGCGTTACACCCAACAGCTTTATTACGGGCCGTCCCCCCTGACGCTCTGCGGCAAAGGGCGTGGAAACAGGATCGGCAGGGGAAATGACCGTCATCATTTGACCCTTTCGCGGACAATAAACTGTGTTCCGGCGATCAGGCTTTCCGTAAGATCCGTCGAGGAGACTTCGGTAACCGATCCATCGCTGATACCCGCTATGACCAGGAGACAGTCGGGTTTTCCCTCAGCGTTGAGGAACCACAGGGGCTTGTACTGCGGTCCCTGGGTGGCCTGCGCCGTTGCGGATGAGGCGTTTGTCCCGCTGCGGCTTGTTCCCCCTGCCATGCTTCCGAGTCCGCCGCCGGGCGCTCCACCACCGCCGGGCATGCCTCCTCCGGGCGCTCCACCGCCAGGGTCTCCACCGCCAGGGGCTCCGCCTCCGGGTATACTTCCGCCGGAGAATCCGGGTACACCGCCCCCCGCACTGCCGGGCTGTTCCGTGGAACGCTGTCCGGCCGTATCACGGGTTTCCCCCTGAGTCCCCGTCTCCGGGCCCGTTACGGCGCTTCGTTTGGCGTTGATGATCGCCTCCACCTGGGAACTGGAAAGCTGGGAGGGGGTATAGCGCAGGGCCGCGTTGGACACCAGAAGCACATTCTCCCTGGATTCCTCAATAAACTCCAGATTGCATGTCATCCCCGGAAGCAGGGACAGATCGGCATTGTCAACAATAACGATAACGTTGTAGGAGACCACCCCGTCCTGGGTGGAAGGGGAAAGCCGCTTGCTGGAAACAGCGCCGTTAAAGCTGCGTCCCGGAAGGGCCTCTAGCGTAAAACGAACCTGCTGTCCTTCCCGGATAGAACTAATGTCAAGTTCCCCCACCCATGACTCGATCTGCATTTCCCGCAGATTTTCGGCGATGACAAAAATCGCAGTTGAATTGGCGGAAGCCCCCTCTACCACGGTTCCCCCTTCGCTGACATTACGGGACAGTATCGTCCCGTCAATCGGGGAAGTGATAAAAGCGTAGTGGTTGATCTCCGTTTCGGCGACCCGCAGATTGGCTTCCGCAATGGCAAGATCTGCCGCCTGGGATTCCAGCTGGTTCCTGCTCTGCCGCAGTTCGTACTGGCTGATCAGGTTCCGCTCTGCCAGCCGTTCCTGATTCTGGTGGTTGATCTCCTGCAGCTCGTAGGCGGAACGGGCCTTCTTTACCTGGGCTTCAAGCTGATTCCGCTGGAGGCGCCGGGTGTCGGTGTTGAGAACCGCCAGCACATCGTCTTTTTTTACCTCGTCATTGTAGTCCACCAGTACCTGCTCCACTTTGCCTGAAATTTGGGAAAAAACATTTACTGTGGCAATTGGCTTGAGGGAACCAGTGGAGCTTACGGTTTTGGCGATAGAGCCACGCCGCAAGGACTGGAATTCATAGCTTGAGACAGTACCGTTATTCCCCTTGCAGGAAAACAGGAACAGCAGACTTATTACCAAACCTGGAACTGTGTATTTTTCCATGTGTTTTGTAAACCATTTCCGGGTCCGTAAGTTACTGCGAATGGGGGGGCCTTTTTCAGGACTTCGGCGATAAGGAGGTGTTCCGGAAAGAGGAGGCCGGGGTCTTTTTCCAGAATTGAAAACGCCTCGCGGCGGGTTTTTTCAAGCTCAGCTGCGTCCCGCACAGGATCGGCAAGCCCCAGGGAAAGATAACCGGACTGCTCTATCCCCGTAATCTGTCCTGGCCCCCGAAGTTTCAGATCTTCTTCGGCAATTACGAATCCGTCCGTATGTTCCAGCATCACTTTAAGCCGGGTCTTGCCGTCCTGGGTAAGATCATCTGAATATACAAGAAAACAGTAAGACTGTTCGCTCCCGCGGCCCACCCGTCCCCGGAGCTGGTGCAGGGCGGAAAGGCCAAAACGTTCCGCGTGTTCAACTACCATGCAGGTGGCGTTGGGCACGTCTACCCCTACCTCGACAACGCTGGTGGCCGCCAGAACGCGTATCTCGGCCCGGCGGAAGCGTTCCATGATGTCCTGTTTTTCTTCTTCGTCGATCCGTGAGTGGATCAGGGCCACGGGGTACTGGGGGAAAACCTCTTCCGCAAGCCGGGCGGCCATAGTTTGGGCGTCTTTCATCTCCGCGGCCCGGCCTTCTTCCGCGGCGGCGATCAGGGGATAAACAAAATAGGCCTGCCTGCCGCGGTCCAGCTCGTTCCGCACAAAGTCGTAGACTTTCCCCTCGTTGGACTGCCGGGCCAGGTGGGTTTTAACAGCCTTGCGCCCGGGGGGAAGATCCCGGATCACCGACACATCAAGATCGCCAAAGACCGTCAGGGCCAGGGTCCGGGGGATGGGGGTGGCGCTCATCATGAGGAGATCGGGATGGTTCCCCTTGGCCATGATAAGGGAACGCTGAATGACCCCGAAGCGGTGTTGTTCATCCACCACCACAAGCCGCAGGTTGGAGTAAACCACATCGTCCGAAAAGAGGGCGTGTGTTCCCAGGACCATGTCGATCCGGCCGTCGGCAAGCCCTTTGAGCAGTTCTTTCCGCCCCGAAGCTTTTATGTTCCCCGTAAGGAAGCTTAGCCGCAGACCCAGGGGTTCCAGCAGCCGGGCGGCATTTTCCGCGTGCTGCCGGGCTAAAAGTTCCGTGGGCGCCAGGATCGCCGCCTGTCCGCCTCCCTCAACCGCGGCCAGGGCCGCCAGAAACGAGACCAGAGTCTTCCCTGAACCTACGTCCCCCTGTAGCAGCCGGGCCATAGGTATGGGACCGGTCATGTCCCGGTTAATTTCGGTAATGGCCTCCGCCTGGCCGGGGGTAAGCTTGAAGGGAAGCCGTTCCACAAGACGCCGCTGCAGGGGGCTTACCGTTATCTTTTTTAATCCGGCCGGGACATTCCCCGGCGCCGTAGCCCCGGCAGGATCTTGTTCCGGAACGGCGTCCGGGGATCGTTCCGCTGCAAACCGGACAGGGCTACGCCGGATAGTCCGCCGTTCCATGGCCCGCCGCCCCACCATAATCTCCAGGTAGAAGAGTTCCCCGTAAATAAGAGTCCTTTTGGCCCTGTCCAGCTCCGCCATCGAAGAGGGGAAGTGGATACCCCGAAGCGCGGGGGGCCGGGGCAGAAGCCCTTCTTTTTCGATGATCTCCCGGGGAAGTTCCTCATCAATCAGGGGAAGGTAGCTTTCCAGGGCCCGGCTTACCAGGCGGCGGAGCATGGTCTGGTTAAGTTCTCCGCTTAGGGGGTAAACCGGAAGAATCCCCTGTTCTTCCCCTTCAGGTGAAATTTCAAAAGAGCTTGACTGGATCTTCCCGTATTGGTACTGGAAATGGCCCCACAAATGGCAGCGCCGCCCCGGAATCAGCTGGTTTTTCAGGAAATTCCGGTTCCAGCAGAGCAGTTCGGCCCCGGCGCTTTCGTCTTCCACCAGAACTTTCAGGGTCCGTGTCCTGCCAAAGCCAATCCAGCTATGACCCAGAATCGTAACGGTGGTGTTTACCTGGGGGTATTGGGCAAATTGCGCCAGCCGGACAGTAGTTCCCCGATCCTCCCAGTCCCTGGGGAAGTGGCAGAGCAGGTCCGCTACCGTGTGGATCCCCGCCTTTGCCAGAAGTTCAACGGTCCTGGCGCCGGCCCCCCGGATGCGGCCGGCAGGTTCTTTAAGTTCCCGTAGAAACATAACTAATGGTGGCAGGCGCTTTTTACAGCGTCAAGTCAGCGCTTTACGCCGTGTCAGCGCTTTAGACCGCAGGGCCCGATCAGAGTCCTGCTAGTGCGGAGCCGCTTAAAGCGGCAGCCGCTGAAAAACTTCCAGAAGTGCGCGGACCAGGAAGGTCCCCGCCACTCCGAGGATCACGAGTACCCCCGTGGAAAGAATCACGCCCGCCAGGTAGTTAATAAGCCGGCGCCGGAAGAATATCCGCGTAATACGGTACAGGACAGGCTGGGAGATGGAGTCGATGATCCGCCAAAATGTGGAGTAGATGTTCCGGTTGGTAAGGTAGGCGATAAGCCTGAGGAGCAGGACAATGATAAAAAAGCCCAGGGCAAAGGAAACGACGGACCAGACTGCCTGCAGGACGATGGCCAGCAGTATCCCCAGGCTCAGGCGGCCGTAATAGGCCATGGTGCTGCAGATCGTCTGGGCCAGTGAGAGGGCCGCCAGGGCGGCCACAGGGGACAGATCGATGTAACCTGTCCGGAAAATGGGGAAACGGCGCCACCAGTTCAGATAAGGGTCGGTAATTTGAGTCAGAATTTCGGCAGGACGGCCCAGGCGGGCCCCGCCGAACCAGCTCAACATAACCCGGACAAAGATAAGCAGCATGTAAAGCCCCATAAGGGTTCCCAGCAAGCGTAGAATAAACTGCATGTTATTCCCCCCAAACATCAGCAACCGCAGGGCAGCGTTTTAAGGCGTTTATAGAATCCGGCCCGGCGTTTGCGCTTATCTGGCTTGCGGTACGGATCACCGTCTCCCGCGTTCCCTGGGGCACATGGATAAAGACCTGACAGGGGCCGGAGTTTTCCATAAGCTCATCCCGCAGGGGCAGGAGGTCTTCGTCAAGGCGGGCGGCCCCCAGCCGTATGTGCAGTTCCCGCCAGGGCCGTTCCTGTCCGGGTGTCCCGGCATCCGTTCCGCCGACCGGGCCGCCCGGTCCGGCCGCCGGGGTCCGGCCCGTTGTCGTCTTGTCCGCCGCCACCCGCTCCGGCGGCTCCCGCAAAGCCGTATCCGCGGTTTTGTCTTCTGTTGTCGTTGTATATTCAGCCATTTTCTCCGCCTTCTTTCCCAGCCGTTCCAGATCCAGCACCGAAGCAACCTTAAAATTTGGTTTTTCCCTGGACATATCCAGCCGGCCCTTAAGGGCTGCCGGTTTTCCTTCGGTAATTTTACCCCGGCAGCTCTCCCAGACTTTTCCAAAAAACACCAGGTCTATCTCCCCCCGGTAATCCTGCAGGGACCCGAAGGCCATGTCTTTTCCGTTCTTGTCCTGGATGGGGCGCAGGTTTGTTACCGTACCAACCAGGGTGTACTCTTCCTCCGGGGCCTTCGCCGGATCCCCCAGGTCCAGTTTGACAAACTTCCGCCAGGTTTCCCGGTACTTGTCCAGGGCTTGAGCGCAAAAATTCTCTATCAGTTCCGGAATCCTAAGCTTTTCCGCCTCCAGGACTGCTTCCACGTGGACTGCGGGCTTTCCCCGTTTGGTATCCAGTTTTCCCTTAAGCGCGATAATATCGTTTTCCGTAACCTTGTCCCGGTACTTTACCCAGGTATCCTCAAAAAACACCAGGTCTATCTCCCCCCGGTAATCTGCCAGCACTGCAAAGGCCATAGGCCGGCCGCTTTTATTCGTGATGGCCCGCAGCCCCTTAAGAATCCCGATGAGAACGCAGGGCCCCGCCGCTATGGATTCCGGGTCCCCCAGGTTCAGCCTGACATAATTTTCCCAGAGTTCCCGGCAGTCGTCCATGGGATGACCTGAGAGGTAGAAGCCGGTCAACTCTTTTTCGATCCGTAATTTTTCTTCCCGGCTCTTGTCCGGAAACTCGTCAAAGGTAAAATCGGGGTAGATCTTCTCTTCAATATCCCCAAACAGACTGGACTGACCGTATTTGGACTCGTCCTTGATGTTCTGGGCGTAGTCTATCGCCCGTTCCAGGTTTCCCAGCAGGATTTCCCGGCTCCGGTCCATAGTGTCAAAGGCCCCGGTCAGGATCAGCAGTTCCATGTTTTTTTTGCCAATCGTTTTAATGTCCACCCGGTTCAGAAAATCCATAAAGTCCCGGTAGGGCCCCTCCCGGCGGCGCATAACGATCTCCTCCGCACTCCGGTCGCCGATGCCCTTGATCCCCAAAAAACCGTACACAATACGGTTATCGACGACGGCGAAGAGCTTTCCCGAACGGTTTATGTCCGGCGGATCCAGGGCAAGGCCCATCTTCCGGGTTTCGTCAATACAGGCGGACAGCTTGTCCTTATCGGTACTGTAAATCTCGTTGGAAAGGTTGGCGGCCATAAACTCCGCGGGGAAGTTAGCTTTAAGGTAGGCGGTTTGGTAGGCCAGTACCGAGTAGGCCGCCGCGTGGCTTTTGTTGAAGCCGTAATCGGCAAAGGGGACCAGCAGATCGTAGATCTCCCCCGCCTTTTCCCGGGAATAGCCCTGTTTCAGGGCCCCTTCCAGGAACGGCGTCTTTTCCGCGTCGATAATTTCCTTTTTCTTTTTCCCCATCGCCCGGCGCAGCAGGTCCGCCTTTCCCATGCTGTAGCCCGCCACAATCCGGGCCACCTCCATAACCTGCTCCTGGTAGGTTATGACCCCGTAGGTCTCTTTAAGGATCCCCTCAAGGCTGGGATGGGGGTATTCGATGGCCTGGCGGCCCCATTTGGATTCGATGAACTGGGGGATAAACTTTATGGGGCCCGGACGGTACAGCGCGTTAAGGGCGATAAGATCCTCGATTCTGCCCGGGCGCGCCTGCTTAAGGATGTTCTGCATTCCCTCAGATTCAAACTGGAAGACCTCGAAACTCTTCCCTTCCCCCAGCATCTTAAACGTTGCCTCGTCGGTTTCGGAAATCTTGTCGATGCTGAAATCCGTAAAACCGCCGCCCCGTTCCCGGATAAGCTCCTCGGTACGCTTAATTACGTCCAGGGTCTTAAGCCCCAGGAAGTCCATTTTTACCAGGCCGCACTCCTCCAGGAAACCCATCGTGTATTGGGTTGCCACACCCCCGGTCTTGGGGTCCCGGTAGAGGGGCACGTAGTTGTCCAGCGCGGACTTCCCTATCACCACCCCCGCGGCGTGGATACTGGAATGACGGTTCAGCCCTTCCAGCTTCCGGGCCAGCGTGAACATTTCGGCATACCTGGGGTCCTGTTCCAGTTCGCCAAAGCGGGGCTCCTCTTTGAAAGCCTTTTCCAGCGTGATCTTGGGGTCTTTGGGGATCAGCTTGGTGATCATCTCCGATTCAGCCATACTGATATCCAGCACCCGTGCCACGTCTTTGATCACCTGCTTGGCCCCTAATGTTCCAAATGTGATGATCTGCCCCACCCGTTCCTTGCCGTATTTTTCGGTTACGTACTGGATCACCTCGTCCCGGCGTTGATTGCAGAAGTCAATATCAAAGTCCGGCATGGAGATCCGTTCCGGGTTCAGGAAGCGCTCAAAAAGAAGACCGTATTTAAGGGGATCGATATTGGTGATTCGCAGGGCATAGGCTACGATGGAACCTGCCCCGGAACCCCGGCCCAGCCCCACCGAGATACCGTGATTTTTGGCCCAGTTGATAAAGTCCGCCACGATGAGGAAGTAACCGGTAAACCCCATTTTGATGATCACATCCAGCTCGTATTCGGCCTGGCCGACGACGTTTTTATCCATGCCCGGGTAGACCTTGGGGAGCCCCTCCATAGTCAGATACCGCAAATAATCATCGGCGTTGGCGAAACCGGCGGGAATTTCAAAATCCGGCAGGTAGTGGGACAGTTCCTTCACCTTGATCTCCGGCACATCCGGGTTACAGCGGCGGGCGATCCGGAGTGTGTTGGAAATTGCCTCCGGGTATTCGGGAAACAGGGCCGCCATTTCCCCCCCGGTCTTAAAATAAAACTGGTCCCCGTAGTATTTTTTCCGCCGTTCATCGGTCCGCAGCTTCCCCGTACCGATGCAGAGCAACACATCGTGGGCTACCGCATCCTCCTGCTTAAGGTAGTGAACGTCGTTAGTGGCCACCAGGGGGATACCGGTCCTGGCGGAAATACCGGCAATGACCTTGTTAATGTCCCGCTGGGAAAAGGAAGTACCCCGCAGCGCCCCCGATGGAATACCGTGATCCTGGATTTCCAGGTAAAAATTCCCCTCCCCAAAGAGGGACCGGTAGAACAGGGCCTTTGCCTCCGCCTCTTCCGTCTTTCCCGCCTGGATCAACCGGGGAATCTCCCCGCTGACGCAGGCGGAAAGGGCGATAAGCCCCCCGTGGTATTCGGCAAGCAATTCGTCATCAACACGGGGGCGGTAGTAGAAACCCTCGGTATAGGCCCTGGTACAGAGCTTTACAAGGTTGAAGTAGCCCTCCCGGTTTTCCGCCAAAAGGATAAAGTGGTAGTATTTATTCTCACTTTCCGCCCCCTTTTTTTCGAAGCGGGAACCGGGGGCCACGTAGACCTCGCAGCCGATAATGGGCTTAACCGGCCTGGCCCGCATTTCCTGCCGGGAGTTTTTTTTACAGGCTGCAAGAAAATCCATAGCCCCAAACATGTTGCCGTGATCTGTCAGGGCCAGGTATTCCATTCCCAGTTCCTCCGCCCTGTCGCAGAGGCTCATTACGGACACCGCGGCGTCCTGAAGGGAAAAATCGGAATGGACATGCAGGTGGACAAAATCACTCATGAACTCTATGGTACTGGTCTTTCCGGGCTCAAGCAAGCGGCGGCCCTCCCCGCCGGGGCCGTGTTTTTTATACCTGAACGTGGTATATTATTTTAAAGACTTGGAATCAGGAGGCTTTTCGAAACTTATAAGTGCAACAGGCTGTTAGAGTTTGCCTGTCCAGTTGCCCTGGATTTCCCAAACGACGTAAGGCTGTAAATTTTTATTGCAGGGTTTAGTGATCGGGTTTTAACCTCGACAAACGTATAGTATTAGGATGTAAAGACCGAATGGCAAAGCCGAATACCGTTAAGGCGGGTGAAACTCCGGGCTTTTCAGTGGAATTGGATGTGCCTGGCCCTTCGCCGGTACATCTCGTGCTGGAGCATATCTGGAAGCTGCTAAAAGAAAAGGATCCCCCCTCTCTTCGCCAGGATCTGGCACAAATCCCCTTGCTTGAGGCTATCCACCACGAACTTCTGGCCCTTCGCTCTATGGCGGAGAGCCTGCAAAGCGAAGTAAACCAGCGCAATTCCACTGTTATAGCCCTGCAGCAGCGCGAGTACCGTTTTCGCTTCCTGGCCGCCCATGACCCCCTTACCGGGGCTATGAACCGGGCTTCTTTTATGGAGCGGGCCAACCGGGAACTCAGTTCCGCCCTGGCCACAAGGACCACCTGCGGCATCGTGATGATGGATATCGATTATTTCAAGCGTTTTAACGATACTTGGGGACACTTGGCCGGCGATGAAGCTCTGCGCTTTGTGGTCAAGGTGATCGCCACAATTTTGCGAAAAAACGACTTTATGGGCCGTTACGGGGGGGAGGAGTTTGTCTTTTTTTTCAACGGCGCCGACATGCCGACCAGCGTTGCCATTGCCGAGCGGATCCGGGAGACCATTGCCTCCACCCCCATCAATCTTGAAAGCGGATCCGTGCACATAAGCGCCAGCTTTGGAGTTGCCGTAACTTCAGTGGATTTTGAGGGACCTGTCGGGGATGAGTACATCGACAGGATTATAAACAACGCCGATATGGCAATGTACCAGGCTAAAAAGGCCGGGCGGAACCGGGTTGTCGCGTTCCCCGAAGATGACTAGTAAGGATGTTCCCGTGATCATTACATTTTTTTCGACTGTCGCCATCCTGGCACTGCTTACCGGGCTGCTGATTTTTGCCGTCCCCAGCTATTTCTACCGCCTTACCGTGGCCCGCAAGGCTCCCAATCCCCGTGAACCGAACTGGCTGGATACCCAGGCAGTAGAGGAACTTTGGATACAGGCCCGGGACGGCCTAAGACTTCACGCCTACTACATTCCCTCCCCGCTTGCCGCCGGTACCGCCATTCTGGTTCACGGTTACACGGGGGACGCCAGGCAGATGGCCTACATGGCCCGTATTTTTCATGATCAGTTCGGCATGAACGTGCTTCTTCCCGATGCACGGGGCCACGGTCAAAGTGAGGGGCACTACATCGGGTTTGGCTGGCATGAGCGGCTGGATATGCTGGTGTGGATGGATCAGGCCCGGGAACGGAGCGGCGGAACCCCTCTTGTCCTGTTCGGCATCTCTATGGGGGCCTCGACGGTCCTTATGACAAGCGGGGAAGATGTTCCCCCGGAGCTTAAACTTATCATAGCGGACTGCGGTTATACTTCGGTAGTGGATGAGTTAAGCTGGCAAATGAAGCTGCGCTACCGTTTCTCCTTTCCCCCGCTTATCAGGATCGTCAGCTGTATGGTTAAACGGCGGGCCGGCTATACCTTTGAGGAAGCCTCCGCGCTGGAACAGGTAAAAAAGTCCCATGTTCCCACCCTTTTTATCCACGGGGAGGCAGATACGTTTGTTCCCTTTGAAATGTGTGGCCGGCTTTACCGTGCCTGCGCCGCTCCAAAAGAACTCTACACCGTTCCAGGGGCGGAACACGGACTTGCCTATAGTGTGGACGGTGAAGCATACGAGCAGCGTCTTACGCTGTTTCTGGAAAAATACGGGTTTTCCAAAATATTGTAACAAGAAGGCCGCATGAAAATAGAAATTTTTACCTTTTGTGATTTTGCCCAGGAAAACGGCGGCAAGCTTACGATTGTTGGTACATTCGACACCATTATTTCCCGGAATTTTCCCTTTACCCACCCCCAGCTTTCCGTAGTGATCCGCCTGCGTTTTGACCTGTGGGAATTTTCCCGTCATTCCTTCCGCATAGAAACCCGCGACCTGAACGGTGAGATGAGCATGGACGCCATCACCGGCAATGTAGAGGTAAAGGGAGTGGGAAACGCCAGTACAGTATCCCATCTGGTCTTTAGCATCTCGAATCTGCGTTTCCACGCCTGCGGGGTGGTAAATTTTGTGCTTTACATTGATGATAAGGAGCTGTCCTCCATACCCCTCTACATCAGAAAAGCCCAGTAGCAGGGGTCCGTAATGCCTCAAAATAAAATCTAACCCAGGGGTCTACCCTATAGCGGCGTCCTCTGGTATAATAAACTCATGTGCGCTTTACTATCGGCCTTGTCCCGGGACCAGGCATGGTCTCTTTTGCAGAGGTACAACCGGGATCCGTTCCACATTCAGCATGCCCTGACGGTGGAGGGGGTAATGCGCTGGTATGCTGCGGAACTGGGTTACGGCGGGGAGGAGGATTTCTGGGGTATTGTAGGGCTTCTCCACGACCTTGACTTTGAAGAATTCCCGGACGAACACTGTATTAAGGCGGCGGGACTACTGCGGGAGGCCGGCGCGGATGACGCGCTGATCCACGGGATTTGCTGCCACGGCTATGGGTTAACGGTGGATATAAAGCCGGAACACGAGATGGAAAAGGTGTTGTACGCGGTGGATGAGCTTTCGGGGCTTATCTGGGCCGCGGCGATTATCCGGCCTTCCAAAAGTGTGATGGATATGGAGCTGAAATCCGTAAAAAAGAAGTACCGGGCGGTGAATTTTGCCGCAGGGTGTTCCCGTGAGGTGATCGAGCGGGGAACGGCCATGCTGGGCTGGGAACTGGACAAGCTGATTGAGCAGACGATTCTGGCTATGCGCTCCTGCGAGATGGAAGTTGCCGCGATGATGGACAAGTTAGCCTAGCGTTCATGGAACGGAAGGCGGTAATCGCCATGTCCGGGGGGGTGGACAGTTCGGTGGCGGCGGCGCTGATGCGCGGTGAAGGTTACGACTGTATCGGCGTTACCCTTAAGTTGATTGACACGAAAAGGCCGGAGCGGGGTTGCTGCTCGTTGGCGGATGTAAACGACGCACGTCAGGCCGCCTACAAGCTGGGTCTGCCCCACTACGTGTTGAATTTTACCGAACCGTTCCGGGACGAGGTAATTCGCCGTTTTGTGGAAATTTATGAGGCCGGACAGACCCCCAACCCCTGTATTGATTGTAACCGTTACATCAAATTTGAACGGCTCCTCTACCGGACCCGTGAATTTGATTTTGATATGCTGGCCACGGGGCACTATGCCCGGATTGAACAGGACCGGGGAAGCGGCCGTTTCCTTCTGAAAAAGGCGCTGGACCGGAAAAAGGACCAGAGTTATGTTCTCTACTGTCTAACCCAGGAACAGCTTCAAAGGACCTGTTTCCCCCTGGGCGGCAAAACCAAGGCCCAGGTTCGGGAGATTGCGGCGGAACTGGGTTTTGTCAACGCGGAAAAGCCGGATAGCCAGGATATTTGCTTTGTTCCCGACGGGGACTACGGCAGTTTTATGGAACGCTGGACCGGAAAAACCTACCCCGCCGGTAACATTGTGGACAGGACGGGGAAGGTCCTGGGCAGGCACCGGGGTATTGTCCGCTATACCATCGGACAGCGGCGGGGCCTGGGGGTGGCCGGAAATAAGCCGGTCTATGTTAGCTCCAAAGACATGGCCGCCAACACCCTTACACTGGGGCCGGAGGCGGAACTGTACTCAAAAACCTTTACGGTGGCGGATATTAACCTTATTGCGCTGGAACGGCTGGAACGGCCCCTGCGGGCCCGTGTAAAAACCCGCTACCTGCAGGCCGAACAGTGGGCCACGGTCGAACAAACCGGGGAGGACAGCCTGAGGGTGGAATTTGACGAAGCCCAGCGGGCCATTACGCCGGGGCAGGCGGCGGTGATGTACGACGGCGACCTCGTACTGGGGGGCGGGACAATCCGGCCCGAATAAACCGCGCCGGCTCCCGCCCCGGTTTTGCTCAAGCCCTGCTCAGGTTTTTCAAGCCCTGCTCAGGTTTTTCAGGCCCTGCTCAGGTTTCTCAAGCCCTGCTCAGATTTCTCAGGCCCTGCTCAGATTTCTCAAGCTTTGCTCAGATTTTGCTCAAGCTCTGTGCCCAGGCCCGGACATTTTCCAGGGCTTCACCGCGGTTCGCCCCGGAGGGGATAATAAAGCCCCGCTCGGCCACAACTGTGTTACCGGTAAGCGCGGCCTTAAGCTGATCAAAAACCCGGCCCTTGCCGCCCCGGTGGCAGCAGAAAAGTGCGATCTTCTTCCCGCTTATTTTGGTCTGATCCAGAAATGTGGCAAGCGCGGGGCTGAAGGAACCGGCCCAGACGGGACTGCCGATAACGATAAGGTCGTACTGTTCCCAATCGGCCTTGTAGGGCTTGAGGGGCGGTTTGGCATGGGAGAACACCTGTTTACCACCCCAGAAATACTTGGCAAGGCCCTTCCGCTCCTTGTCATCCTCCAGCTTGAGTTCCAAGGTCTCGGCGCCCAGGCTGTTTTTAATCACCCCGGCCACCAGGCCGCAGTTACCGGTGTAAGAAAAATACACCACCAACGTTTTCATACCGTACCCCCCACATTTAATAGTTCCAAAAACTATGGAACAGCTTCCCTTTACCGTTCATCCCCCAGCCCATTCATCCGCCAGGAGGGGCATAAAAAGCCCTCCCTGAACGGTACGATTCTGCAAGTAATAATGCCTGGCACTTAGTGTGTCGTACCAGTCGGAGAAGGGGACCCGGTCTGCGGTATCCTCAAGAAATCCGGCTACCGGCTTTATCAGGGCCTCCCGCCCGGCCCTGCCGGAGCTAAAGGCGGACACCCACAGGACCCAATCCGATTTGGTATATTCCCGGCGGCTGTCCAGGGGGACTCCGTAGACATTCTGCTGCGCGATGTACCATGCCAGTTCGGAGGCAAACAGTTCCGGGGGAAACAGCCGGCTTTTGAACAACAGGTCCCAGACCAGGTTGTATTTAAGGCTCCAGCCTTCCTGTTTGTCGAAAACCAGGGCGCTGTGATCCCCCCGACGGGCACGCTCCAGCCATGCGGCGGCGGCGGTCCTGGCCCTGGCATGGTAGCCCCCGGCCTCTGCCTTGTCCCCAGTCATATCAAGGAGGATGGCATAGGCTTCGATTCCCATAATCGCCTTGGCGGCAAGGTTACAGTTATGCGCCAGATGGCCGGCAAAATCATCGGTACAAAGCTGTTCCCCGGGGTCCTCCCCGTATTCGATAAGGTAACGGACCCACTGTTTCGCCAGATCCATCTGGGGCCTGGCGAAATCGGCGTTCCCCTCGGCCCTGGCGACAGCGGCCAGCATGATAAGCATGTTACCACATTCCTCTACGGGCATCTGGGAGTGGAGATTGTAGAGGGCCGCATTGGCGGGAAAGGCGTAGTACGGGGGATAGACTTCGGTATTTTTCATGCCCTCTTGGGCAAGACCGTAGACCTGACCGCTAAGGTGGGGGTAACGGCCGGCATCGTGAGGGGCAAAGTTAAAGGTCCAGGCCGGCTGCCGGGCAAAGTGGAGGATTGGCCGTAACATTCCCTTGACCAGTTCGGGGTTGTAGAGCAAAAAGAGGGGCACGGAGGGATAACTTACATCTACGGTGGCAGCGCAGCCGTTGGAGAAACATTCCTTGGAGACAAAGACCGCCTCTCCCTCCGGACCGGTAATGAGTTTATGGGCGGCAATGGTCTGCCGGTAGGCCAGGTTCAGGATCGAAACATAGGCTGTCCCCCCGGCAGCCTCCGCCTTGGCCGCCAGTTCCCTGTCAAAAGTCCTGCAGCGTTCTCTGACGGAGGGGTAATCCCGAATCCCCTCCCCGATAACCTGGAGGATCGTCTTACCGTTACGGGCCCAGTAGCCCCGGCGAAATTCCCCAAAATAGTTGATCGACGCCACATCGTCATAAGCGGCGACAACAAAAGATTCCCCCGTACCGTTTAGTTCCGGAAAGCAAAGCCTGACGTTTAGCCCTTCCCCGGTTTTGGATACAAGGCCCTGGTTCCGGGGAACGGCTGCATAGAGGTAGCCCCAATCGACAGTTACGTCGTCTCCGCTGTGGCTCAGTGGCCCCTGCTTCCGTTTGCCTGTCCAGGCGGCAAGGCTGTTCCCCAGATCGTGGACTCCCCCCGCCATAGGAACGGGTTCGTTGCTGCAGGTACAAAACCTATCGCTGAACGAGAACTCAAGCTCTACCTGATGGGTTTGGCCGTCATTTACCGTGAGCTTGGCCCCGATATACGAAAGCGGGCGGGAAAAAAGGTCCGGATCGTCCAAAAGCAAGGGGCTGAGGAACTCAAGCTCCAGGCTAAGGGCCACCCCTTCAAACGTATAGCGGGAGGATGTGGCGCTGATTTCCAGCGATGTCTGGTTCAAGACCGGCTCCGCTCCCAGACCCATGAAGCGGAAGTTCCTGCCGTCAATCCGCGCAAGGCCGCTTATCCGCTGAACCCGTCCGGTCCAATGGACCGTGTCACTGTCGTAAAGCTGGTCCACGGGGGACCAGAGCGAAAAATAAGGATCGCAGGTAATAAGGGGAACACTGGGAACACGCGTACTCATGAAGGCTCCTTAGGTTCAGCAGCCCGGTTCTTTCGTACCGGAGAGATACTACAGACAGAATACCATAACCGGCGAAAGAAAAACAGCGGCCCTGTTAGCGTAACCATCTGTTTTCCGTACTATTTTCCGTACACCGTACACCGTACACAGTACACCGTACACCGTACACCGTGTACTGTATACTGTGTACTGTGTACTGTGTACCGGACACCGTGTACCGCACATCGCATACTGCCTCATAAGCCTTTCCTTCCTACCACAATCAGCTTTTCCGCCCGCTCGTCGTAGGGGGATTCGTCCCAGCCGCCGTAGATTTCCACCCGGGCAAAACCAGCGTCCAGCAGCAGGGCGCGCAGCTCACTGGCCGCGTAGAGCCGCTGGGTAAAAGTTTTCTCGATCCGTTCCCCCTGGCCGATAAGGGTCCAGCGGTTTTGAAGGGCCGCCCAGGAATCGACAGGACTGTACTCGGTGAGAACGATACAGCCCGCCCGCCGGAACCATTCGGAGCGGGTAAAATCCCGGACGGCAATCTCCTTGCCCAGGGTTTCGATGATAAGGACACCCCCGCCCTTGAGGGATTCGCAGACATTCGCCAGAACCCGTCTGTCGTCCAGCGGGTCGGCGAAGTACCCAAAGGAAATGTAGAGGCTTACCGCGATGTCGAAAGAACGGGGACGGACAAAGTCCCGTATGTCGGCGCGGATAAATTCAATATCGAGATGTTCGGCGGCTGCGTCTTCCCGGGCGGTTTCCAGATAGCCACTGGTAATGTCCACACCGGTACAGACAAAGCCGCGGGCGGCGAATTCCAGCGTAAGCCTGCCGAAACCGCAGCAGAGGTCCAGGAGTCCGGGAGGACCGGAAAGGACCGCACTGCCCGCCGTGTCCGCGGATTCTGCAGACGGATCCCCTGCCGCCCCCCGGCCATAGAGATCCAGACGGGCCATGCGGGTTACACCGTCGGCCACCAGGGGAAGTTCCGCCCAGCGTGCCTCGTCAAACATGATAGGGGCAAAGACCCCCCAAAAATTTTCGTCGTCAAACCATTCTTTTTCACGATCCATGTAGCTGGCATCTCCGGCTTTACCAAGCAAGGCTGTTCCAAAACTTCAGTTTTTGGGAAAGCAACCTTAGATTGCCATCCCCAAAACTAACCGAGTTTTGGGAATGACTCCAGTATGTCAAATTTTCCGGGGTTTTAGTAT
Organism: Treponema sp.; assembly: GCA_031278715.1. Classification (GTDB taxonomy): domain Bacteria; phylum Spirochaetota; class Spirochaetia; order Treponematales; family Breznakiellaceae; genus JAISFT01. Next base: position 111 of record JAITJW010000017.1, on the reverse strand, counting down.
ATTCAGAGTATGCCAACTTGTTTTTTGAATAAACGCAAATGCAAACGCAAACACAGACCGCTGGTTCCGGCAATGATGATCGGTGTTCTTTTGGGTGCCTGTACCACGGGA
>JAITJW010000104.1 GCA_031278715.1 Treponema sp. | reverse complement strand
CCCCGCAGTTTGACGCTCAGTTCCCGGTGTTGGCCTCGTTTCGCCCGATGCCGGTTTTCCCGGCGCCGCCGCGTTATTGCCTTCAATGCCCGGCTCAGCCGTTTCCTGTCCGTCTTCCGGGTGTATGGTCAGCCCATACTTCTCAAATTCGGAAGGCTCTTCCCCTTCATTATCCGGCCGGCGTCCGCAGACCTTTGGTCTGACTTCTTCTCACACCCGATCACCGCATCGTCCGCGTAGCGCGCCATGAAAGATTTCACCTCTAACCTCGGCTGAACCGCCGTTACAAACCAGTCGTCCGGTACTTCGTGCAGGTAGATATTGCTCAACAGCGGCGATATGACTCCCCCTTGAGGGGCGCCGTTCTCGCTGTACCGCACATTCCCCGCTTCCATCACCCCCGCGTGTAACCATTTCCCGATTACCCGCCGGACTTTAGTCCGCTATCACTCCATCGCTCACCCCTTGGCCAAGGACTTCCCGGAGTTTATCGTGTGGTATGCTGTTGTCGAACCTCCGGTCCGCGTACTTGCTGATGTCCAGGTCGATACTATATCCCCTTTCAATGTTCATGCTTTCTTTCCACAGCCGGTTCAGGGCTTGGCGGGCTGATTTCCCCGGTCTGAACCCGTTCGAGAAGTCGTAAAACTCCTGCTCGTATATCGGTTCCAGGGCCGGTTGTACCGCCCGCCGGAGTATTCTGTCTTCATACGCCGGTATTCCCACAGGCCGTTGCGGACCTACGGTCTTACGCTGTCCGCCGTTGTTTCGTTGACAGCTTGTCCCGGAATATCGCGGACTATAAGTCCGATGTATCCATACTGTTTCCTCCCGTCGGTTCTTTTTCCCGGGGCGGCCCTTCCCTCCGTCTTTCCAGGCCAGGGTCCCGTCGGGCCGGTTCCCCTGTTTCTTCGGGCTTCCGCCCGCAGACCTCCGGTCCGCCGCTTCACAAACCTTGCCGCCAAGGCCCATGCATCGAACCTTGGTTCGTACTCGCTTCCGGTGGTTCGCTACGCCTTTCCGGATGAGGTGCACAGGTTTCCCTGTGGTCTCATGAGGTCATGTTGAAAAGTTTTACCTGTTTCCTCCTTTCACGAGCTTTCGTGACGCAATGCGGGTCACGTTTAGCCAGTGCAGAGGGCTAAAACGGCTCCGAACTTGCCACACTGATGACCCGGTACTCCCCGCCATTTTTGGCCCGGTCCCCGGGACGCCAGGGCCGCACTGCGTTGTAGAAATGGTAGAGCCGCTTCCCAACGGTGATAACTGCGGCCTTGTGGGCGTGGGTCGAGTCGATTTCCCCTTCGGCGCCGTATTTCAGGATGGGCTCCTTCGCCATTTCCCAATGGAACAGATCCCTGGAACAGGCTATGCCGTCCTGGGCGTGTTTGCCGTCATAGCCGAAGAAGAAATTGAGCCATAGATCCCCTGACCGGCATATATTGGGATCCGACACAAAACGGCTGCGCCAGGTACCGTCTTCTACTTTAAGCACCGGATTGCCTTCGTACCGCTCCCAGTAAAGCAGGTCTTTCGAAGTGGCCAGCCCGGTCTGTTCGATCCAGCCGGACTCCTTGTTCTTTGCGTTATAAAACAAATAAAAAAGATCCTGATGCCGGAAAAAGCAGGCTTTGTAGAGCCCCGCCTTTTCCCAATCCGCGCCGCCCCTCCAGGAATAAACCGGATCTTCCAGGCGATGCCAGTCGAGGAGATTCTCGTCTTCCGTCCAGGCAAGGCCCATCTCGGCTGCGCCGGCCTCATAGCCCGCTTCCGGATAGGAATGGTAGATCATCCAGTATTTGCCGTCGAATTTTTCAAGTTCGTAATTCCCCCAGAGGTCCATGTCCCTGAGTATCCAGGTACCGGCGATGCTGACGCCGTCCCACTTGCCTTTTTTATCCAGCCGTTTTAACACCATGCCGTGATGTTTCCAGTTAAGGAGATCATCGCTCACCGCCAGGGCGGACTGGTAGCCTATCCCGTCAAAGCCGGTGTAGAGCATGAAATACCGGCCCTGATGCCGGAACAGGAAGGGGACGTCCACCGCAAGGGAATCAAAGGCCCCCTGGACGCCGGAGCCTTCGAGTACCGCCTTACCGTATTTGTAGGGGCTCGCGTAAGTTGTAAGCAACGTTTCCGGGTTCATAATATCTCCTCTTTCATACAGCGGAAGTTGATCAGAATCTGAAGTTTCCGATCAACTCTATAGTTTCATTCCGCCATTGGAATTTCGGTAACCCTGAGGGTAGTGCACCCATAGGGAACGAGTTCAATTTCTACCGCCGCGCCTGTAGCTTTGGGTGAAGGATGGATTTCACATACTCCGTTTTCCATGTCCCATTTTATAGGCGCCATCTTTGTCCTGACTCGAACCGGCGGGTATTCCGGTGAAAAGGGAATGTCCCCTACAGGTGAAAAAACCGCTTCCATACTATCCCCGGTAAAGGCGTAGTTCCAGGGCGACTCAGGAAAAACTTTGTATTCGCAATAGGGGTATTTCAATTCGATGCCGTTCCTGACATATTCTTCTTTCTCCCACCGTTCCCGGGGGGCAACGCTGAAAACGAAGGGGCCCCGCCTCAAGCAGTACATTCCCTGGGGCCGCTTTTCAAGTTCGCATTCAAAACCAAAGGCCGCTTCAATTTCGCTTTTCCCCTTCCATTCCCGTTCAATCTTAAAAAAGCTCCCAGGCGCGGCAGCCGCCGTGTCGACGAGCGCCGATTTCGCCCGGCCTGGTATCCGTACATAAAAACTGAAGTGTACCGGAGCCTCCGTTTAGATGGTATACCGCAGGCTGTCCCTGAAGGGGTATTCCGATTCAGCGGTAATCCGCACACCCGTCCCGTTTATTGTGCAGTTCAGTTCAGAAGGAACCGGCAGAACCGAAACAATGCCGTCCGGGGCTTTCATAAACGCCGAGAGGGCGAACTTGGGCCAACCCTGACTGAAATTGGGGGTACAGCAGCCTGATTTGGGACCCCACCCGAAGACATGGGCGTCGGCGCCGTTGGTCATAAACACAACATGATCTTTCGGCAGTACGCTGCACTGGACCTGATTCACCATCTGATCGTATTGATGGGTTTTCATGTCCGGACTTATGGCCGCCGGCAGTGCGTTAAAGGCCAAATCCTCCAGATGATCCGCCCACTCGGCAGCGCCGCCAACAGAGATCAAGGTTTCGTAGGAATACATGGCTTCCACCACGCCGCAGAGTTCCGTCCCCTGTACCGGGCTTGTCCCGGCCACACATTCATCGCCGGTAAAGTGGCCGGCCGCAGTACCGTGCCAGGTAAAGAGCTTGTCCAGCGCCATACGGGCAAAGACGTTGGGATCGCCGCCCCTGAACCGGCTGGTCAACGCGCCGGATTTAAGGGCCATAGCGATATTCACCACATGGGTAATAAAGGTCCACCGGCGTTGCGGCTCCTGGTCCGCATAGTGTAAAAACAATTTTTCATAATTAATACCCAGGACTTCAAGGCGGTGGGCAAGATCCAAAAGCCATGGTTCTCCGGTACGCTCGTAAAGCCAGAATACCGGGATAAGACATTCAAACCATCGGGCGGCGCCCCAGTCAAAAAGAGTTCCCCCCAGATGGGCGGCAATGCTGTGCAGGGCCTTGGAAAGAACCGTTTCGATTCTTGGGTCCCCCGAACAATCCGCATAGACCGTAAGGACCTTGCAGACCAGGAAGAAAGCCCATATATCGTAACGTGCCCGGTCTTTGTCTTCACAGGGACAAAGCCAGCCGTCGGCCTTCTGACCCGCGATAATACAATCAATGTATTTTTTTCCCCTTGCCTTTAGTTCCTCATCGTCAAGCAGCCATCCCAGGGGAATGAAACCGTCAAGCCAGTAGGGAAGTATTTCCCAGCCGTCCCTGCCGCCGCCTGCCCAGCGGCTTTCGTAAATTTCGTTCCATATTTTGTCCAGATTCCCGCAGAGGCCGTCGGCCTGAATTCTCAATTGACGCCTAAGCCAGCCCTGGGGCTTTATTTCTCTGACGGTAAAGGGGACAAACTGAGGATTTTGCAAATTTGCTTTCTCTGACATGATGTATCTCCTTTTTCAATT